>JAOPJY010000001.1:1206216-1506216 GCA_025517425.1 Halobacteria archaeon AArc-dxtr1 | reverse complement strand
CCGGCTCCCGATCGTGATGGGGACGAGTGCGATCTTCGTCGCGCCCTTGATCGATATCGGCGCCGCCTTCGGCGTCGCAGCGATCTTCGGGGCGATCATCGTTGCGGCTCCGGTCGAGATCGTCGTCGGATACTTTTACGACGACCTCGAGCGGCTGTTTCCGCCGCTCGTAACCGGCATCGTCGTCATGCTCGTCGGACTGACGCTGATCCCGGTCGCCATCGATTACTCTGCCGGCGGCCCAGGGGCCGACGACTTCGGGGCGCTGTACAACCTCGGTCTCGCCGGACTCGTCTTCCTCCTTGCCGTCGGCTTGAACCAGTACTTCGACGGCTTCGTCTCGATCGCGAGCGTGCTCCTCGCGGTCGTCGTCGGCTACCTCGTCGCCTGGCCGATGGGTCTGCTCGACTTCGGTGGCGTCGCTGAAGCGTCCTGGGTCGCCGTGCCGATGCCCCTCGAGTTCGGCCTCGAGTTCCACCCGGTGGCGATCCTGATCGCGGCGTTCGCCTACGTCATCACCTCCATCGAAACGATCGGCGACATTGAGGGGACGACCGGAAGCGTCGGGCGCAGAGCAACCTCGGAGGAGATGCGCGGCGGGCTCCTCGCCGACGGGTTCATGAGCATGTTCGCCGGCTTCTTCAACGCCTTCCCCAACACCTCCTTCTCCCAGAACGTCGGCCTGATCGGCTTTACCGGCGTCGCGAGCCGGTTCGTCGTCGGGATCTGTGGTATCTTCCTCGTTGTGCTCGGACTCATCCCGAAGGTGGGAGCCATCGCCGCCGCAATGCCCGACCCAGTTCTCGGGGGTGCAGCGGTCGTCCTCTTTGGGATGATCTTCTCCATCGGGCTGCGAATCGTCGCTAACCGAGTCGAGCTGACTCGGCGAAACCTGACGATCATCGCCGTCTCGATCGTCCTCGGCGTCGGCGTCGAGATTACCGATGACCTGCTCGTCGAGTTCCCCGACGAGATTGCCGTGATCCTCGGCTCTGGGCTCCTGGTCGGTGGTGTCACTGCGCTGATCCTCAACGTCCTCCTCCCTGGAGACGGCGGGACTCGACAGGGCCAGAGCCAACTGGAAGATACCGGTCGTACCGAGGATCCGGATCCGCTCGAGTAAGCCCCTTACTGCTCTCGTTTTGTCTCGCTCTACGGCTCGAGTACGACCATGCCGTAGCGCTCGCCCGCCCGTAGCTCCTCGTGGACCGCCGGCACGTCCGCCAGTCCGACGCGATCGGTCACTACGGGCTCGATCCGTCCGTCCGCGAGCAGGCGCGCCGCGCGGACGACCTCGTCTCTGGTCGCGTACCGCGAGCCGAGCAGCGCACCCTCTTTGACCACGAACTCCTTCAGAAGCGGCGCGAAACTGCGCTCGTGGTGGGTGGTGAGCGAAACCACCTGTCCGCCCATCGCCATTGCGTCCCAGGCCGCTCCCAGCGTCTCGACGTCGCCGACGGCGTCGACGATCACCGTCGGGCCGTCCCCGTGTGGCGTCGCCTCGCGGAGCCGATCAGCGGCGTCCTCACCACGCGCGTCGATCGGTTCCACTGCCGCGCCCGTCACGGCGTCGACGTGATCCAAGCGCTCCGGGTCGACGTCCGCAGCCAGGACGTGTGCACCCCGGCTCGCCGCGAGCTGTGAGAGGTGGATCCCGATCCGGCCCGCGGCACCGATCACGAGGACGGTATCGGTATCGCCGACGTCCGTCCGGTCGCAAACGTGGATCGGCGTCGCCAACCCGTCGGCCGCGATCGCGCCCGCAGCGAAGCTCGCGCCCTCGGGCAACGGGAGTGCGTTTTCGACCGGGAGAATTGCCTTCTCGGCGTAGGCGCCCTCGGAGTTGACGCCGTACCAGCCGCCGAACTCGGTACACCGGTTTCCGTGCCCGCGACGACAGTGATCGCAGTCGCCACAGGTCAGATAAAAGTACGAGAGGATGCGGTCACCCGGCTCGAGCCGAGAGACGCCGTCTCCCACGGCGTCGACGACACCGGCGAACTCGTGGCCCGGGATTCGGGGCGTCAGCGACGGATCGTCGTCGAGCCCACCCTGGACCGCGTTCTCGATTGTTCGGGTGACGCCGCAGGCGCGTACGTCGACCCGCACCTCGCCCGGTCCCGGCTCGGGCTCCGGTACCGTTTCGACCGACAGCGATCCGCCCCACTCGTCGAGCACGCAGGCCTTCATGCGTCCGTCCACGTGCTCTTGTCGTATAGCGTTACTGTCCACTCGTGCGTGGTCTTGGTGGCGTTTCTCGGCGGTAGCAAGCTGTTTCGATCACGTGAACCGGATCCGTATTGCTGTGTCTCCCGTTGGCGTGCTCTACCGGCCCAAAGCTATATTTAACTATTATACGTACACATTGCCATGTCGGACCGAATACTGGTACCCGTCGACGGCTCGGAGGGATCGACCGACGCGCTCGATTACGCCATCGAGACGTTCCCGAACGCATCGATTACCGTACTCCACGCCGTGGAAGTGGGGCGTGGTGACATCGGCGCCTTCTCGGGAATGACCGGGGATCTCCCCGACGACGCCCCGGAGCGTGAACGTGCCCAGGAGCTGCTTGACACGGCTCGCAGGCGCGGCGCCGAACGCGGCGTCGAGATCGAGACCGAGGTCGCTCGCGGACGACCGGATCGTGCGATCGTCAAACGCGCCGACGAGGAGAACTACGATCTGGTCGTAATCGGGAGCCACGGCCGAGAGGGAGTTGCACGTGTCCTGCTCGGGAGCGTCGCGGAGAAAGTGGTTCGCCGGTCGCCGATTCCGGTGTTAGTGGCCCGCTGAGTCTCTACGGTCCCGGCGGGCGCCCGAGCTGCCGTCTCAGAGTCGCTCGGCGTCCTCGGGAACCACGTGTCCCGGCAACACACCGTTGGCCTCGAGGAGGTAGTAGCCGACCACGTGGACGATTGCTGCTGCGAGCATGCCATTGAGCGCCGCCATCCCCGGGAGCACCGCGGGCGCGGTGACGCCAGGGACGATCGAACCGGCCGTCAGGATCGCGACCAGGCAGCCGACGACGTACGCGAGGACGCCGGTCCACCGGACGCTCGTGAACTCGACGTCATCCATCCGCGGGACCGAGAGGCGCCAGCACAGCAGGAAGTCGGCGATAATGATCGCGCCAAGCGGCGGGATGTACTGTCCGAGCACTTCGAGCCACGGCAGGAGCAACGCGTCCGCGCCGGCGAGTGCGAGCGCGATCCCGGCCAGACAGCCGACGATGACGAACGGCCGCTTGCGGTCGTACTCGAAGGCCTCGGCGCCGGCGACGCTGAACGCGTAGGCGGCGTTGTCGTTGGTCGTCCAGATGTTCAAAATAAGCGCGATCAGGCCGACGGTCGCCAGTCCCTGTGCAACAAGCACCTCGTAGAGGTCACCCTGCGGGGTGACGTCGTAGACGGCGCCACCGACGGCGCCACTCAGGAAGAGGAAGCTGTTCCCGACGAGGAAGGCGATCAACCCCGCCCAGAACGCGATCCGGGAACTGATCGCGAAGCGCGCCCAGTTGGGCGCCTGCGTCCCCGCGCTGATGAACGTCCCGACGACGATTGTCACTGCGAGTCCGAAGCCCATCTCGCCGCCGCCGGTCTGGGCTAACAGCCCGTCGACCCCGCCGACCTCCCCGACCGCGATGTAGATCGAGAGTAGCCCCACCAGGATCAGGAAGGGAACAGCGACGTACGAGAGCTTCTCCATTCCGTCGTAGCCGAAGTACGCCGTAAGCATGTGTAACAGCCCCCAGACGATGATCAGGGCGCTGAGCATCGCTGCGCTCTCGAGTCCGAAATAGGTCGCCGTCGGGATGGCCACCATCGGGATGGTGACACCGAACCAGCCGACCTGGGTCCCACCCAGCAGCAGGTCGGCCCACTTCGCGCCGAAGCGGCCGAACGAGTATCGTGCCAACAGGACGGTCGTTAGCCCCGCCTTCGCCGAGATCGCACACAGTAGCGCGACGTAGCCGCCGAGGATGATGTGCCCGACGACCATCGCGGTCAGCATCTCCTCGAAGCCCATCGCCGCGCTGACCTCCGCGCCCGCCCACATCGTCCCGGCGAAAAACACCAGTCCGAGCAACACCGCCGAGAGGCTCACGAGCCCCCTGCGCTCGTCTTTGGGCACGTGGTCGAGTGGGTAATCGGGATCGGGAAGATCGGTTCGTCCGAAGACGATCCGTCGCCAGTCGAATCCGCCATCACGTTTCGTCATTACTCACGACAGTCAGCGCAGGGGTAATGAGGGTTTCGACAGTTGCTAATTTCGCACAGCTATTTGGACGCTAGTGACACGAATTTGTTGAAGAAACTGTACAATCGGAGAGTCACAGCACTATTAGTTGCCCCCGCGAATGTGGCGTGTATGCCCTCGTGGCTCATCACCGACGCACGCACGCTCGCGGGAGACCCAGTCGACATCACGGTCGAAGACGGGACCATCGCCCGTCTCGAGGACGCCGTCTCCGGCGATCCCGGGGACGCCGACCGCGTCTACGACGCTGACGGCCGGCTCGTCACCCCGCCGTTGATCGAACCGCACCTCCACCTCGACGCGACGCTCACTGCCGGCGACCCGCGCTGGAACGAGTCCGGCACGCTCGCCGAGGGCATCGAGATCTGGGGCGAGCGAAAGGAGTCACTCGAGGCCGACGACGTGCAGGCTCGCGCCGAGCAGACGATCGAGTGGCTCGCGGCCAACGGGGTCACTCGCGTCAGGACCCACGCCGACGCGACCGAGGAGTCCCTGACCGCCGTCCGCGCGCTCTGTGACCTCCGCGAGTCAGTCTCGGATCTGGTCGACCTGCAGGTCGTCGCCTTCCCACAGGACGGCATCTTCACCGACGAACACCACGAAGATCTGCTCCGCGAATCCCTCGAGATCGGTGCAGACCTCGTCGGCGCGATCCCGCACAACGAGCACACCCGCGAGGACGGCGTTGCCTCGGTCAAACTCGCGATGGACCTTGCCGAGTCCTACGATCGCCCGGCGGACCTCCATATCGACGAGACAGACGATCCCGGCTCGCGCTTTACCGAGGTGCTCGCGAGCGAGGCCACGAAGCGCGGAATCGGCGATCGAGTGACCGCGAGCCACACGACGGCGATGCATTCCTACCCGAACAGCTACGCCGACAAGGTGATCTCGCTGCTCGCAGAGAGCGGGGTCGGCGTCGTCACGAACCCGCCGGACAACGCCGTCTTGCAGGGGCGGTACGACGACTACCCGCGGCGCCGGGGCCACACCCGGATCGACCAGCTGCGCGAGGCCGGCGTCACCGTCGGCATCGGCCACGACTCCGTGATGGACCCCTGGTACCACTACGGCCGGGGCGATCCTCTCGACGCCGCGTTCGTCCTCCTCCACTACGCACACATGAGCGGTCGGAGCGACGTCGGTCCGCTCTGGGAGATGCTCACCGACGCCAACGCCTCGATCTTCGGCACCGATGCGTACGGCCTCGATGTCGGAAACCCTGCCTCGCTGGTCGTCTACGACGCGCCGGACCCGTTCAACGCGCTGCGGACCCAGGCGCCGCGGACGCTCGTATTGAAAGACGGCCGCGAGATCGCCCGGACCGAGCCCGCAACGACGCACGTCCGCCGCGGCGACGAGCGCCGCAAGATCGACTTCGAGCGCTAGTCGGCCCGGTAGACCGTCGATTCTCGCTTCGTTTCGGCGACGATCGTTCCCTCGTGGACGACGGCGCGTGGCGCCCCGCCGCGGCGGATCGCCTCGTGGCGCCCGTCGACGCCGGGCGGGAAGACGTTAAACGTCGCCGGCTGCCCGTTTTCCAGGCCGTGTTCCGAGCCCACGACCGCGGCGGCGTTCTGGCTGACGAGATTCCACGCCAGCCGGCGCTCTGCGGGCGTCACGAGCTGTGCCGCGTGAGCTGCGAGCAGCGCCGCCTCGAGCATGCTTGCCCGCCCGTAGGGGTAAAAGCCGTCCAGAATACAATCTTGCCCGATGGCCACGGTGACGCCGGCCTCACGGAGGGCGTCGATCCGGGTGATCCCCCGGCGCTTCGGATAGCCGTCGTGGCGGCCCTGCAGGACGAGATTCGTCGGCGGATTGGCGATCACCGAAAGGCCGGCCTCCGCGACGAGGTCGATCACCCTGGCGGCGTGGGGATCGTCGTAGGCCGCCAGCGCGCAGGTGTGACCCGCGGTCACCGGCGCCTCGAACCCGCACTCTATGACGGTCGCAGCGAGGTACTCGAGCGAGCGCGCCGACGGATCGTCAGTCTCGTCGACGTGCATGTCGACGCCGACATCGAACCGCTCGGCCAGGTCGAGACAGGCGTCGACGTGCGCCCGGCGGTCGGCCTCCGTGCGCTCGTTGTCGGGCATTCCGCCGACGAGATCCGCCCCCGATTCGACGGCCTCGGTGAGCAACGCCTCGGTGCCGGGATCTTGCAGGACCCCCTCCTGTGGAAAGGCGACGATTTCGACGTCGGCGATCGACTCGCAGGCTTCGCGGGCCGCGAGCACGCCGCGAAGCGGCGTCAGCCCGCCAATCGTGTCGACGTCGACGTGTGTGCGAATGCGCGTACAGCCGTGTTCGACGTGGGCTTCGATCGCTCGAATGGCGCGGTCGCGAACGTCGTCGACCGTATACTCTGCCTTTCGCTCGTGGGTCCGATCGATCGACTCGCCCAGCGTCCCGGTCTCGGCCGGCCGGAGGTCCGGTTCGACGTACGCCTTGTCTAGGTGGACGTGGGGATCGACGAACCCCGGGGCGACGAGCCCGCCCGCGGCGTCGAGGACGCGGTCTGCCTCGTCGGGATCGACGTCCGCCGGGTCGACGATTCGTCCGTCTACGACCGCCATCGACGTCGGTGCGTCGGCGCCGGGGACCCTTGCATTCCGAACCAGAAGGTCGACACTCATGGCTCTCGGCTCGAAGGCAGACGGCAAAACGCTTGGGGCCGCTCCGTTCTCTCGCTTTCAGTCCTGGAACGCCACGCACCGGCAGACGCTCGACTCGCCGCCGCGGAAGCGCCACGGGAAGGTGCCGATCTGGACGCGCTCGTTCAGCAGCTCGTCGGGCACCTGGGCGTTCTCGACGTGGATAATGCCCTCGGGGAACAGCTCGGTGTGCATGAGCTGGTAGCCCTCCGGTGGGAAGACCTCATCCAGGTCGTCGACGCCGAGGTGATCTGCTGCCTCCTCGGCGAGCTCGGGTCGGATATCGCGGATCACCGTGTTCATCGGGTGGTCTGCGCTGCCACAGTCTAAGATGATGTAGTTGATCTCCATCTCCTTGCACCAGTCGGCGAACTCGGCGTTCGGACCGGGATGCTTGCAGAAGTAGCGGTGGGGATCTGCTTCTTCAGTGTGCCAGGCGTAGTCCTGGTACCCTGTGTGGATAAACAGGATGTCACCCTTCTGGACGTCACAGACGTCCTCGATCATCTCGCTCGTGTAGACGTCGTAGTCGCCGACTTTGTCCGAGATGTCCGCGACGACGGCGTCGCCGACGAGTTCGTCGAGACCCACTTCTTCGATGTCCCGCCCGTGGGCGATGAAGTGTTTCTCGCCGTCTAAGTGGGTTCCCGTGTGGTTCATGAACTCGATCTTCTGTCCATTCACCTTCTCCGTGTCCAGGCTCTTCTCGTACCACACCTTCGGGTTATCGTAGGTGGGCCACGCCGGCGTATCCTGTGACCACGGCTGTGTCAGATCGTGCATCTCGTAGCCATCGAGCATACTCACTACTCTCGCCGTCGAAACTTAAACGTACGTGATAGTGCGGGCCTCGCCGCCTCTATTCCCGCTCACGCTCGGTTGGCGACGCACGCCTGCCAATCTCCTGTCGCGTGCCAACACTTATTACTCGTGTTCGGTAAGGTATGACGTATCCACGTGATCGCGACATGTGTAGACAATACGCTTACCGGGACGGATTTGTATCGAGGGAGCTGGCGCGGCGGACGCCTCGGGCTCGGTCGCACGACGAGGGGCTATGAAGCCTGCCCCGTTTACTCACCACCGGCCCGAGACCGTCGACGAGGTACTGGAGCTACTCGAGGAGCTAGAGGACGTGGAACTGCTCGCCGGGAACCAGTCCCTCGGCATCGTGATGGCCAACCGGCTGGCGACGCCGGAGCACCTCGTCGATTTGAACGGTGTCGACGAGCTCGCGTACGTGGACGTCGACGACGACCGCATTCGAATCGGCGCGATGACGCGCCACCGAACGATAGAGCGCTCTGAGACACTCGCTGAGGTCGTTCCGATGTTCCCCGAAGCCGCCGAGCAGATCGCCGGTCCTGCGGTGCGCAACCGGGGAACCGTCGGCGGGAGCATCGGCGAGGCCGATCCGGCGGGGAACTATCCGGCCGCACTCGCCGCGCTCGAGGGGACGCTACACCTCCGGTCGGCCGAGGGGGAGCGATCGGTTCCCGTCGACGAGTACTTCGTCGCCTACATGTTCACGGACCTTCGGGAGAACGAGCTCATCGAGAGCGTTTCCATCCCCCGCGAACCGTTCCCGACCGATCGTACCGGGATGGCGTTTCTCGAACTGAAACGGGCAGCCCAGACGTGGCCGACCGTGAGCGCTGCCGGCGCGATCCGAGTCGACGACCCGACGGCCGACGACCCGGTCGTCGAGGACGCTCGCCTCGCGCTGGCCAACGCCGCCGACATCCCGCTGCGAGTCCCCGATGCCGAGTCGGAACTGGAAGGCGAGCCCCTCTCCGATGGGGCCCTCGACGCGGCCGCCGAAACTGTCTCGGCGACCGTCGATCCGGAAGGCGAGATGCACGCAGACAGAGAGTACAAAGAAGAGGTTGCCGGCGAGTACGCGAAACGCTCGCTCGAGACGGCCTACGAACGCGCGATCGACCGCTGAAGCGATATTAAACGAGAATCTTACCAATGTTAGAATTCACTGGCGAAAACGAGATGGCACAGCCTGCAGACGAACTCTGGAACTACTTTACGGACACCGACGTCCTCGCCGACTGTGCGCCGGGCTGTAAGGAGATGAGCCTCGAGTCACCCCACGAGATCGACGCCGTGATGGCGGTCGGCGTCGGCAGCGTCAAACCCGAGTTCGACGTCGACGTCGTCGTCACCCGGACCGACCGACCCCACCATCTGGAGATGACGGCGGTCGGCCACGCGCCGCGAAACGAGTTCGAGACGACCGCCGAGATGCACTTAGAGGAAACCGATGACGGTGGAACGAAGGTCGTCTGGTCGGCGACCGCCGACGTCTCGGGAACGATCGCGAGTCTGGGCGGGCGCGCACTCAAGAGCGTGACCAACCGACTCGTCAAGAAGTTCTTCTCCTGTATGGAGGGCAAAGTCGAGGAGGGCGTCGAGGCCGAGTCCGAACTCGAGGCCGCCCCGGAAGAGGACGCGGATCTCGACGTCGAGGCCGAGAGCGCCGACGCGGACGCAGAAGCCTCGGACTGAATCGAACTCGGTACCGTTTTCTGCCCTTTCGCAACCCACGAAGCGACGCCGCTACTCGGCGTCGTCTCTGGCGGCTCGGAGCTGTCGCCGGAGATGGTCTGGCGCGACCGGAATCCGGTCTGCGGGGGCGTCGACGTCGAGTGGCTCGAGCGCGGCGTTGATCGAGGTGGCGATCGCGGCGGGCGCGTCGATCATCCCACCCTCACCGACGCCTTTCGCCCCCGTCTCGGTGTACGGCGAGGGCGTCTCGGTGTGTTCCATCTCGATCTCGGGAATCGATTCGATGGAGGGAAGCAGGTAGTCGAAGAGGGTGATCGACTGGGGCTGGCCGTTGTCCTCGTAGCCGAACTCTTCCATCAGCGCGGCGCCGACCCCCTGGGCGATGCCGCCGTGGGCCTGTCCCTCGACGATCATCGGGTTGAGCATCGTTCCGCAGTCCCGGATCGTGTGGAATTTCAGGATCTCGACCTCGCCGGTCTGGACGTCGACTTCGACGATGGGCGCGTTCGCGCCGAAGGCCGCCGTCGGGTAGACGGGGAACTTCTGGGCGAACGCCTCGTCGAACTCCGCATGTTCGGTCGCGGGGTGGTCGTAGTCGTAGCTGACGGTCGTGTGGCGGTCGGCGGCGTCGCGGTCAGACTCGAGCCCGGCAATCTCGGCCAGAGTGAGCGTCTCGCTCTCGTCTGCCGACTCGCCACCACCCCGGCGCTGCACCCGGCCGTCTCGGTAGGTGACCGCGTCAGTCGAGACGTCCCAGTGGTCTGCTGCGACCGCCTCGACGCCCGCGATCAACTGCTCTGCGACGCCGACGGTCGCCCCCGAGAGCATCACTGCCATCCGGGAGGCCGCACTGCCGTACTCCGTCGGCGCCTCCGCGCTGTGCAGGTAGTCGACCTCGATCTCACTGGGCAGGACGCCGAGCTCGTCGGCCAGCAGCTGGGAGACGAGCGTCTGGTGGCCCTGTCCGGACGAGTCGGTCGCCAGCGAGGCGAGGACGGTGCCGTCCTCGCGCAGGCGCGCTCGAAGGTGCTCAGGTAGTTCGTCGACGTCCTCGCGTGAGCGCTCCGGGAGGGAGTCTCGATCCGAGCGCTGGCGGTTCGTCCAGTCGGAGCCGCTGACGCCCGGCTCGATGATGACGCTTGGCTGGACGCCGCGGTACTTCCCCTCCGAGCGCTTCTGTTCGACGATTTCGGGATCTAACAGTCCGCCGTCGCGCTCGTCCTCGATGATCTCCTCGATGCGGTCTAACGTCGCCGGGTAGTCACCCGAGTCGTAGATGTTCTTCGAGGGCAACTCGTAGGGCATCTGATCGGGCGTGATCAGATTCCGGCGGCGCAGCTCCGTGGGGTCCATCCCGAGCTCGCGGGCCGCGTCGTCGACGATCATCTCCAGGGCGTAGATGTGTGGGTCGACGCCGAAGCCGCGGTAGGCGGTCTGTGAGGTCTTGTTCGTCAGCGCGAGTTCGTACTCGTAGACGGCGTCGTCGATGTCGTAGGAGTTCGTCAGCACCGATAGCGGTTTGAGGACCTGGTTGACCGGGTACCGGGGGAAGGCGCCGAAGTCGTCGACGAACCAGACGTCGAGCCCGCGCATCCGACCGTCGTCGTCGACCGCCAGGCGCATCTCGTAGTCCCGTTCCGAGCAGTGCATGTCTCCGCCCTGGAGGTTCTCGATGCGGTCCTCCTCGAACTTCACGGGCCGGTCGAGGGCCTTGCTCGCCATCGCGGCCAGACAGCAGTAGCGGTGGATGGCAATCTTCGTCCCGTAGCTGCCGCCGACGTCTGGCGGCACCGAGACCCGGACGTCGTCGGCGTCGTAGCCCAGCGTCTCGTATATCGTGTCGTCGACGAGCGTGTGCAACTGGATGTTACAGTCGATGTCGAAGCTGTCGGTGTCGTCGTCGTAGGTCGCGACGACGCCTGCGGTCTCGAGGGGGACCCCGGAAATCCGTCCCCACGAGTACGATCCGGAGACGACGTGATCTGCCTCTTCGAACGCCGCTTCGGGGTCGCCGAAGCTGATCCGCTCGCCGTCGACGACGTTCGTTCCGACCGTCTCGTGGACGACGACCTCGTCCTCGCGTGCGTCCATCCCGTCGGCGACGGCGTCGAGCGTCTCGTACTCGACGTCGACCAGGTCGGCGACGTCCTCGGCGGCGTACCGGTTCGAGGCGACCACGGCGGCGACGGGCTCCCCGACGAACCGGACCTTTCCGTCGGCCAGCGACCACTCCTCTAGCGGCCGGACGCCGTCGTCGGTCTCGACTTCTGGGATGCCCGTCGGCATCGGGTTGTACGCCGCTTTGAGGTCTTCGGCGGTGAGGACGAGCTCGCAGTCGGGGTGGTCCTCGGCAGCCTCGGTATCGATTGAGACGATCTCCGCGTGGGCGTGCATGCTCCGAACGAGCGCCATGTGGACGCAATTCGCCGGCGTCTTGTCGTGGATGTACTCGGCCTCGCCGGTGAGGATCCGGTGGTCTTCGACCCGGCGCAGCCCTTGGCCGGTGAACTGCTGGCCCTCAGAGCCGGGTTCGCTCTGGGCGCCGGGATCCACCTCTCCGTCCGCCTCGGGTGTCTGTGGCTGAGATTCGGACATCTTTCACTCCTCCATTCGGTCGGCGGCGCGTTCGACTGCCTCGTAGATGTTCTGGTAGCCGGTACAGCGACAGATGTTGTCCGCAAGTCCGGTCTGGATCTCCTCGCGGGAGGGGTCGGGATTCTCCTCTAACAGCTCTTTCGTCGCCATCACGAAGCCGCTGGTACAGAACCCACACTGGAGCGCGTGGCTCTCGTGGTAGGCCTCCTGGATCGGGTGGAGCGTGCCGTCTTCCTCGGCGAGCCCTTCGACGGTCTCGATCTCGGCGCCGTCGGCCTGGACCGCGTAGGAGAGACAGCTCTTGACCGCGTCTCCGTCCTGCTGGACGGTACAGGCGCCACAGACGCCGTGCTCACAGCCCACGCGGACGCCGCGAAGGTCACACTCGTACCGCAGGAAATCGGAGAGTTTGAGCCGCGGTTCGACCGTTCTGGTAACCTCCTCGCCGTTGACGGTCACCGTGATCTCCTCGGTGACGGGTCCCTCTGTCCGGTTCGTGCTATCGGTGCTCATAGATATCTAATTATCCGGGGAACGAACTATAAGCGTTGTGCCGCTGCATGTCTTTTCTCCACCGGTGATCGGACGATTTTCCTCGAAGTCAGCCGGGGCGTACACTCAAGTAGGATCGGAAACACGTAGAACCATGGTCGAATCGACTGCAGACCTACGAGTGTCGAATGCCCGTGTCGTCACCCCCGAGGGGACGATCCACGGTGGCGTTGCGGCGACCGACGGCACGATCGTGGCCGTCGGCGACGAACGAACCCTTCCCGACGCGGATCGCGAGATCGACGCCGACGGCAACTACCTCCTTCCGGGATTCATCGACCCCCACGTCCACTGGGGACTCTCCCGGTACGAGTACGACTATCACGAGGGGTTAGAACACGACTTCGAGACCGAGACCCGCGGGGCGGTCCACGGCGGCGTCACGACCGTCGTGAACTTCCTCCTCCAGAAGGAGCCGTATCTCCCCGATATGGACTTCTTCAAACGGGCAGGTGCGGAGAACTCCTACATCGACTTCGCCTACCACGCGATCGTCCACCAGGACCACCACGTCGCGGAGATGGAGAAGTTAGCCGAGGAGGGGATCCGCTCGTTCAAGGTCTTCTTCAACTGGTACAAACACGCCTCGCCGGAGCTGGGGATCGACCACTCCGACGCTGGCCGCGTCTACAAGGTGCTCGACAAAGTGTCGGAGATGCCAGGCGGCGTCGTGATGTTCCACGCCGAGAACGAGGATCTGGCCATCGAGCGCCGCAAGGAGCTCCAGGAGGAGGGGCGAAACGACCTCAAAGCCTGGAGCGAGTCCGCGCCGAACATCTGCGAGGCGATGCAGATCGAACAGATCGGCCGGCTGACGGAGTATACGGACTCGCGAGCGTATATCGTCCACATGAGTACGGGTGAGGGTGTCGACATCTGCGAGCGCTTCCAGGAGCAGGGAGTCAATCTCCACGCCGAAACCCTACCGGCCTTCCTCAGCCACACCAACGACCAGGAGGAGTTAGGCGTCTGGGGGAAGATCTCGCCACCGCTGCGCGGTGAGGAGAGCAAAACACGGCTCTGGGAGGGGATCCGAACCGGCGTCGTCGACTACGTCGGCACCGACCACTGTCCGCACAAAATCGAGTTCAAGGAGAAAGGCGAGGGGAAACACGGCGACATCTGGGACGCGATCCCCGGCGACAACAACGGGATCGAGTACCTCCTGCCGGTGATGGTAAGTGAGGGCGTCAACAAGAACCGGATCAGCATGGAGCGGCTGGTCGAGGTCTGTGCTGAGAACAACGCCAAGCGCTGGGGGCTGTACCCGCGCAAGGGTGCCCTCGTCGAAGGCTCTGACGCCGATATGGTCCTCGTCGACTTGGAAAAGAGCGCCGTCGTCGACGACGACTTCTATCACACGATGGAGCCGGGCTACTCGACGTTCCACGGTGAGGAACTCACTGGCCTCCCGACCCACACCATCGTTGGCGGTGAGGTCGTCGTCGAGGACGGCGAACTGCTTGCCGATCCTGGCGGCCGAAACTACCTCCCCCGAGGTCCCGAAGGCGTCTCGATCGAGTGAGTGTTACCGGCAGGTGTTCAACGATACTGAACACTTATGGCGGGTCCACTCGTACTGGTATCGTATGGCACGGTCCAAATCGGACGGGATTCAGGCGATCGATCGAACGTTCGGTATCGTCGAAGCCCTCCGTACCGCTGAGGGCGCCGGAGTCTCCGAGCTGGCACGCGCTGTCGACCTGCCCAAGAGCACCGTCCACAACCATCTCCGGACGCTCGAACGGGCCGGATACGTCGTCCACCACGGCGACGAGTATCGTGTCGGGCTGAAGTTTTTACAACTCGGCGAGCGCGCCCGACGCCACCACGATCTCTATGATGTTGCCAGAGCTCAGGTCGACAAACTCGCCGAACAGACCGGTGAAATCTCGGGTCTCATGACTGAAGAGCACGGCGAGGGCGTTTTTATCTACCGCGGGCGAGGAGCGGAAGCGGCCCACATCGACACAGCGATCGGCGACCGGGTGCCGCTTCACTGTACCGCGCTGGGAAAGGCGATTCTCGCGTTCCTCCCCGCCGACCGTCGCGAGGAGATCGTCGACCAGCACGGGCTAGCCGAGATCACCGAGAACACGATCACCGACCGCGACGAACTGTTCGCCGAACTCGAGACGGTCCGGGAGCGACAGATTGCGTTCGACGATGCTGAACGACTCGACGGCCTTCGTTGTGTCGCCGCGCCGATTCTCGATCAGTCGGACACCGTTCTCGGTGCGATCAGTATTGCGGGTCCGACTCACCGGATGAAAGACGAGCGGTTCCGATCCGAGTTCACCGAGACGGTCCTGGGCGCAGCGAACGTCATTGAGCTAAACATTCAGTACTCCTGATTACTTCTACTCACTTCGACTGCCCGTTTCACCCATATGTTTGTAATGCCTACTGACGAATTCGGAAAAATAAACCTTCACATGTTTATATAAGTATATTTGAACCAACACACTCTCTGTAAGATGGTGAATTAGAATTCCTCACCTGTGCTCTCTATTATCTGCTCCACATTTCTTATTTAATAAACTCTCTTCTGTTTATAGTGCCTGTTTGTAGGCCTCGAGCGTCTCTTCGACGTCCGCCTCGGTGTGGTTGTAGCTGACGAACTGACACTCGAACTGATTCTGCGAGAGGAACACTCCCTGGTCGTTCATCTGCCCCCAGAATATCCGGCGCCAGCGCTCCGTCTCGGCCGCTTTCACCTCGCCAGCGTTTTTCGGCGCCGTTCCGTCACGAGTGAAGATCACCTTGAACATGCTGTCGGTCCCGGCGACGGTGTACCGCGGCGCCTGATCAGCGACGATCTCCGAAAGTCCCTCACGCAGCTGGTTTCCGAGTGCGTTGACGTGCTCGTAGACGTCGTTCTCCGCGGCGAACTGCAAGGTCTCGAGGCCGGCGGCCATCGTGACTGGATGGCCCGAGAACGTCCCTGCCTGGAAGACCGGTCCGGAGGGGGCGAACTGTTCGATGATCTCGGCGCGACCGCCGATCGCGCCGACTGGGAAGCCGCCACCGACAATCTTGCCGAACGTCGTCAGATCCGGCGTAATGTCGAACTCGCTCTGGGCACAGCCGAGGCCACCGACGCGAAATCCAGTAATTACCTCGTCGAAGATCAGCAATGCGCCGTGTTCGTCGGTAATCTCCCGGAGATACTCGTGGTACCCCGCTTCGGGGTGGACGATGCCGTAGTTTCCGAGGATTGGTTCGGTGAGGACGGCTGCGATGTCGTCGCCGTGTTCCTCGAAGACCGCCTGCATCGCTTCCTCGTCGTTGAACGGGACGGGAAGCGTGTGCTCGGCGAACGACTGGGGAATCCCTGCCGAGGACGGTCGCGGGTTCTCGGCGTCACCTTCGACCAGCGTCGACTCCTGGGCGCCGTGATAGCCTCCCTGCATGACGACGATTTTGTTCCGGCCGGTGTAGCCGCGGGCGAGCCGAACCGCGGAGACGGTGGCCTCGGTCCCCGAGTTGACGAACCGGATCTTCTCGACGCTCGGCACGTGGCGGACGACGAACTCTGCGAGGTCGACTTCGACCTCGGTGGGTGTGCCGTACATCGGCCCCTCGCTCGCCTTCTGCTGGATCGCCGCCTGTACCTCCTCGGGGAGGTCGTGTCCCAGCAGGAGGGGGCCCAGTCCCATCACCCAGTCGATGTATCGGTTGCCGTCGGCGTCGATGACGTGCCCGCCGTCGCCCTTCTGGACGAAAAACGGATACGGTTCTATCGCCGCTCTGACCGCCGAGTTGACACCGCCGGGAAGCACCGACAGCGCCCGATCGTACAGTTCACGCGAGTGGTCGTGGTTCATGCGCGGGGCTTGGCGATCGGACGGCAAAGTAGTACCGAGGTCGGCTCGCGAGCCCGGTCAAAAGCGTAGGTCCCGCTGAAAAGCGTGGGTCCCGCAGTGGACCGTCTGTATCGGCCGCGTTGGTGCGTGGTTAGACCGCGTCGGTTCCGGTCTTGCCGGTGCGGACCTGCGTCGCACTCTCGACAGGCAAGACGAAGATCTTGCCGTCACCCGGCTCGCCAGTGTTGGCGGCTTCGCGGATCGCGCTTACGACGTCCTCGGCGGGGATGTCGGCGACGACGCACTCGATCTTGACCTTCTGGTGGAGGTCGACCGTGTACTCCTCGCCACGCCACTGCCCCTTCTTGGCGGGCTGGCTGCCGCGCCCGGAGACGTTCGTGACTGTCAGCGATGGGGCGCCGACTTCGGCGAGTGCCTGCTTGATCGCGCCCAGACGGTCCGGGCGTACGACCGCGGTAACCATCTTGATCTCTCCGTCGACGCCACCGTCGGTTCGAATCTCGTGGGCTGCCTCCTCAATTGGCTCTCCGCCGTCCGTTCTAATCTCTCGCTGACCCTCGTCGAAAGCGTTTCCGCCGTCGGTTCGGATCGGACGCTCGCTGCCGCCGTCGGTGGCGACGTCCGGGCCGCCGAACTCGGGGTAGGTGTCGACGCCGTGCTCGGCGAGGTCGAGGCCGTCACGCTCGTGCTCGGGCGTGACGCGTGCCTGGCCGATCGCTTTGAACGCGCCCCAGACAGCCGCCGTGGCGGCGACCGTCCAGATCGTGATCACGGCGACGCCGATAATCTGTGGTGCGAACGCGCTGGCTTCGACCGAGACGATGCCGCCTGCGATCAGGCCCTCGCCGACCGGGGTTCCATCGATCGACCAGAGCGGGAAGAGGATCAGGCCGAGCATCCCCGCGGTCCCGTGGACCGGGAAGACCGCACAGACGTCGTCGATCTTGAGTTTCTCGTCGACGATCTTGAAGACGATCGGGAGCTGTGCGCCGGCGATGAAGCCGATCGCGATCGCACCCATCGGGGTGATGAGGTCGGTCGGGCCGGTGACGCCGACGAGACCGGCGAGCATGCCGTTCGCGACGTAGAGCGTGTCGACCTTGCCGTTCATCGCGAGCGAGATCGTCGAGGCGCCGATGGCGCCCAGCCCCATGCCGAGGGCGGTGACCATCGCGACGCTGCCGACGTAGTCGAAGTCTGCCAGGGCGACGACGCTACCGGCTTCGGCTGCGGTGTCGACGTCGACGACCGTTGCGGCCGTGCCGACGTTGAAGCCGAACCAGCCGAAACAGAGGATCAAGGTACCCAGGACGGCGAAGGTCATCGAGTGACCTGGGATAATGTTGACGCTCCCGTCGCTGTTGTACTTGTCCATGCGGGCGCCGATGATCCACGCCGCGGTGAGGCCGGCGACGCCGCCCACGCCGTGGACGACCATACCGCCCGCGAAGTCAGCGAAGCCGAGGTCAGCGAGGATCGGCGTCGTCCCGCCTGGGCCAGTGTACCAGACCATCGCCGCCACGACCGGGTAGATGAACGCTGCGAGCAGGAAGGTGTACGCCACGTACGCGCGAAGCTTTGCGCGACCTGCGACGGCACCGGAGACGATCGTGGCGGCGGTCATCGCGAACACCGCGCTAAAGAGCCACATCGCCCAATCGAACGATTCCTCGCCAAACATCGTCAGCGGGCCACCCTCGCCGCCGGTGAGCGCTGCGCCCACGTTGTTCGAGAGCCCCATACCGATCACGAAGAAGACCCCGATGCCGACCGCCCAGGTCAGCATGTTCTTGGTCAGCTGGTTCGCGACGTTCTTCGATCGGACCTGCCCCGCCTCGAGCATCGCGAAGCCGGCGTGCATGAAGAAGATGAGGAAGGTTACGGTCAGCGCCCACATCAGGTTCATCCCCGTCGCGAGCTGTTCGAGATCGCTCGCCGCGACTTCGAGTGCGATGGGATCGATCATCTACCCACCTCCTCGGCGCACGTCCTAGCACTGATTTCTGATAGACGATTGTCCACGAACGATTCCGATATCCGCGTGGTAGTGTTCTGAATCACGTTTAGCTGGCATGGACTTGCTTAATATAAGGGTTAGCGTTGATAAGTGTCCAAAATAGAGCTGTACTAGGAAACATCGTCAAAATCTAGAGGAAATCAAATCTGTATAAGGATGTTGAATATTACGCTCTTTCCATGGTGTGGCTATATACTGGCCGTTTGTCCACCGGTGAATCTGACAAGAACTGGTGTCAGTAGCGCCTTAGTCCGTCTCAGAGAGTGGTGACGCTCGCGCGCAGCAAATATTACCGTTCGACGAGTCAACTGAAGATCAGATGTACGATCGTCAGAATGTGGGGCTCGGCAGACGAGGCGAGCGTTACCCGAGTTCCGACGCGACGTCTTCGGCGAAGTACGTGATGATCAGGTCTGCGCCGGCTCGCTTGATCGAGAGCAGCGACTCGAGCGCTGCCGCCTCGAGATCGAGCCACCCCTTTTCGGCTGCGGCGTGGAGCATCGCGTATTCGCCGGAGACGTTGTAGGCAGCGATCGGTCGGTCGAACTCTCGGCGGAGGTCCCCGACGATGTCCAGGTACGGAAGCGCTGGCTTGACCATGAGGACGTCTGCGCCTTGCTCGACGTCGAGTCGGACCTCTCGCAGCGCCTCGCGGGCGTTTGCCGGGTCCATCTGGTAGTGGCGGCGATTGCCGAACGAGGGGGCGCCGTCGGCTGCATCCCGAAACGGGCCATAAAAGGCGCTCTCGTACTTTGCCGCGTAGCTCATGACCGGCACGTGTTCGAACCCCTCGCGGTCGAGCGCTTCCCGAATTGCGCCGACCATCCCGTCGATCATCCCACTCGGTGCGACCATGTCTGCGCCCGCCTTCGCGTGGGAGACGGCGATCTGCTCCAGCGACTCGAGGGTCGCGTCGTTGTCGACCGTCAGCGTTGGGCCGGTGTCACCCTCTGTGCTCGTCTCCGACCGGCCGTCACGGTCGGACGCCGCCCCGACGCCGGACTCCAGCGGTCCACAGTGACCGTGATCGGTGTACTCACAGAGACAGACGTCGGTAATGACGTAGGCGTCCGTCGCGGCCGTAATCCGCCTCGTCGCCTCCTGGATCACGCCGTCGTCGGCCCAGGACCGGCTTCCCTCGGCGTCTTTCGACTGTGGGATTCCAAAGAGGATGACCGCTTCGACGCCTGTCTCGAGTACCTCCTCGACGCGGTCGACGGCCGCCTCGATCGGGACTCGCTCGTGGCCGGGCATCGACTCGATCGGAATCCGTTCGTCTGCCGTCGCGTCGACGAATACGGGCGCGACGAGATCGGTCGCATCGAGGCGCGTCTCGCGGACCAGCGAGCGCAGCCGATCCTGGCGGAGTCGGCGCGGGCGGTGGGTGAGATCCATATCTGGCTATTCGTCGGCGTCCGCAAAAGCGATGCGTTCGATCCCTCTGCGGGGCTGTCAACGATATGGTGCTGTTGTGCGTCTCAGGCCTCGCAATCGCCTTCGAGCCACTCCTGGAGGCGGTCGACCAATGCCTGTGCGATCGTCTCTGCGATCCGTTCGGGCGACTCCGAGAAGTCCCAGACGTAATCTCCGGACCGGCTAACGCCGATCCACTCGACGTAGCCACGCCGGTCCAGTTCTACGAGAACCTCGTCGACCAGCGTCTCGTCGAGTCGGTGATCGAAGGCGTCTTCGACGCCGGCGAGTAGCTGGGGCGTCGTGAGGACGCGACCCGAGTCGTCCGTGGTTTGAGCGTCGGCTGCGATCGTCGGCATCGTCGGGGAGGGCGGCTGCACCATTTGCTCGTGGGTCAACGCGCCCTGCGCCTCAGTGCTCGTCTTCATCGGTACAGCTTACAAGACACTCCGGCGGGCGAACAGGGACCGGGCGGAACATACTTTTATGTGCCAGTCGCCCGTTTCGCCTGCTAGCAATGGCCATTGACCCGCAGTTTCACGAATCGCGAGAACAGGTCGGCGAGGAAAACGGTGTCGCGGTCTGGGGACCGGTCGACGAGCCCGAACAGCTCGGCATTCGGGGCACCCACGTCGCGGTCGATTACGACCTCTGCATCGCCGACGGCGCCTGCCTCGAGGACTGTCCGGTCGACGTCTTCGAGTGGGTCGACACCCCCGGTCACCCCGAAAGCGAAAAGAAAGCAGAGCCGACCCACGAGGCCCAGTGCATCGACTGTATGCTCTGTGTCGACGTTTGCCCGGTCGACGCGATCGACGTCGATGCGGGACGGACCGCCTGAACGTGCTCGGTGCGACCGGTGCCTACTCGGCGCGGTCGACGTCCACTTTCTCCTTTAAGGTCTCTAACCCATCCGCTTCGGCGAGTTCCTGTAACCGCTCCCGGAAGTGCTCCTCGCAGAGCCCGACCTTCAGACCGTCGGATTCGGCAGCGAAGGCCGCTTCACGGTCACAGTAGTGGCAGTGCATGCGAGTGCCTACGCACTAAGACGCATTGAACCCTCCGCTCCCGTCTGCCGGCTCTCTCGGCGTTGACAGTCCCAGTTGCTGATATTCTGTTCGCGAGAGTCCGGCTCGACCGAGTCGCTCGTCGTGGGCGTCGCTTCCGCCGGTTCGGAGCAGCCCGTTTTCCTCGACGACACGTTCGACTCGGTCCCGCTCGACCGCGCTGTCGTATGGGTACTCGCATTCGACGGCGTCTATATCGGCTGCCGCCGCGAGCGCCCTTTCTGGATCGGGGTACCGGAGTGGGTGTGCAAGCGAGACGAGTTCGCCGGCGGCTGCGAGCAGCCGTCGACCTCGGGCGAACGACGGCACCTCGCGAGGGACGTAGCAAGGCCCGCCGTCCCCGATGAGGTGGTCGAACGCGTCCTGGTAGTCGTAGGCTGTCTTCGGATGATCCGCGACGGCACGAGCGACGTGGGGACGACCGAATCCCGACTCGACGGCCACGTCGAGATCGACTCCCAGTCGATCCTCGACGCGCTCGACGATCGCTCGGCCGCGCTCGCGGCGGTTTCGCTGCAGCTCCGCGAGTGCACCCGCTAGCTCGTCCGTCGGCTCGATTCCGTAGCCAAGCAAGTCGACGCGCTGACCGTCATCGAGTTCGACTCGGAGCTCGATCCCGTGGACGAGCGTTACCCCCTCGCGCTCGATTACGGGTTCGTCGAACGGCTGACACCGGTCGTGGTCGGTGAGTGCCACGACGTCGACCCCGGCTCGACGGGCGACACTCGGCACGGCGTTCAGTTCGAGGCTCCCGTCAGATCGCGTCGTGTGAACGTGTAGGTCCGCGTACGGCACGTCTACTACGCGTTCGGCGGGCGGTAAAGACGTTTCTCCGGTTCTCCCCCGACTGTGATGTATAATGTCTATGGGGATCTTGGGCACTCCTTATGCAGAACAATTATAATGGTTGTTGGTGATGATTTGGCTGTAATGTTCCTCAATCGAACCGGCTCGCTGCTGGCCGAGCACGAGTATCCAGCGACGACCGACGATCTCATCGACGCCTACGGCGATCGAACGCTCGACCTGCAGAACGGAACCGAAACGCTGGCCGAGGTGCTTTCGCGCTCCGAACCGGAGACGTTCCAGACGGCCGAGGATGCACAGTTCGCGCTCTACGCCGCCGTTAGTCGGAAGGCGATCGGTCGCGTCGGCTACAGTGACCGCGACCCGGAGCCACCCGGAAGTCCGGACACACACGACATTATGTCGATATAGTATGCGTGACTGTCTACTTTCGATGAGTGTGTCTGCCCGAGATGTGTATTTATAATTTATAATGGAGATATTTGTGCATTGGGTCACGAGTTACCCGTGGGGAAGCGTGGGATGACGGCAATCACACAATTCGATCCGAACAGTACCGCCGCGAGTGACCTCGTCGTACGCGTTCTGGCCGATCACCTGAATACGTCGCCGATCGACCTCGAGCCACCGCTGTACGAGAGTATCGATCCCGAACAGCTCGATCGCCTCGTCAGCCACGGCGACGCCAGAATTCAAGTCGCGTTCACCCATCTCGAACACGAGATCCTCGTCGATAGCACTGGCCACATCGAACTCGGAGACGGTTCGTCTCCAACCGAAGAGCGGATTTCCTAACCCGGCTCTCGCCCTCACCCGACGAACTCGATCTCCGCTCCGAGATCGAGGGGCACCGATCCCTTCCGGTATGCTTCGACGCGTCCACTCGGACGCGCGCGATAGACGACTGCAGGACGGTGTCTCACGTCCGGCTGTTCGCCGCGGACGGCGGCCCAGCTGTCGTCGCGAAACGACGAACAGTCGACGAACAGCACCGCGCCGCCGCCGTGTTCGGCCAGTTGACCGTTGGTCTTCGTCTCGGCGGTGTCCCGGACCGCGGCGACCGGGCCCGCAGCCGCTCTGTTGCCAGGTGGCTGTGGGCGGGTCACTTCGACCAAGACGTTCGTTTCCTCGTCGACCGCTCGGTAGTCGAGTGAGTGTCCCGTCGTCACCTCGATTTCAGGGACGACGTCGTATCCAGCGTCGACGAGAATCTTCGCCGCGACGAACTCACCCATCGCGGCGCTCATGCGCACACGGTCGACGTGGTCGCTGGTCCCCAGCTTGCCGGACATGACGTGTCGGTACTCGTCTAACGCCCCGGTCTCTAGAAACTCCTCGAAGTACCGGGTCGCCTCTCGGCGGCCCGCATCTGGAAACCCGGCGGCGTGCTCGCGGAAGAACGCCCGCGTCGACTCCCGGCCGTCTTTCGACATGAAGACGGGCAGGAAAAACCACGAGATATGGGGGTAGTCCGCGAGCCAGGGATCCGTCTCGTGAAGTGTTGCGAGCAGTTCGCGCTGGGTCCAGCGGGCGACCCGATACGGGACCTCGCCCCAGCCGACCTTGTCGGTGCGCCACAGCGACGACGGCGTCTCCGTGTTGCCCATCCAGTAGGCTTTCTCCTCGTCGCGAGCAAACAGCGCCACGTCGCCGTTTGCCATCTCGAAGCGGTGGGTGTCCCAGCCACCGCCAACGTCGAACTGCGGGGCGACCGATCGAGCGCCGATGTTGCTGCGAAGCGGCTGTAAAATGTCCTGTCGAACGCGCTGCTCGCTCCAGCGCCGGGGCGAGTATCGAAAGCGAAGCGGCCGTGCCACGCGCACACGTACGGCCCGGCCGTGCATACGTCTTCCTTTCTCCACCCAATCCGGTGTGAATGACCGTTACATTGATTACCGGCAACCACCAACATGTGTGTAGTTACCATGTCAATGGGTGCATACGACGAAGACGAACACGAGCGCCGCGAAAAGCAGGCCTCGACTGTCGACGCGGACTTCGACGACGAGCGGACGATCTACCACGGCAAAGTCGAGTACGACTCGGGGGACTCTGCGGAAGCGCTGTTGAACAAGTTCCAGGAGATGAAGTCGAACTGAGCCATTCTGCCGCGTTGTCGACTGTGACCCCTTCGATAGCGACGGAATCGCCACCGCCAGTGGCTCTCAAACGTGCCAACCGGGGCAACGACTTTCCACGGCCGGCCCCGAGACGCGAGTATGGCAACGAACAGCTGCGACGGCTGTGGGCGCACTGTCTCGGTCGCGGGCGGTATCGCCAACGTCTGGACGTTCGGCGAGCGCGACGGCAGCGACGGGACGGCGATGACTCTCGAACTCGCCGACGGTTCGACACACCTGCTGTGTTATCCGTGTCTCGATGCGCTGCCCGACGAGCCGACCGCGTCGACCGTCGAGGCTCTCGAATCGGTCGACGAGGAGTCCTCGACGCTTCGCGAGGAGTGAGTTCGGCGAGAACGGAAGGGGTGGGATTCGAACGCCACGCGGCCGTGAGGCCGCCGCGGACCAGGTGGCCCGCGGTGCTCTTCCGCTGAGCGACCCTTCCTCGCTCTCGACCAACGGCGGGGTTCGTATTTGTAATCGTCCGCCTACGTCGAGGTTGGCGGCGGATACGGTTGCGATAGGACGGCGTTTCGGCTCGCAGTATTTACGACTCGCGTCGCGCCCGGAGACGGTTCGGTGCTTTTAGGAGTCGGCCGGTCGGTACCCCGAACGGTGAACCCCGAGCGGATCTTCGAGGAGTTTCCCGCCCCGAGCTACCGCGGGAATCAGGAGCAGGCCCTACAGGACATCCAAGACGCGTTCGCAGCCGGTAACGACGTGGTCCTCGTGCGCGCCCCGACTGGCAGCGGCAAGTCGCTTCTCGCACGCGCCATTGCGGGCTGTGCTCGGTCGGCTGACGATGCCGAGCCCAGCGAGGCCACCGGCGCCTACTACACGACGCCACAGGTCTCCCAACTCGACGACGTCGCCAGCGACGACCTGCTCGCCGACCTGAACGTGATCCGCGGGAAGTCGAACTACACCTGTATCCTGCCCGGCGAGGAGACGACGCCGGTCAATCAGGCGCCCTGCGTCCGCGAGCGCGGCTACGACTGCTCCGTGCGCCACCGCTGTCCGTACTTCTCGGATCGGGCGATCGCTTCCAATCGATCGATCGCGGCGATGACGCTCGCGTACTTCATGCAGACCGCCGGCAGCGACGTGTTTCGCAAGCGCGACACCGTCGTGATCGACGAGGCCCACGGCTTGGCGGAGTGGGCCGAAATGTACGCAACGATTCAGCTCGGCCCCCGCTCGGTCCCCTTCTGGGACGAGCTGCGGGTGCCGGCCGTCGACTCGGTCGAGCGCGCTGCCCGGTACGCCGAGAACCTCGCCCAGACCTGCGGCCGGCGCAAAGACGACCTACTCGCCCAGGAGACGCTGACGCCGGCGGACGTCCGTGAGCGTGACCGCCTCCAGGAGCTGATCGGCGACTTAGAGTGGTTCGTCTCGGACTACCGCGACCCCCAGAGTCCGACGACGTGGCTGGTCGATCAGGCCGAGCCGTCGGCTGACGACAGTGCCGATTCGGCGGACGACGACGCCGACGACCCCGCGGGCGGCCCGCTGACGATCAAGCCGATGAACCCCGAGAAGTACCTCGCACACACCGTCTGGGACCGGGGCAACAAGTTCGCGCTGCTCTCGGCGACCATCCTCAATAAGGACGCCTTCTGTCGCCAGGTCGGCCTGACTCCCGACAACGTCGCCCTCGTCGACGTCGGCCACACTTTCCCCGTCGAGAACCGGCCGCTGTACGACGTCACGCAGGGGAAGATGACCTACGACGAGCGCGCCGAGACGCTGCCGAAACTCGCTCGGGTTATCGTCCGAATTATGCAACACCACCCCGACGAGAAGGGGCTCGTTCACGCCCACTCTTACGCGATCCAGGAGCGCCTCGCCGAACTGCTCTCTGACTTCGGCGTCGGCGACCGTGTTCGCACGCACTCGCGCGAGAACCGCGACGCGGATTTAGAAGACTGGAAGCGAAGCGACGACCCCGACGTCTTCCTCTCGGTGAAGATGGAGGAGGCCCTCGACCTGAAAGGCGACCTCTGTCGCTTTCAGGTGCTCTGTAAGGCCCCCTTCCTCAACACGGGCGACTCCCGGGTGGCTCACCGACTCGAGGAGGGCCAGTGGGCCTGGTACTACCGGTCCGCCCTGCGAACCGTCATCCAGGCCTGCGGCCGGGTCGTCCGTGCGCCCGACGACTACGGTGCGACCTACGTCGCCGACTCGAGCTTACTCGATCTCTTCGAGCGCGCCCGAACCGACACACCAGACTGGTTCGCCGCCCAGATCGAGCGGATGAGCCATCCCGACCTCCCGCCGTTCGAGCCCCGGGCCGCCCTCGAGTCGTCGACCGGCAGTTCGGACAACGCCGGCTCACATTCCGGCACCGACGCCAGCAGGGAGACGACCCGGGCGCGAACCGCAGACCGGTCTACCGACAGTAGCTCCGGGCGTCGCTCGCGATCCAGTCCGTTAGCCGACGTCTGGGACACTGATCGCTGACGCTGGTCGCCTTTCGCTCGACCAGCCGGCTGCCTAAAAGAGGTACATCGCCGGCATCGCGATCATCGACGTCGCCATCAGCACGGCGAACCCGAGGGCGATAGCCTGTCCTTTGCTCATTGCCGGCCCTTCGATTCGGGGAAGTATGAATGTCACGACCTGCCACCCCCGTCACTCGATCACGGCGTCGACGACGACGTGGGCGACGCCCGCGCTGTGGCTCTTGACCCGTCGCGTTTCGAGTTGTCCCACCGTTCGGTCTGTCGCCTCGACGGCTGCCTCGAGCCGTTCGATCGGGCGTTCCCACAGCTGTGACTCCGGCGTCGCCTCGTGGTAGTGGACGACGCCGCCAGGAACCAGCGCCTCGAGTGCGGCGGGAAGGTACTCGTGGGCTTCCCGGGACCGCGGCGCTGTCTCTCTCTGCTCGCCACCACTCTCTCTCGCCTCGCCGCCGGCCCCGTAGTACCCCATCACGACCCGGTCGGCCGTCACATCTGCTGCGACCTCCTGGCAGTCGGCCCGGTAGGCGTCGACGCGCTCTGTGACGTCGTTCAAGACTGCGTTCTCGAGCAGATAGCGAAACGCCGTCGGGTTGATCTCGGCTGCGGTCACCTGCGCGCCGGCCCGGGCCATCGGCAGCGTGAAGTAGCCGATGCCGGCGAACATGTCGAAGACGCGCTCTCTGTTCGACTCATCCCTCCCTGAAATCGACTCATCCCTCCCTACAACCACCTCGCCCATCCGAACGCGCTCGGCCTGATTTCCCGGGGAGAACATTACCCGGGTCGGGTCGAGGGCGTACTTCGTCCCGTGTTCGACGTGGATCGTCTCCGTCTCGGGATCGCCAGCCAGCAGGCGTGTCTTCGGCTCTCGGTGAGTTCCCTCGACGCCGTCGTTTTCGATCCCCTCGTCCGCGAGGACGGTCTCCGCTTCGCCGTGGAGTGTCAACAGCGCCTCGCCCACCGCACTCTCGTCCGGACAGTCGGCGGGAAGCGTCACGAGGACGTTCGAGCCGATTACGGCCCACGAACCCGGCGCCGACGCCAGCTCCGCCTCGCTCCAGCCGCGTTCTGTCAGCAGCGCCTCGAGACTCTTGCTTCGGTACTCCGGATCGATCTGCCGGATCACCGCTCGAACTCGCGTCTCCGCTGGCGGCTCCGTAACTGGGAGTGCGACCGTCTCCGGCCCGTACTCCTGGACGTGGCGTGCGTCGTCGTAGACGCCTTCCGCACGAAGGGCGGCGATGGCTGTCTCGGATCGTGGCTTTTCGACGACGGCGGCGAGCGCCACCGCCGTCGATTGCTCGCCGTCGTTACCGCCAGACGGTGATGAGCCGTCTGGCTCACTCATCGTCGGGCAAGATGTGGAGCCCCGCGCGGCTCTTGAGAACCGGAACTGTCTCTGCGTCGGGATCGACGTACTCCGGCCGGGAGATCGTCGTTGCCTGGTAGGTCTCGGGATCTAGCACTTGGATTGCGCGCTCGTCTTCGACGGTGACGACCGTCGTCTCGACGGCATCGTCGCGGTCGCCCAGCTTTCGCGCGTCCGGCGAGTTGCCCTCTTCGTAGCTCGCCTCGTAGCGCTCGCCGGTCGTCAGTCGGACGCCCTTCAGGTTACCGCGAGCGCTGCGGACGAGAACGGGCCCGTCGTCGTCGTCCGCCAGGTCGATCACGTCGCCGGAGCGGTACGGCGGTAGCCGGACGGCGAAGGTAACGCGGTAGACCTCGTTGCCGTCTTCGTCCTCCGTGACGAGGGTTTCGGCGTCGTTTACCGTGCCGCCGAACTCCTCGACCATCTTGTTCGAGACTTTCTTCCCGATCTTGTTGGTCGAGACCTTGATATTCAGCCCGTCGTCAGTTTCGCTCGTCTCCGTGACGAAGGCGTTGCGGTCGCCCGTCGCCTCCATCTCGTCGACGACGTCGTGGGCGATCTCTTTCGCGCGATCGATTTCGTCTGCTGCCGGGCTCCGATCCTCGGCCCGGATCTGGACGATGCTGGCGTAGTAGTCGCCCGCGATTCGGCCACAGCGCTGGCAGGTCTGGCGGGCGATCCGAACCGGGACCGTTACTTGCTCTTCGACTGCCTGGTCTCGCACGACACCCGTGAAGTAACAGTGCATCCGGATCGTGTTCGGATCGATCTGCTCGGGTTCGACCTGCCAGGCGACGTCGGCGACGTCGACGTGGACTGCGATCGCCTCGCTCACCGCCTCGATTGCGACGTCGGTGTAATCGTCGGCGCCGACGTCGAGCCACCGATTTCCTCGGTGAACCGCCCCGCAGCGTGCACAGACCTGCACGTCGATCCGGTCGGGCGCGTCGACAAACTCGAACGCCTCGAAGTAACACTCGTCGCAGTGGCGCACCGATTCGGCGACACCGGTGTCGGAATCTGTGTCGGCTGGTGATGTGTCGCCAGCCGATACGTGCCCGCCCGCGGCGCTCGCGTCGGTGTCGGAGCCATCGCTCGCTGCTACCGTCGGCTCACGGTGGGTGTCGGAAAGCGGTGTCCCACACCGGGGACAGAACGCACGCGAATCACTCATTGGCGCCAGTTGGGGACTATGCCTGTTAAACGGCGCGCTCGTGATCGGCTTTCGGTTCGTTTCACCACGTGAGAACTCCACACGAAATGAGGGGGTTCGAGAACCGGCGCTCGCTTCCACGCGAAACGGGGGTCTTGTTGGGGACTCCCATCGACACGTTCGTCGAACGGACCGACACGCACCGGTTAGAGCGCTCGAGAGCCGGTGGCTTCGTTTTCGACTCCCGATCCGATTCCGTACGACGACCCCTTCGTAGGCCACCGTCTGCCACTCGTCTGCCGTCTGTCACACCCAGAGCTCGAAACCCATGTCAGACGAGCTCTCATCCCACGGTTTCCATACGAAGTCAAGGGGTTGTGGCGTGGCCACCGGCGAAATCGGCTCGGTACTCCGTGGCGTCACTCGTGTGATACTTATCCCCTCGGACCGTACCTTGTGACATGGACTGGAAGGCGGACTGGGGGCTTCGGTTTCGGATGTTCCTCACGATGTTCCTGCTGTTCGTGCTGTACATCGTCTTCGCCGGAGCAATCGCTGCGTACATGGGGAGTTTCGTGATTTTCGTCGTGATCTTCGGCGGCTTCTCACTCGTCCAGTACTACTTCAGCGACACGCTCACGCTGAGGAGCATGGGCGCGAAGACGGTCTCGGCCGAGGAGTACCCACAGCTACACGCATCCGTCGAACGCCTCTCCCAGCAGGCAGATCTACCGAAGCCGAACGTCGCCGTTGTCGACTCGAACGTTCCCAACGCCTTCGCCACCGGTCGAAACCAAAAAAACGCCGCCGTCGCGGTGACGACCGGGCTACTGCGATCGCTCAACCAGGAGGAACTCGACGGCGTCATCGCCCACGAGCTCGCTCACGTCAAGAATCGCGACATGATGGTGATGACGATCGCCTCGTTCCTCTCGACGATCGCGTTCATGATCGTCCGGTGGGGGGCGTTCTTCGGCGGCGGCCGAAGCCGCGGCGGCGGCCGCGGCGGTGGTGGTATCGTGGTCGCAATCCTCGTCTCGCTGCTCGTCTGGATCATCAGCTACATCCTCATTCGGGCGCTCTCGCGGTACCGCGAGTTCGCTGCCGACCGCGGCGCGGCCGCCATTACGGGTAATCCGGCGGCGCTCGCCTCCGCGCTCATGACGATCTCCGGTGAGGTCGACAAGGTCCCTGACACGGACATGCGGGAGGAAGCCGAGATGAACGCCTTCTTCATCATCCCGCTGAAGTCCGGCATCGTCGGAAAGCTGTTTAGCACTCACCCCTCGACCGAGCGCCGGGTCGAACAGCTCCGCCAGCTCGAGCGAGAGATGAGTGGTTTCTAAGGGGTCGGCGACCCCACACGAACCATGGGACTGCTCGACGGCCTCCGGTCGGTACTCGGCCTACGCGCCGAAGCCGACGCCTCCCGCGACGCCGATCCGGACGACCTCTTCGGGATGAGCACCGCCTACATCACGATGTCGGCCGACCTTGGCTTCGAGTCCGCCAACGCGGGTGCGCTCTGTTTCGCCGGCGTCGACTCCCGAACCTTTCGCGAGGCCGTCGAGGAGGTCGAGGCGATTCTGGAAGCCGGCCGCGAAACCACCGGCACCGAGTTCGACCTCACCGCGGACGACCACGGCTACCGCTGGGTCGTCCTGGAGGAGAACGATCCGGAGGACCTCGTCACGAGCATGCACTTCGCCGCGGATACGTTCATCGAGCACGGCTACGGCTCGCGGCTGCTGGCGGCCGTCTTCGCCTATCGCGAGCCAGCCGATCGCCTGCGTGGCGGCGACGACGTGGACGGACGCGTCTACTGGATCTACTCGTTTCGTCGCGGTCGATTCTACCCCTTCGCGCCCCGAGCCGGCCGCGAGCGCGACTCCAGCGTCGAGTTCACACTCGAGTCCGCCTTAGACGGCGAACTCGAGATCGAGCGCGAGAAGGAGTACTGGTATCCGCTCTGGCCGAGCCAGGGCGGAACGCACCCCTGGGAGTGAGTCGCCGTTTGACCGCCCTCCGTTCGTACTGTGTCGGATCGCTTATACTGTCCGAGTCGAAACGCCCGGCCAGTGAGCGAGTGGACACAGTTTCGCGGCGACGAACGTAACTCGGGGCGCCGAGACGAGGTCTCGTCACCGCCCCGACCGGACGTCTCCTGGACCGCTGATCTCGACGCCACGCCGATCGGATCGCCAATCCTCGATCGGAATGCCGTCTACGCCGGTACCGAAATCGGCATCGTGGCGGTCGACAGACACACCGGCGACCGCCGGTGGCGCTTCGATACCGATGCCGCGGTACACGCGCCGATTCGAACGGGCGACGTCGTTGCGTTCGTGACTCGCGACGGAACCGTCCGCGCGCTCGACGCGCGCTCCGGCGAGCCGCGCTGGGGCGTCTCGGTTCCCGGACCCGTCGAGGCTCCTCCGACGGCAGACGGCGATCTCCTCGTTGTCGGCCATGCCGCGGGTGTCTCTGCACTCGCCGTCGAAACGGGCGAGGAACGCTGGACGCGACGAATCAACGCCCCCGTTGTCGGAACCCCTGCGGTCCACGACGGCCGCGTCTTCGTCGGGACGCGCGACGAGGACGTTCGCGCCTTCCGGACGGCTGCCAACGACAGCAGTTCGTCCGATTCTCGGGCGGAATCAGACGATTTCGCTGCAGACCCTGCCCCCGCTCCAAACGACGATACCGCTGCGGACGCTGACACCCTCGCCGCTGACACCCCCGCCGCTGACGCCGACACCCCCGCCACGGACGCCGACACCCCCGCCACGGACGCCGACGACGCCGACACGGACGACGAGTCGATCTGGACAGCGCCGATCGATGGGACGGTCGTCGGCGGACCGGTGGTCGTCGCTCCCGACGAGGCGCCAGATCGCGTCTACGTCGCCGACGACGACGGGCTCATGCTCGCACTCGACGCTGCGACGGGCCAGACGTGGTTCACCTACCAGATTCGCGACGCGTTTACGACTGCCCCGACGGTGATCGACGACGCGGTCTTCGTCGCGGCGGCGGACGGTTACTGCCACGTCACGGACACGCAGTTTGGCACCCGGAAGGTTCGTGGCTGGCTCTTCTCGAAGAAAGGGATCGGTCTCGACGGTGTCACCACCGCCGAACCCGCCTACGCCGGTGGACGGCTCTGTCTCGGCGACGACACCGGCTCCGTCTACGGAATCGAGGTCGACGATCTCGACTTCGCGTGGCACCGTCCGCTGGAAGCGGGCGCCTCGGCTGGTCCCGCAATCGGCGAGGACGGACTGTACGTCGGTACCGACGACGGACGCCTCGTCCGTCTCGGCTGGGCCGAGGACGAGCCTGGGTGGAACTGACCGAAGACCTTCTCTCATAGTCTTGCGGATCGTTTCTCACCGGTCGCACCGCCGTCTCCCACTTCCACTTTCACTCTCCTGTTAACGAGGGTTTATAGTGGCGTCGGCGCAACGACCATCCATGGCAGACGTAGACCTCGAAACCCTTCCTGGCGTCGGACCGGCGACCGCGGACAAACTCCTCGATGCAGGCTACGACTCGTTCCAGAGTCTGGCCGTTGCCTCTCCCTCAGAGCTGTCGAACACGGCTGACGTCGGCGAGTCGACCGCGGGAGACATCGTCCGGGCCGCCCGGGACGCCGCCGACATCGGGGGCTTCGAGACTGGATCGACGGTGCTCGAACGACGCAACGAGATCGGCAAACTCTCCTGGCACATCGACGAGGTCGACGACCTGCTGGGTGGCGGCATCGAGACCCAGTCGATCACCGAAGTGTACGGCGAGTTCGGGGCCGGCAAATCGCAGGTCACTCACCAGATGGCGGTCAACGTCCAACTTCCACGGGAGGTCGGCGGTCTTCACGGCTCCTGTATCTTCGTCGACTCCGAGGACACGTTCCGTCCCGAGCGAATCGACGACATGGTTCGCGGACTCCCAGACGAGGCGATCGACGCTGCCCTCGACGACCGCGAGATCGAGGGATCGGCCGGCGACGAGGAGGCAGTCGACGAACTCGTCGAAGACGTTCTCGAGAAGATTCACGTCGCGAAGGCGTTCAACTCGAACCACCAGATGCTCCTCGCCGAGAAGGCAAAGGAACTCGCGAGCGAGCACGAAGATTCCGACTACCCCGTGCGACTGGTCTGTGTCGACTCCCTGACCGCACACTTCCGTGCGGAGTACGTCGGCCGTGGAAACCTCGCCGACCGCCAGCAGAAACTCAACAAGCATCTCCACGACATCGACAAGGTCGGCAACCTCTACAACGCCGCGGTCATCGTCACCAACCAGGTCGCCTCGAACCCCGACTCGTTCTTCGGCGATCCGACCCAGCCGATCGGCGGAAACATTTTGGGACACAAGTCCACGTTTCGAATGTACCTCCGCAAATCCAAGGGTGACAAGCGGATCGTCAAACTCGTCGACGCTCCGAACTTAGCCGACGGCGAGGCCATTATGCGCGTCCAGGATGGTGGACTGAAGCCGGAGTAAGGACTGATCCGGCAGTTCCCCTTGGGGCCGGGGTCAGTGCTCACCGGATAGCGAATTAAAATAATTTGGCAGTACGGTTCTATTACTCTCCCTCGTTTTCCCGTTCGTCAATGACGTCCGAAGCGATGGAACCGGAGATGGTGGATCGCGTTCACGAACTGCTGTCGGATTCGCGGCGTCGGTCTCTCCTCTACAGACTTCTTTACACCGATCAGGTGGACGTCGACAATCTTTCCTGCGAACTCGCCGCCCGCGAACGGGGCGTTCCGATCGAGGCAGTATCCGAGAGGGAGTGCCAGCAGGTGTCGATCTCGTTCGCACACAACCACCTCCCGCAACTCGTCGATTACGGCGTGATCGAGTACAACGACGGGAACGGCGTCGCCACCACGGCCGAGCGCTTCGACGAGATCAGGCCGTTCGTCGAGCACGCCGAACCACTAGAGCACAGCCGTCACTGCGTTCCGACCCCCGCACAACCGCAGACGAGCGGTCTATCCAACTGACGTCGATTCCATCTCGGTGTCTCGATTCGATCGCGAGCGACGGCGATCCGAGGTCGCTACGCACTACTTGTCTCGGCCAGCGCCTCGAGTGCGGCTCGTCGCTTTTCAGGGACGGTCTTGATGCGCGCCTTCTTGTCCTCGGGATCTTCCAGCCCGTCGAGCCAGGACAGCGCGCTGTAGAACGCGACCAGTCGGCCGATTTCGTCCTCGGTGAGCAACCCCAGATCACCGGCCGCAGACTCGTAGATCACGGGCGCCTCAATGCGCGTCGTGACCCCTTCGTAGTCGCCCTCGTCGATCACCTCGTCGACGTGCTCGTACGCGCGCAGTTCCTTCCGGAAGGCCTGCCGAAGCCGGCGGGTCGCGTCTCGCTCCCGTTTCCAGTAAAGCAGGTACGAGCCTGCCGCGGTGGCGATCGCACCGATGATCGCGCCGAGGACGAACCCGAGGGCGGTGTCGACCATACGTCACCTCCGTCGTACCGGCGGGTAAGGGTGTGGCCGGCGAGATGGGGACAAACCACCGCAAAACGAGATCTCTTGTTACTCTTCGGTCGAGGTTTTCTCCTTTTCGAGTTCGCCCCGGTAGATCTCCGCGCCGTCCTGGGCGACCTTCTCTGCGAGCACCGCACACTTGATCCGCATCGGCGAGATGTCCACGCCGAGCATGTCGACGACGTCGTCTCGGTCCATCTCGAGTAGCTCGTCGATGCTTTTCCCCTGGAGCTCCCCGGAGAGCATGCTCGCGCTGGCCTGGCTGATCGCACAGCCGTCTCCGGAAAACGCCACATGTTCTATGGTCTCGTCGTCGTCCCCGAGTACGACGTCCATGCGAATCTCGTCCCCGCACATCGGATTCTCGCCGACGTGGGTGAAGGTTGGATCCTCGAGTTCCCCGTAGTTCCGGGGGTTCTTGTAGTGGTCGAGGATCTGCTGTCGGTACATGTCCGAGCCCAGTCCCATTGCTATGCCAGACTACATCGCTGCGCTGTAAAAGGGTTCCGGGCAGGAAACGAGCGACACGGGCGGTGCTCGATCTCGAACAAAAACGGGCGGCGGTTGCTGGCCGACGCTGCTCAGTTCGAGCCCTGCTCGACTGGCGGGTTGCGGTAGCAGGCGTCGACGATCGCGAACACGCCGACGGTGGATGCGACCACCAGTGCCTGCTGTACCGACACACCCAAGACGGCAGTTGCGACCAGCGAAACCGCGAACGCTGCCGGAACGATCGCGAGCAGGAGATCGTACCGGCTCGCCGCGGTGAGAGTGTCGATCAGGGCGTCGAACGGATCGCGCTCGGAACGACTGCTCGATCGTTCGTACATTCGTTCTCACCTCGGCGCCAGTAGATACGCCCGCGTCCCGAAAAAGCCCATCGCCGCTGTCGAACGCCCTCTCCACCTCTTGCGATCGTCAACCGCGCTCGGGACCGATCACGCGCGGTGACTATTTTCTGTGACTAACTCTCGCGAAACTTATGCACTGAATTTCGAGCGAAAGTACTTGTTTCGAACTGATGTTCGATGGCGTAGTTATGACAGACGATCAGCGCTCGTCACCCGTCCACCGGGCGCAGCGGGACGGTGGGACTAGTGTCGGTACCGAACTCCCTGCAAGGCGGCGATCCATCCTGAAGGGGATCGGGGGAATTGGGGCTGCTGGACTGCTCGGATCGAGCGGTGCGGCCGCGACGTCGGCGTCGTCGACCGGCGCTATTTCGGGAGAGACCACTTCGGTTCAGCGCGCGTCCGAAATTCCCCAACTGACCCAGACCGAACACTCGTCTCCGGATCTCGAGAAGTGGGTCGACGAACTGCCACGCCCCGGCACCGTCGAGCCGACCGGGACGAAAGACGACCACCCCTACTACGAAATCGAGATGCGCGAGGTCGAACAGGAGATCCACCGCGATCTCCCCGAAACGACAGTCTGGGGGTTCGACGGGCAGTATCCCGGCCCCACTATCGAGGCCGAGCGCGGCGAGCCGATCTACGTCCGGTGGAAGAACGATCTACCGGATGATCATCTCCTCCCCGTCGACACCACGATCCACGACGAGATGATTCCCTACGATATAGACGGTGTGCGGACCGTCACCCATCTCCACGGCGGGAGTATCGAAGACGTAAGCGATGGGAAGGCCCAAGCCTGGTTCACCCGCGACTTTGCGGAGACGGGTCCCGATTTCGAGAAGAAAGACTACTACTACGTCAACGACCAGCCGCCGGCGACGCTGTGGTATCACGACCACGCGAAGGCCATCACGCGACTGAACGTCTACGCCGGCCTCGCAGGATTCTATCTGCTTCGGGACGATCACGAGCGTAGCCTCGACCTCCCCGACGGCGAGTACGAGATCCCCCTTCTTATTCAGGATCGGCGTTTCAACGACGACGGCTCTCTCTTTTACCCAACTGCCGTCTCCGAGACACACGGCAGTCCCGACGATTCGCATCCCGAACCGAGCATCGTCCCACACTTCTTCGGAGACACGCCGGTCGTCAACGGGAAGGCCTGGCCGCGTCTTTCGGTCGAACCACGAAAATACCGATTCCGGATGCTAAATGGTTCCAACAGTCGCTTTTACAACCTCAAACTACTCGAATACGACGAGTCTTCGGGCGAGGTAGGCGCCGGCGGCCCCCCGTTCGTCGAGATCGGCAGCGACGGTGGGCTGCTCTCCGAGCCGGTCGAGACCGACGACCGCCTCGAACTTGGTTCGAGCCAGCGCGCAGACGTCGTCGTCGACTTCACCGACTACGCCGGCGAGACGCTCATCCTCCACAACGACGCGCCGGCGGTGTACCGCGGTGAGACCGGAAACGGGGTGGACGACTCCGAACCGCTCCCCGAGATCATGCTGATCGAGGTCGCCGCCGACGCCGATGGGGAAGACGACAGCCAGGTGCCAAGCGAACTGACCGAGGTCCCTGAGATTCCGGTCGACTCGGTCGACAACGAGCGCTACCTCACGCTCACCGCCCAGTCTGACGATTATGGCCGGACGATGCACCTCCTCGGGACGGAGGACGAGCCGTCTGGCCTGCGGATGACCGACCCGGTGACTGAAACTCCCACGCTCGGCGATACCGAGATCTGGAGCTTCGACAATTTCACCGGGATGTCCCACCCGGTTCATCTCCACCTGGTCCAGTTTCAGGTGCTCGGACGACAGCCGACCTCGGAGTACGACCCGGCTGAGGACGATGTCGATCCGGACGCGCTCGAGCCGCCTGAATCGTACGAACTGGGCTGGAACGACGTGGTAACCGTCCACCCCGGCGAGGTGGTCCACGTCATCGTCCACTTCGGCGAGTACGAGGGGTTGTTCACCGATCAGACGGGCGAGTACATGTGGCACTGTCACATGATCGAGCACGAGGACCACGATATGATGCGACCGTACACCGTCTCGGAGGCCAGCATCCTCCCCGACTGGGTTCCGGACGCCGGCGTCGAAGACCGGTTGCGGGATCTCGGCCTCCGTGACCACGCCGACGACGTCTCCGGCTCTGCCCTCCTTCCGGGCGCCGTTGGCGCCGTCGGCGGCGCGTACGCGGTCAAGCGAATCCGTAGTCGGTTCGGTTCGAACGACGACAACCGATACTGACTGACGCCTTCGGAACGTCGCCGACGAGTCACACAGTGTGGGGCCCGCCGGCTCACCGCCCCTCCACTTTCGCCGGACTATGCCACAATTTATACGCGGTGGCGCCCCTATCCCAGTGCAATGGCGCAAGCGGGAAATTCCGAACTCGTCGACGCGTTCGAGCAGTTCTTCCGCAACTATTACGACAACGAGATCAAACAGCTTGCGCAGCGATACCCAAACGAGCAGCGGTCGCTCTGGATCGACTGGCAGGATCTCTACCGGTACGATCCCGACCTCGCAGACGACGTCCTCGCCCAGCCCGAACAGCTCCAGCGCTACGCCGAGGAGGCCTTACGACTGTACGATCTTCCGATCGACGTCAGCCTCGGACAGGCCCACGTCCGAGTTCGCAACTTAGCCGAGACGGAGTCGCCGGAGATCCGTGACATCCGCGCCCGCGACATGAACTCGCTGGTTCAGGTTCGGGGCATCGTCCGCAAGGCGACAGACGTCCGCCCCAAGATCGAGGAGGCGGCCTTCGAGTGTCAGCTCTGTGGTACCCTCACCCGTGTTCCCCAGTCCAGTGGCGACTTCCAGGAACCCCACGAGTGCCAGGGCTGTGAACGCCAGGGCCCCTTCCGGGTGAACTTCGACCAGTCCGAGTTCGTCGACGCCCAGAAGCTACGCATCCAGGAGAGCCCCGAAGGCCTGCGCGGCGGCGAGACGCCCCAGGCGCTCGACGTCCACGTCGAAGACGACATCACCGGCGAGGTGACGCCGGGCGACCACGTCTCGGCAGTCGGCGTCCTCCGACTCGAACAGCAGGGCAACCAGCAGGAGAAGTCGCCCATCTTCGACTTCTACATGGAAGGGATGGCAGTCGACGTCGACGAAGAGCAGTTCGAGGACATGGATATCACCGGCGAGGACAAAGAAGAGATCGTCCGCCTCTCGAGCCAGGAGGACATCTACGAGCGGATGGTCGACTCCATCGCCCCTTCGATCTACGGCTACGACGAAGAGAAGCTCGCCATGATGTTGCAGCTGTTCTCGGGCGTGACGAAACAGCTGCCCGACGGCTCCCGGATTCGCGGGGACCTGCACATGCTCCTCATCGGTGATCCGGGTACTGGAAAGTGTGTGAAAGGAGATACGAATATCACGCTCGCGGACGGACGAACGGTCCCGATTCGCGAACTCGTCGAATCACATTTCGAGGACCCGAAACCAATCGATGACGGCTGGTGGGACGAGATTGATCTCGAGGTCCCATCGCTTCAGGACGACGGATCCATTGCTCCCCAGCGGGCGACAAAAGTGTGGAAACGCGAAGCACCTGAGCAAATGTATCGAATTCGGACCGTGAGTGGACGGGAACTCGAGGTGACGCCGTCGCATCCGCTGTTCGTCCAACAAGACGGACAGTTCACACCGGTTGTAGCAGATGATCTCACTGAGGGACAGTTCGTTGCTGCACCTCGAAACTATCCAACAGACGGTAAGGACGTTCTCGATGTCGACTTCCGACGATCCAAGTCTCGGAATGCCGTTCAACTCGATCTGCCGACGGAGTGGACACCTTCGTTATCCCGGTTAATCGGATACATAATTGCAGAGGGTTATGTAGAGAAGCGAAATGACAACACCGGATTCGTTTCGATTACAAACAACGATAGAGAAGTCCTGAACGATGCAACGAACGCTCTCGAGGAACTGGGTCTCAATACGACAGAACGGGATCCCCATGAGAGTAAAGAAGCCCGTGAACTACTCTGTTCAGCAGGTGAGTTCGTAAGTTTCCTCGAAGCGCTCGAACCGTGTATCCTTCAGTCATCCGACGAACAATGTGTCCCGGATGACCTTTTCGAAGCTAGTGACTCGACGAGGTCGGAGTTCCTCAAAGCGTTCATCGAAGGGGAGGGCCACGTTTCGGCGTCGCAGCGAGAGATAACCGTCGCTTCAATGAGCCGTGAACTGCTCGAAGGCATCAGAACGCTCCTGCTCTCTGTCGGGATCCGGTCACAACTTCACGAACGACGTAATGGCAGTTATCGTCTCAGAATAAGCGGCAGCGAATTCGAGACGTACGTCGCGAAGATCGGATTCGTAACGCAGCGAAAACAGGACTCTGCCGAACAGTACGTCGATACGGAAGGGAACACTAACCTCGATATCATTCCTGATATCGGGTCGGAGCTTCGACAGATTCGTGAGTCGCTATCGCTTACACAAGCTGACTGTGGACTTCCTCGATCGACGTATCAACACTACGAACGAGGATCGAGAAATCCGAGCCGCGAGAGCCTTCGAGAGGTCATCGGAGCCTTCAAAGCCGCACTACCAAGGGAGGAGAGCCAGACCGAAGAAGGTGCATTAGCAGACGGCGGATCCGTAAAAGCGAGCATCGCCGCTCTCGAGCAATTCGTCGAAGGCGACGTCTACTGGGAACGCATCGAATCAATCGAAACGGTCGACCCCGACTATGACTGGGTGTACGACCTCGAGATCGAAGGGACGCACAACTACGTTTCGAACGGGGTCATCTCGCACAACTCCCAGATGCTGGGCTACATCCAGAACATCGCCCCTCGGTCCGTCTATACGTCCGGAAAAGGCAGCAGTAGCGCGGGGCTTACTGCCGCAGCTGTGAGAGATGACTTCGGCGACGGCCAACAGTGGACCTTAGAGGCCGGCGCGCTCGTGCTCGCCGACCAGGGAATCGCCGCGGTCGACGAGCTAGACAAGATGGCCGCCGACGACCGGTCGGCCATGCACGAGGCGTTAGAGCAGCAGAAAATCTCGGTCTCGAAGGCGGGAATCAACGCCACCCTGAAATCCCGCTGCTCGCTGCTGGGCGCCGCTAACCCCAAGTACGGCCGGTTCGACCACTACGAGCCGATCAGCGAGCAGATCGATCTCGAACCGGCGCTCATCTCGCGGTTCGACCTCATCTTCACGGTCACGGACCAGCCCGACGAGGAAAAAGACCGCAACCTTGCAGAGCACATCATCACCACCAACTACGCCGGAGAGCTGACGACACAGCGCGAGCAGATGACTAACTTAGACGTCAGCCAGGGCGAGATCGACGAGATGACCGAGACGGTCGATCCCGCGATCGACGCTGACCTCCTGCGCAAGTACGTCGCCTACGCGAAACAGAACTGTCACCCGCGGATGACCGAGGAGGCCCGCGAAGCGATCCGGGACTTCTACGTCGACCTCCGGTCGAAGGGAACCGACGAGGACGCCCCCATCCCGGTCACCGCCCGAAAACTCGAAGCACTCGTCCGGCTCTCCGAGGCCAGCGCTCGCATTCGTCTCTCGGATACGGTTGAAATAGAGGACGCCGAGCGGGTGATCGAGATCGTCCGCTCCTGTCTGCAGGACATCGGCGTCGATCCCGAAACCGGCGAGTTCGACGCCGACATCGTCGAGGCCGGCACCTCGAAGTCCCAGCGCGACCGGATCAAGAATATCAAGCAGCTGATCGGCGAGGTCGAAGAGGAGTACGACGACGGCGCTCCGATTGACATAGTTCTCGACCGGGCAACAGAGATCGGGCTCGATCAGTCCAAAGCCGAACGCGAGATCGAGAAATTAAAACAGAAAGGCGAGGTCTACGAGCCGAGTACGGACTCGCTTCGGACTACCTGATTCGACGCGACCCGTGGATTCTCCGTCGCTCAGAGTTTTTCGAGTTCGGTGACCGTCGACCGGACGGTCACTGGCTGTACGTCTGCAATGTCTGCGGCGGCGGCCTGGGTAATTCGCTCTGTCTGCGGACACTCGATCGCCGCTGCGTAGAGACATGCTGCTGCCACTCCGCTGGGGTTTCGACCCCCGATTACGCGTGCCTCGGTTAGCTGGGTTACATACTCCCGAGCTATGCGCTCGACCGCTGAATCGAGATCCAGCTTCGACGCGTACCGCGGCAGGTACTGCGTAGGATCGATCGGCCCGGTGGGCAACCCCAGCTCGCGGTTCAGGGCGTCGTATGCGACTTTCAACTCCTCGCGGTCTGCACGAGAGACTGCGACGACCTCTGCGAGTGTTCGGGCGATCGACAGTGTCCGACAGATCGCGTACACTGCTGCGGCTGCGAACCCCTCGATCGATCGCCCGGCAAAGAGGTCGGCAGACTGAGCGGAGTCGAACAGCGAACACGCCTGCTCGCGTGCGGATTCGGGGAGGGAAAGCTCAGAGACGATTCGCCTGATCTCGGTGAACCCGTACACCTGGTTTCGATCCGCCTTCGAAGCGATCCGCGCTCGATTGTGCTCCCGGCGCATCCGCGCAAGCTGGCGGCGTTTGCGTCCCGTGAGCCGGGACCCAGTTCCGTAGCCAATCTCCGTCGAGAGTCCACGATCGTGTCTCGATCGAGTGAGCGGGGCGCCCGTTCGTCGTCGGTCCACCCCGTCGTCGAACGATCGCCACTCTGGGCCACGATCGATGGCATCCTCTGTGGAAACCAGTCCGCACTCCTCACAGATGGTTTCGGTGTTCATCGAGCGCAAACGTCCGTCACATTCCGGGCAGATCGTATCCGGTCCTGGTTGGTCGGTCGGCACGTATTGTCACACACAATAATATCGTGCACATCACAACTTAAATTATGGGTTAGAATATATTGTGAATGTGGGTGGGGCGGTTGCTTGTTGGCCGGTGGCTTGGCTACGTGCTGTGGGGACGATTACAGTCGCACGCTCGCTCCTCGAGAACGAGTTCGTACTGATTGATGATGGCCTGTCTGTTCATCCGACTGGCTGCAAGCTCGCGCTCGAGGAACGCGATTCGCAACTGGTGTCTCGTTCGCTCGATATTCGTTGCGAGTGGCAGGAAGGGATCGGTTCGGGAACCTCCGGCTGATCGATCCACCAGTTCCGGGCTCTCCGTCGTCCTCGAGACCAACTCGCGGTGGGACGCAGTGTGATGGTGGGTGGACATGGATCGAACCCTGCAACGGCTACCTACAAAACTGTCAGTCAGCCACTAGTCAGACATGTCTGCCCACTGTCTGTCAGACGACAGACGTCGTCGCTGGCTACCTCTGTGCGCGAGAGATGTCGCTTGCTCGGAATCGACAGTGCTACAAGACGCACGTGTGTTCCGTGCGTCGATTACAGCACTTCGAGGACGCCCTCAGTGTCGTTCGGCACCGGCTCGGGATCGCTCCCCGCGGCCGCGGCGGCGTCGGGGTCTTTGAGCAGATGGCCGGTCGTCAGGCAGGCGACGCGCTCGTCGCCGTCGACGATTCCCTCGGCGCGGAGCTTTCGCAGTCCCGCGACGGAGGCCGCGGAGGCCGGTTCGACGCCAATTCCTTCTTCGGCGAGCTGGCGCTGGGCGTCGGTGATCTCTTCGTCGGAGACGGCAATGGCCGTTCCACCGGTCTCGCGGATACCCGGAAGCGCCTTCGGCGCGTTGACCGGGTTGCCGATCCGGATTGCGGTTGCACGCGTCTCGACGTCGTCCCAGCGTCGGACCTCGTCGGCGTCGTTCTCGATCGCCTCGACCATCGGCGCGGCGCCCTCGGCCTGGACACCGGTGAGCTTCGGCACCTCGTCGATCGAGAGCGAGCCAGACTGGACTAGCTCCCGGAAAGCCTTGTACAGCGCCGAGGTGTTGCCGGCGTTGCCGACGGGGAGGATGATCCGGTCGGGGAAGGCGCCGTAGTCGTCGCGGAAGGCCTCCAGGATCTCGAGGCCGATCGTCTTCTGCCCTTCGAGCCGGAAGGGGTTCAGCGAGTTGAGTAGGTAGGCCTCGCCGCGAGCCGCAAGCTCCTGGACGATGTCGAGACAGGCGTCGAAATTGCCGTCAACTTCGAGAATGCGGGCGCCGTGGAGGCTCGCCTGGGCAATCTTCCCGGCGGCGACTTTCCCCGCGGGGAGGAGAACGAGCGTCTCCATCCCGCCCCGGGAGCCGTAGGCTGCGAGTGCCGCGCTCGTGTTGCCGGTCGACGCACAGGCCAGCCGGCCGACGCCGAGTTCCTTCGCGACGGCGACGCCGACGGTCATGCCTCGATCTTTGAACGAGCCGGTGGGGTTCATCCCCTCGTGTTTGATCCGCAACGCCTCGACGCCGATCTCCTCTTCGAGTCGGGGGACGCGGTATAGCGGCGTATCTCCCTCCTGGGTCGTCACGCCCGATTCGAGGGGGAGCGCGTCGCGGTAGCGCCAGACGCCCCGGCCCTGGCCCGCGAAGTCTTCGAGCGTGGGCAGGTCGGCGTATCGGACTTCGAGCAGCCCGTCGCACTCGTCGCAGGTGTAGCGGACGTCCTCGAATGGGGCGTACGTTTCGCCACACTCGATGCACTCGAGCCAGGCGCCGTCCTCGGCGTCGGCCGGGATGTCGGGTTGTGCCGCGGCAAGACTGAGACTCATTGTCCGCGGGAAGGGCTGGCAGGGAGAAAAGTGGCGTGGGTTCGCGGCGGCCGGGGCAGTTGCCTATGCTACCAACCAACTCAACAGCGCCTTCTGGGCGTGGAGCCGATTTTCCGCCTGGTCGAAGACGATCGAGCGCTCGCCTTCGATCACGTCGTCGGAGATCTCCTCGCCGCGGTGGGCCGGCAGACAGTGCAGCACGGAGGCCTCGGGGGCGTGGGCTAACAGCTCGTCGTTCACCTGGAACCCCTCGAAGGCGTCCATGCGGACGTCGCGTTCGTCCTCTTGGCCCATACTGATCCAGACGTCGGTGTAGACGACGTCGGCGTCGGCGACGGCCTCGACGGGATCGGTCGTCACCGTGGGTGCGGGTCCGAGTTCGGCCGCCCGCGATTCGATATCCTCGTCCATCTCGTAGCCCTCGGGTGTTGCGACGGTGAGGTCGATGCCGGCGAGGGCACAGCCGAGCGCGAACGACTGGGCGACGTTGTTACCGTCGCCGACCCAGGCCGCCGAGACGTCGGAGAGATCACCGTAGTGCTCGCGGATCGTCAGCAGATCAGCGAGCGTCTGGCAGGGGTGGGCGTCGTCGGTGAGCCCGTTGACGATGGGGACGTCGGCGTACTCTGCGAGCACCTCGATGTTTTCGTGTTTGAAGACACGTCCCATCACGACGTCGACGTACCGAGAGAGCGTTCGCGCGGTGTCTTTTAGGGGTTCGCCCCGGCCGAGCTGGATGTCGTCGGCGCCGAGAAAGATCGCGTGGCCGCCCAGCTGTGTCATGCCCGTTTCGAAGGAGACGCGGGTCCGAGTGCTCGGCTTCTGGAAGATCATCCCGAGCGTCTGGCCGGGGAGGTCCTTGTGGTCCTCGCCGGCGTCTTGGGCGCGTTTGTACTCGGCGGCCTGGTCGAGGACTGTCTCGAGTTCTGCAGCTGAGAGGTCGTCGACGTCGAGCAGGTGTCTCACGTCGTCGTTCCCCGCCATCACGCCTCACCCCCGAGGTCGTCGGCGACGCGAGTCAGAACCTCGACCGAGCGATCGAACGCTGACAGCGAGAGTCGCTCGTCGGGCGCGTGGTCGAGGTCGGAGTTCCCTGGACCGTAGGTTGCCATCGGGCAGTCCCACGCACCGGCGTAGATGTTCATGTCGCTGGTGCCGGTTTTCCGGACGAGGCGAGGCTCTTCGCCCTCCTCGCGGATGGCGACGCGGAAGGCTCGTGCGACCTCCGTTCGCGGGCTCGTCATCACGGGCGGAACCGCGTCCTTCCAGGTGACGGTCCCGACCTCGAGTTCGGCCTCTGCGGTCTCGCGGACAGTCTCGACGTCGAGAGCTGGCGGGACGCGAAGCTGGACATCCATCGTCGCCTCGACGGAGAGCCCGTCCTCGCTGACCCCGCCGTCGATGTCGACCGGTTTGGTGGTCACCTGCTCGAAGACGGGTTCGTACTCGTCGCCTTCGAAGCGCTCTTCGACGGTCGACCACCACCGAACGGCGTGCTGGATCGCGTTCGGATCCGGCCGGGACGTGTGTCCGGACTCACTCGTCGCGACGTAGGTTCCAGCGACTAAGCCACGGTACCCAAGCGTGATCCCGTCGGTTCCAGACGGCTCGCCGTTGATAACGGCCTCGGGCATCTCGTCGCGATCGTCGACCAGATAGCGTGCACCCGTCGAGTCGACTTCCTCGCCAACGACGCCGACGAACGAGACGCCCGTCCGCACGGCGGCCGCGGCCATCGCAGCGAGCGGTCCCGTCGCGTCGACGCTGCCGCGTCCCCAGAGCACGTCGTCGCCCTCGTCAGCGACGTCGGCCGCAATATCTGCGTCGCTGGCCGGTTTCACGTCGACGGGAATGTCTCCTGGAACAGTGTCGACGTGAGAGGTCAACAGGGCGGCGTCGTCCGCCGGCGCCCGCACGTTGCCGACCTCGTCGATCCACACGTCGCGGCCGTACGTCTCGAAGAACTCGACGAGCCGGTCGGCCGCGTCCGTCTCCTCGCCGGAAGGGGAGGGAATCGAAACGAGGTCGATCAGCAGTTCGCGGGCGTCGTCGAGCGATACGTCGGTCGGTTCGGTCATGCTCGCGTTCATGGTCTTACTCGGCTTCCGCGTCGGGTGCGAGGATCTCGGTCAGCGCGTCGACGAACTGATCGGCTTCGGCCTCGCCGATCGTGAGCGGCGGCAGCAGGCGCAGAACGGTCCGGCCCGCCGGAAGCGCCAGAATCTGGTGTTCGAGCGCCAGGTCCCGGGCGACGCGGTTCGCGCCGCGTTTCAGCTCGATGCCGATCAGCAAGCCCTCGCCACGAACCTCGCGCACCTCGTCGCCGAGGGCGTTCTCGAGTTCCGTCGTGAGATAGTCGCCCATCTCGGCGGCGTGGGCGGGCCACTCCTCTTCGACCAGCGTCGAGATGGTCGCGTGGACCGCCGCAGTGACGACGGGGCCGCCGCTGAACGTGGCGTTGTGCGAGGCCGCGCCGTCGGCGATCCAGTCTGTGACGACGACTGCGCCGACCGGGAGACCGTTGCCAAGCCCCTTCGCCGTCGTGATAATGTCGGGCGTCACACCCGCGTTTTCGCAGGCCCACATCTCGCCCGTCCGGCCCATGCCGGTCTGGACCTCGTCGAAGATCAGCGCCGCGCCGGTCTCCTCGGTGAGTTCGCGTGCCGTCTCGAGGTAGCCCGCGGGCGGGACGTTGATGCCGCCTTCGCCCTGGATCGGCTCTAAGATGACGGCAGCGGTCTCGTTGTCGACGGCCGCGGCGAGTTCCTCGTCGTCGCCGTAGGGGACGAACTCGATGTCGCCGGCTAAGGGCTCGTAGGGTTTCTTGTACTTGTCCTTCCAGGTCGCCGCGAGCGACCCCATCGTTCGCCCGTGGAACGAGCGGGTTGCCGCGACGATCGTCGAGTTGCCGGTCGCAGACCGGGCGAACTTCAGCGCCGCCTCGTTGGATTCGGTTCCGGAGTTACAGAACCATGCCTGATCCAGTCCGTCAGGTGTGGCTGCCACGAGCGCCGCGTAGGCGTCCTCGCGAGATTGGACGGGAAACGAGGAGTCGACGAACGTGAGGTTGCCGACCTGCTCCTGTACTGCGTCGACGACAGCCGGGTGGCTGTGGCCGAGCGGCGTGCAGGCGTAGCTCGCGCCGGCATCCAGATACTCCGTGCCGTCCGGCGTGTAGAGGGACGCTCCCTCGCCACGTTCGATACGGATGGGCTTGCTGCCGGAGACGAAGTCGTGGTCGCTCATTGTGTTGCTTCCTCCGTTTCGGCGTCCGCGTCCTCGAGTACGGTCGACTCGAGGGTCGTGCCCTCGCCTGCGAGCGCACTCGTGATCGGTTCGTCGGCGTTGGCCGTCGCGACGATGACCGACGACGCGCCGCCGGTTAACGCTTCCTCTGCGGCCATGACCTTCTTTGTCATGAACCCCTCGGCGGCGTCCGTGACGGCTTCGAACTCCTCGGGTGTCGACGCCGAATCGATCTTCGTCGACTCGTCGTCGGGATCTTCGTAGATTCCCGAAACGTCCGTCAGGACGACCAAGTCCGCTTCGAGCGCGCCCGCGATCGCTGCCGCGGCGCGGTCGGCGTCGGCGTTGACGGCAGTGTAGCCGCCGTCCTTCTCGGCGCCGAGTGCAGGAACCGAGACGACGGGCGTGTAGCCGCCTGCGAGTAGCGTCTCGAGTAGGTCCGCGTTGACCGACTCGATCTTGCCCGAGTGGTCGCCGCGTAAAATCTTCTTCTTGCCGTCCACCTTCGCGCGGACGGCGGACTTGCGTTTTCCTTCCAATAGTTTGCCGTCGGTACCCGAGAGCCCGACCGCGTTCACGCCCTCGTTCTGCAAGCTCTCGACCAGATCGGTGTTGAGCTTGCCGGGCATGACCATCTTGAAAACGTCCATCGTCTCCTCGTCGGTAAAGCGGCCGACGACGCCCCCGGGCGTCTCGACGTAGGTCGGTTCCTGGCCGAGGGCCTCTAAGGTCTCGTCGACGGCGGTCGAGCCGCCGTGGGTGAGGACGACGTCCTCGCCGTCTTCGACGAGGCTCGCAACGTCCGCGAGCGCTCCTTCGGGTTCGACGGCGCGAGCGCCGCCGATCTTGACGACTACCGTCATCCTACGGCGCCCCCACGGGGTGTAGCCCTGCGAACTCGAGGCCAGCCGTCTCCTCGAAGCCGAGGGCGATGTTCGCGGCGTGGACCGCCTGGCCAGCCGATCCCTTCATCATGTTGTCGATCGCCGAGAAGACGACGATGCGCTTGTTCGACGGATCGAGTTCGAAGCCGACCTCGGCGAAATTCGTTCCCGAAACCGCCTTCGGCTCGGGATAGCGGTAGACGCCGGAACCGCCCGCGGCCATGCGGACGAAGGGCTCGTCCTCGTAGCAGCCCCGATACGCTTTCCAGAGATCGCCCTTCGAGACGGGCCCGCTTGGGAAGACGTGGCTCGTCGCGCTGGCGCCACGGATCATGTCGACTGCATGGCAAGTAAATGCCACCGAAGTACCGAGGAACTGCTCGATTTCGGCCTCGTGACGGTGGCCCGTCGGCGCGTAGGGGCGGACGACGCCCGAGCGCTCGGGATGCGAGGACGCTTCCCCGCCGCCGGCACCGCCTTCAGAGGAGCCGACTTTGACGTCGACGACGACCTGCTCGCCGCCCTCCAAGATGTCGTGTTCGAACAGCGGGTACAGCCCTAGGATGGTCGCGGTGGCGTTACAGCCGCCGCCCGCGATGAGCTCCGCACCGGGGAGGTTCTCCCGGTTGATTTCGGGCAGTGCGTACTCGGCCTTCTCTAAGTACTCCGGCGCGACGTGTCCGTCGTACCACTCGTCGTACTGTGCTTCCGTATCGAGACGGAAGTCTGCTGAGAGGTCGACGACGGTGTCTGCAATGTCGAAAAACTCGTCGACCTGTCCCATCGAGACGCCGTGGGGCGTCGCGGCGAACAGGATGTCGACGCTCTCGAGATCGTTGGGTTCGGTAAAGCGCAGGTCCGCACCACGAAGCGGTGGGTGAACGGAGCCGACACTCTTGCCGGCTTTCGAGCGGCTCGTCACCTCGGCAATCTCGACGTTCGGGTGGCCCGCAAGCAGTCGCAACAGTTCGCCGCCAGTGAAGCCCGAGCCGCCGACGACGGTCGCCGTCACGGTCTCGCCGGCCCCGCTGGCGCTGGTGTCAGTATCGACCGCCATCAGGCGGTCACCTCGAGCTCCGAATCGGCCGCTTCCGCGGCCTTCTCCTCGAGCCAGTCGACGACGGTGCCGGCGACATCGGTCTCGACGGCGCCGTCTAAGGCCTTGAACTCGACGGTGTGGTTGACCTCGTGGACCGTATAGCCGTCTTCGGTCTCCATCAGATCGATACCCAGCAGGCCGCCACCGACGGCGTCGCTGGCCTTCTTGACGAGCTCTCTTGCTTCCTCGTCGGGCTCGAAGACGTCTGTCTCGGCACCCTTCGCGGCGTTGGTGATCCAGTGATCCGAGGAGCGAACCATCCCCGCGATCGGCTCGCCGTCGGTCGCGAGCACGCGGATGTCTCGTCCCGGCTTGTCGACGAACTCCTGAACGTAGAACACCTTGTGCTCGTAGTGGCCGAGCGTGGCCTTGTGTTCCAGAATGGCCTCTGCTGCGTCCGGCGAATCGATCTTCGCCATCAGGCGACCCCACGAGCCCACGACGGGCTTCAAGACGCAAGGGTAGCCAAACTCCTCGATGGCCTCCATCGCGGTCTCTTTGGTAAAGGCGACCTTCGTGGCGGGCGTTGGAACGCCCGCTTGCTCGAGTGCGAGGCTGTTTTTGACTTTGTCAGCACAGATATCCGCGGTCTCGTGGCTGTTTACCACGGGAATGCCGTACGCCTCGAAGAACTGCGTCGCGTACAGACTCCGGCTCGTGGCGAGACAGCGGTCGACGACGATGTCGAGGTCGGCGATCTCGTCGGGTGCCTCGCTGATATCGAACGTCTGCTTGCGAACGTCGATCTTCTCGACGTCGTGATCACGCTCGCGAAGCTCGTTCAAGAGGAGCTTCTCGTCTTTGCGAATTCGGGAGTAGAGTATGCCTACCTTCACGCGAACCACCCCTCAGCGGGGAGAGACACACGGCGCAGTTTCGTTGCGACCGTGTGCAAGGTCACTCACCCCAGTCCTCTTCGAGCTCGGGGGCTCGCTCGAGGACTGGCGGCTCGGTGTCGACGACTTCGAGTTCGGCGCCACAGGTCGTACAGTCAACGATCTCTCCAACTTCCAGATCGTCGTGCAGGGACACCTCCGCCCCACACTCGACGCATTCGGTCATGGTACCCGAAACTGTGAGCCGATCACCCTTAAACCCTTCGAACTTAACAGCGAAATTATACTATCCGCAGTCCACTCTAACGGTGCGTCGATGCGGTTCTTTGCCGGGTTTTATTTGAATTATCACGTAGTAGGTAGGTTATCCCCTCGCGGGGATCGCCGTCGCCGGGGCCGTCGAATGTGACCGCCCGCGTCGAGAATGAACCCTGAAACCAGCTCAGACATATTCGTCCACCTCCGTGCGGAGTGTGCGGTGTGCGTTTGAAAGCGACGCCTCACGGGCCTCGAGTTCCGTGCGGTCGTCGGCGAGCTGCTCGCGAGCCGACTCGCGCTGGGCGGCCACGGCCTCGGGGGCCGGGCCGCCGGTCGAGTCGCGACTCGACACGCTGGTCTCGGGGTCGAGTGCGTCTTCGACCGCTTCGGGCTCGACCAGCGACTCGAGGGGGTCGCCGAGTACGTCCTCGACGGCGGCCTCGATCGCGTCGTAGTCGCCCCCGTTCTCGGCTGCGATGGCGACGATCTCGTGGGCCGTTCGGAACGGAACTCCGGCCATTGCGAGCAGGTCGGCGACGCCGGTCGCCGTCGAGAAGCCCGCGCCGGCCTCGTCGGCCAGCGCCTCGTCGTTCCAGTCGGCCGTCGCGACCGCGCCGGCGGCGACTTCGCTCGCCTGCGTCACCGCATCGACGGTCTCCCAGGCGTGGGGCGTCGCGCGCTGGAGGTCGCGGTTATACGCGCGGGGTAGGCCCTTGAGCGTCGTCGTCAGTCCCTGGACGCTGCCGGCGGCGTCGCCCGCGACCGCGCGGACGAGTTCGAGCGTGTCGGGATTCTTCTTCTGGGGCATGATCGACGAGGTCGAGGAATAGTCGTCCGAGAGGTCGACGAAGCCGCGGTTCGCGAAGACGATCACGTCCTCGGCGAGCCCCGACAGCGTCGTCGCGTGTGTCGACAGCGCCTGTGTCGCCTCGAGTAAGAAGTCCCGACTCGAGGATGCGTCCATCGAATTCTCGACGATACCGTCGAAGCCGAGCAGTTCGGCCGTGCGCTCGCGGTCGATGTCGAACGGCGTGCCGGCGAACGCGGCCCCGCCCAACGGCGACTCGTTGATCCGGCCGTAGGCGTCGAGCAGGCGCGCCGTATCGCGGGCGATCGCGCCCTCGTAGGCCAGCGCCCAGTGGGCCACCGTGGTCGGCTGGGCGGGCTGGAGGTGCGTGTAGCCGGGCATGATCGTCTCGTCGTGCTCGGCGGCTGTCTCGAGTAACGTCTCGCGGAGCGCGAGCGTCGTCTCGATCGTCCGGAGGACATCCTCGCGCAGCCGGTAGCGGATGCAGGCCGCGACCTCGTCGTTTCGCGAGCGGGCGGTGTGCATCTTCCCGCCGTCCGCGCCGATCTGATCGATGACCGCCGTCTCGATCGCTTCGTGGACGTCCTCGCCCTCGGGGAGGGCGGTATGGCCCTCGTCAGCGACTGCCTCGAGCGCCTGGAGGATCTCACCGGCCGTCTCGTCGTCGATGATCCCGCACTCTGCGAGCATCACGACGTGGGCGCGGTCGACCGCCAGATCGGCTGCGAAGATCCGCTCGTCGGCTGCGAGCGAGGAGAGAAAGCCGCGGGCCGGGCCGCCGGCGAAGCGATCGCGGCGGACGACACCCTGGCCGGGATTCGGCTGCGAGGCGTCGCTCGAGACCGCGTCGTCGGTCTCGTCGACACTGCTCGTACCCTCGTCCGGTCCGTCGGCGGCTTCCTCTCCGGTCATTTTACTCCTCGTCCTCGAGCGCCGCGATCGACTCGTTTGCGAGGCGACGCTGGAAACCGTGGTACTTCGCGACGCCGGTGGCGTCCTCCTGGGCGATCTTGCCGACGGACTCGGTGTCGAAGGAGGCGTGTTCGGCGGAGTACGCGGCGTAGGGGCTGTCGCGGCCGACTGCGCGAGCCTGCCCGCCCTCGAAGCGAATCGTGACGGTGCCGGTGACGCGCTTTTGGGTCTCGGCGATGAAGCCCTCGAGCGCGCCGACGAGCGGCGCGTCGATGAGTCCCTCGTAGCCCTTCTTCGACCAGCGCTGGTCGACGAGTTGCTTGAACTCGCGTTCCTCCTGGGTGAGGACGAGCCCCTCTAATGCCTCGTGGGCGTTCAGGAGGGTCGTCGCGGCCGGGTGCTCGTAGTTCTCACGAACCTTGAGCCCGAGCATGCGGTCTTCCATGGAGTCAGTGCGGCCGACACCGTACTGGCCGGCGAGCTCGTTCAGGTGTTCGATGAGCGCGATCGGCTCGTACTCTTCGCCGTCGATGGCGACGGGGTAGCCCTCCTCGAAGGAAATCTCGATCTCTTCGGTTTCGCCCGAGGGAGCCTGCGTCCAGTCGTAGATATCCTCGGGAGGAACGTAGCTCGGGTCCTCTAAGTCGTCGCCCTCGACCGAGCGACTCCAGAGGTTCGTGTCGATCGACCAGTCGCCGCCGCTGCCGCCCTCGACGGGCAGTTCCTTCTCGGCGGCGTACTCCTGTTCCCACTCGCGGGTCAGACCGAGTTCGCGGACTGGGGCGATGACCTCGAGGTCGGAGTCGCGCCAGACGGCCTCGAATCGCAGCTGGTCGTTCCCTTTGCCCGTACAGCCGTGGGCGATGCCGGTGCAGCCGTTCTCTTCGGCGACCTCGAGAATCGCCTCGGCGATCACCGGGCGAGCGAGAGCGGTTCCGAGCGGGTAGCCCTGGTAGGTCGCGTTCGCGCGGACGCTCTCGAGACAGAGCTGCGCGAATTCCTCCCGCGCGTCGACGACGTAGTGTTCTAAGCCGAGCGCCTCGGCGGTTGCTTCGGCCTCGTCGAACTCGGAGGCCGGCTGTCCGACGTCGACGGTGACGCCGATGACGTCGTCGTATCCGTACTCGTCCTCTAACAGCGGGACACAGACCGTCGTGTCGAGCCCGCCGGAGAACGCGAGTGCAACGCGTGACATATCGTACTCGATAAAATCGGTAGCGCGGGCTTAAGTCCATTGGTTTTAATTGTGAAAAATATCCACAGCACGTCCGCTGACGGGAACACCGGGCGGTTGGGGATGAAAGACGACGTCGAAGTGGGGGAAGGATAGATCGGGCTCAACGAGCCCGCCGTCGGACCGTCCGGTCGGTCTCGGCGGTGGCGAGACCGATACCGACGAATCGACTCATTGGCCGATAGACCGAACCCGAGACACTTAAATCCTTCTCGATGGCCTCGAACGCCCTTCTTCGCGGTTTTCCGTCGTCGGCCGAGATGGCTGGGCTGTCTCTTTCGTGATCAGTCCTCGTCCTCGGGCAAGACGAGCACGTTCTCGCGACCGATTCTGAACACGTCGATCTCGTCTGCCGTTCGAAGGCCACTGACGACCTGGCTGGTCTTGGCCTCGGTCCACTCGAGTTCGGTAACTACCTGCTGTTGTTTGAGGCGCCCACCGTGTTGTTCGAGCAACTGGAGGACGCGCTCTTCGTTGCTCAACAGCTCCGGTGGTGGCGTCTGTGTGGTCTTGGGCTCTGGTCCCGTCGCCGGCCCTGCCTCTGTCGGCTTCGAGTTCGATTCGCCGGGTTGCCAGTCCGATCGTCTGGCCACGAGGAAGACGGCAATCCCCACCCCGCCGAGGACGACCACGACGCTCCACCAGATCAGTTCACCGCCGATCGGTTCGTTTTCAGGATCAGCTGATGACGAGCCGCTCTCAATTAACTCCACCTGTGGATGTCCGTCTTCGCCGACTGGCGACTGCTCGCCGTTCCACGTCACTGAGGTTTCCTCCTGTGTCGTCGGTCCAGGTTCGATTGCTGTGGCCTCGTACCCGTCAGGCCACGACAGGGTTAGCTGTGCGCGATCGACGAGCGTGAACCCTGTAAGCGCGTCGCCGGCCTCGATCCGGTTCAGTTCGACCGAGGCGAACGAAGACCAGTCGAACTGGAATCGGAGGTGTCCAAGCTCGACCGGCGAGTGGCTTCGATCGGTTGTGACGTTCCCATTCGAGAGGTCCATCTCCCGATCCGTCTCGTTCTCGGCCTGCTCGATGGTTGCCTGCCACCCCTCCGATTCCGCCGAGATGTACTCGTCTGGGTTCGCGTCGACGTCGTCCTCGATCGCTTCCCAGTCGACGCTCGCGTTTCCTTCTAGTTCGTACCGATAATCGACTCTGAGCGTGGCCGATCCGTTCTCCGTGATGTCGATACGGACGGAAATCTCGTCGGCGTTTTCGAGCGTCGTTTCAGCGGAGACGTCTTCTTGTACCGTAGCGCTCGACGGCTCGTCTTCCTGTAGAGTCTCCGTAGTGACTGCCGATTCGGTCACACCTGAGGCTGGCTCGGCCGCGACAGCCACCGGACCCACCGCGACCACACACCCAGTCACCACAACCACACACAGCAGGGCCCGAAGCCCCCACACGTCCATCGTACAATGATGACGTGGCCGGCTAAATATGTGTTCCGACACCATCTATCCTCGAAACTGCCGCTAACGGCCGATTCGGTACGACGGAGCGTTTATACGATTGTCCTCCCAACGAGACTGTATGGACAGAGCAACTATCGAGGTCGAAACCTTGCTGAAGATCGTCCTCGCGCTCGTCGCGGTGCTACTCGTCCTCCAGATCGTCGGCATCGTCGTCGGTTGGATCGCCCGGCTTCTCACGCCGCTGGTGTTGTTGGTTCTCGCGCTGATCGTCGTCCTCTGGCTGTTCGACCGGCTCTGAATCGCTACAGTTCCAGACTAGTACCGGACACGCTGGGACGCACCGGAACGCCAGACTCATCAGCGGCTCCTTCTAACGTCAAGTACCGTGTACAGCGTCAACGTCCCCGTTCCTGGCCGCGTTCGCCAGCTCGCCGCCGAGCTGTACCCGTCGCTCGTCGGCTTCGATACCGTCCGCGACGAACACTCCTGCCTGCTCAAACGTCTCGGCGACGCCGAGCAGGTCTCTCATCTCCAGCACCGAACGCGACGGGCGCTCGAGGGCGCCCCCGCCGTCGAGGCCCGAATCACGAGTATCGAGTACTTCGAAGACCCACCCCTCGGGGCCGCACCGGTCGTCTACTTCGCCGTCGAGAGCCCGGGGCTCGAATCGATCCACGCCGACCTGATCGAGAGCTTTGGGGCGGTCGAAGGGCTCGAGGGAGACGACTACGTCCCCCACGTTACCCTCGCCCGAGGCGGCGACCGCGAGGCGGCGCGTCGGCTCGCCGAACGCGAGATCGAGCCGATCACCTGGACGGTGACGGAACTCGAGTTCTGGGACGGGACTTACCGGCTGCCGGTCAACCGGATCTCGCTGCCGGCGTGAGCGGCGAGTTGTCGCCTCGTCCGATACGCCGCAAACAGCCGGCTCACGGCGCCGGCGGCTCCCCTTCGTAGGCGTCGAGATCGGCGTAGAAGTTTCGCATGGCGAACTTGAGCTTCTCCGGGTCGAGATCCAGTAGCTCCTGGCGTTCCTCGTGTGGGAACGTGCTGTTGACGCTGTACTTCCCCAGATCGCTCCGTTCTCGGTCCGAATACCGCCGGTCGAGCAGCGCCCGAACGCCGACGTCTTCGGGCGAGCGAATCACTCGACCGAGCGCCTGGCGGGTCTTTCTGACGGTCGGAATTTCGACCGCGTACCGCCAGCCGGTGTCGGTTCCCTCGAAGGCGGCGTCGTAGGCCTCCTGGACCGCTTCCGCGCGATCATCGAGGTGTGGATAGGGGACGCCGACGACCGCTACTGTGGTGGCGTCGTCGCCGTCGAAACTCACTCCTTCGGCGAGCGTTCCCCACAGCGAGGTACAGAGCACGGCACCCTCGGTAGCGACGAACTCCTGGCGGAGCTCCTCGGCGCCCACGCCCGGCTCGTCGAGATAGACTGGCTTCTCACAGCGTCCCTCTAGCTGCTCGCCGTAGCGGGCGGCCTCGCCGTAGTTGGGGAAAAAGGCCAGCGTGTTGCCGGGCGTCATCCGGACGGCGTCGGCAAGCGCCTCCGTGACCGCGTTCTGGACGGCCGGATCGTCCCGATCCGAGGCGAACAGCGCGGGCGTCTCCACCGCGTAGGTTCGCCGGCGCTCGGGGGGAAACTGGAGCCCGTAGGCCATCGTGACGGGGTCGTCGAGTCCCAGAACGTCTCCCGTGACGTCGAACGGCTGGAGCGTCGCGCTCATGAGCACGGTCGCCGAGACCTCCTCAAACAGCTGGCCGGTCACCTGCCGCGGCAGACAGGTGTACAGTTCGGCCCGACCGTAGATCTCGTCCGTGCCGGCGTCGCGGGTCACCGAGACGACGGGGTACAGTCCCTCTTTGGTCCCTTCGTTCATCCAGGCGCTGACGAACGCCGCGGCGTGGAGGGTCTGGCACTCGGTTCGGGTCGCCGACTCGCCCTCGCGGTAGGCCTCCTCGTACTCCTCGTCTAGTTCCTGGCCGAGTTTCATCGCAGCCTCCAGGTCGGCGTCGATTCCCTGGCCCGAGTAGCGCTGGAGAAACGCGAGTGTAAGGTCGTCGCGCCGGTCCTCGTTGGCGATTGAGACGTCCTCCCAGCTCTCGTCGATTCGTTCGCGGTCGCCGAAGCCGAACGACTCCTCGTACGTGTCGACGAGCGCGCGATGAAACGCCGAGAGGACGTTCGCGGCCGTCTCGGACCGCGGATCGTCCGCCTCGGCGAGTTCGTCCAGCGCGGAGTCGAACGTCCGTTCCGAACAGGCGCGACTGGCGTGGTCGCGAGCCGCGTCCTCGACGTTGTGGGCCTCGTCGAAGACGGCGATGACGTCCTCGGGGTCGCGCCCGAGCCAGCGGAAGAACTGCTCGCGGATGGTCGAATCCAGCAGGTGGTGGTAGTTACAGACGACCAGATCGACGCCCTCGATTCCCTCCTTCAGGAGTTCGTAGCCACAGAACCCCTCCCGCTCGGCGTACTCGTAGATCTCCTCGGGGGTGCGCACGTCGTCGTACAGCCACGCGAAGAAGTCGTCCGTGTCTTCGGTGAGGTTGTTCCGGTAGTAGTCACAGACGTTGCCATCCTCGAGATCCTCGAGTCGGTCTTCGATCGATTCGAGCTCGTCCATGACGGCGCTTCGGGCGTCCGCCGCCGAGCCGTCTCCCGCCTGACTCTCAGATAAGAGCTCGCGCTGGCGCCGTTCTAACTGGTCGCGATCGCGCTCGGCGTCGACGAGTGCCCGGGTGTTGTCCCGCAGCGCCTGGCACTCCTCGTAGCCCACGTCGATGTGACACATCGAGGATTTGCCCTTGAAGACGATCGCCCGAATCGGCTCCTCGCGGGCGATCGCCCGCGCTTCGGCGACGAACTGGCGCATCTGCTGGTGGACGTTGGTCGTGATCACGACCGTCTTGTCCTCCTCGCGGGCGACCTCCAGGGCCGGGACGAGCGAGGAGAGGGTCTTTCCGGTCCCGCAAGCACCTTCGAAGAGGACGTCCTGGCCCCGCGAGAGCGCGTTGTGGATCCGGTCCATCGCCTCGCGCTGGTTCTCGTAGGGCGCCTCGTACGGGAAGTACCGCATGTACCCGGTAGTCTCGGCCACGCTGTGGAGTGGTTCCTCCGACGATAAAAGCCTTCAGGGGCCGTCCGCAGGCGCTCTCCATCCTTGGAGCTGCGAGCTGCATTGGCGACAGCAGCCGTCCCGTCTCCCCCACTGTGCTTCCGGCGTGCGAAACGCATGACTCTGTTCGCTCCATACCGGTAGCCATGCTCGCGATCTTTTCGGATACGCACAGTGACCGAGGTCACGAACTGACGGACGCCGCTTCGCACATCGCTCGCGAGGCTGACGCGGTCGTCCATGCGGGGGATTTTACGAGTGTGGCCGCTCTCGAGGCGTTTCAGGCGCTCCCCTCGCGGCTGTACGCCGTCCACGGAAACGCAGACGGACTGGCAGTCCGCGATCGACTGCCGACCGAACGCGTCCTCGACCACGACGGCGTTCGCCTCGCTGTCACCCACCGCCGTGACGGTGGCCAGACTGCCCTCTCGCTGTTCGGCCGGGCAAACGACGCCGACGTCGTCGTCTCGGGACACACCCACCGTCCCGCACTCGTCGAGACCGACGACACGCTCCTGTTGAACCCCGGGAGCCACGCCCAGCCGCGGGGGAATCGGCCGGGGTTTGCGGCACTCGAACGAGTGGACGACCGCGTCGAAGTCCGGTTGCTGGATCTCGAGGGTGCCGTCGTCGAGTCCGTCCCTATCGACGGTGAACACTGAGAACGTCGTCACTCGGGCAGCTGATTGTCACTCGGACGAACGAACTGCACGGAATCGGACACTCGAAGTGCGTCGTCGGCGGAGGGCCGAGCGGGCAGCGTGACCAGCGGACGTTCGGATGGGGGTGTCGGACGAGCCGACGAGTCCGAACGCGGACAGGCATCCCGGTCCCAGCCGGCTTTCAGTCAGGGATCCGGGACAGTTCACAGTACGAACCGGATACAAAAATACGCAGCGTAAGGTAAAATCAGTGTTTCACCCAGACAGAGACGCACCGACGTGATCGCGTTCGCAGGTCAGTGCGCCTTGGACCCGTCGCGTCGGTCTTGCCCGTTGTCCACCTCTCGCAGCGGTCCGAAACGATTTTGCGAGGGCACACTGTACCCCGTGGTATGCTCGGTTTCATCCCCGACGATCCGGTCATCATCGTGATCGTCCTGATCTTGCTCTCGCTGATCTTCTTCTCGTACCTGCTCGTCCGCCGGACGATCCTCGAGTTCCGCGACGGGATGCGCTGATCAGTTGCGCCGACCGCAAACCGTTTTTGACCGTCGCTGCGAGTAACCGGTATGGATCCACGCATTCGCGAACACGCCCAGATCATCGCGAACCACTCTGTCGAGTTACAGGAAGGCGACAACGTCATCATCGACGCCCACCCCGTCGCCTCCGATCTGGTCGTCGCCCTCCACGAGGTGATCGGCGACGTTGGCGCGAACCCGCTCTCGACGACCCAGCGCACCGGAAAGCGACGCCGGCGAGCGTATCTCCGGGCGGCCGATCCTGACTTCGAGACGCCCGAGCACGAACTCGCACTTATCGAGAACACCGACGTCTACATCGCCATCCGTGCGGGCGCCAACGTCACCGAGACCGCCGACGTCGACCCCCAGACTCAGGCGGCCTACCAGCAGGCCCACCGCCCCATCCTAGAGAAGCGCCTCGGGACGCGGTGGTGTCTCACCCAGTTCCCTGCGCCGGCAAACGCCCAGCTCGCCGAGATGAGCACCGAGGGCTACGAGAACTTCGTCTGGGACGCCGTCAACAAAGACTGGGAGGCCCAGCGCGAGCACCAGGAACACATGGTCGAGATCCTCGATCCGGCCGACGAGGTCCGCATCGTAAGCGGCGAGACTACCGATGTGACGATGTCCGTCGCCGGCAACCCGACGATCAACGACCACGGCGCGCACAACCTTCCCGGCGGCGAGGTCTTCACTGCACCCGTCCCCGACAGCGTCGACGGCGAGGTGCTGTTCGACATGCCGCTGTACCACCAGGGCCGAGAGATCACGAACGTCGCTCTCGAATTCGAGGACGGCGAGGTCGTCTCGCATTCGGCGGCGAAAAACGAGGACGTGCTGACCGAAGTGTTGAACACCGACGACGGCGCCCGCCGGCTGGGTGAACTCGGTATCGGCATGAACCGCGATATCGACCAGTTCACCTACAACATGCTCTTCGACGAAAAGATGGGCGACACGGTCCATATGGCGGTTGGCCGCGCCTACGACGACACCGTCGGCGAGGGCAACGAGCAGAACGATTCGGCGGTCCACGTCGATATGATCGTCGACATGAGCGACGACTCGCTCATCGCGGTCGATGGTGAGGTGGTCCAACGCGACGGAACGTTCGTCTTCGAGGACGGATTCGACGACTAGCGAGGGCAACCGACCGGGGAGCGCCCGCAGTTCCCATCACTATGGTTGCGTTATCACCGTTTTTCCGCGGGTACCGGCTCACCGAACGAGTCGCCCACCAACACCGTCACCGAGCGCTGAGTCTCATCGGTAAATGAATGTTCCGCCGTTTTGCGGGGGCGCAGATATGACACAAGCGACATCACTCCCAGTGTGGTGGCATTTCCCATGTCCAATTCCGATACGGACGATGTACAGTCGACGGAGTCAGACGCGAGAACACGGCTTCTCCAGGGTACGGGAGCGGCGAGCGCGATCGGCCTCGCCGGCTGTCTCAGCGACATCCCCGGAGTCGACGACGATCCCGAGGAAGACGAGGCGTTCTTCGAAGTCGCCGACCTGGAGCCGGCGGTGGCGACGATCGATGCGGGCGAGCCTATCGACGTCAGCGCGACCGTCGAGAACACCGGCGACGAGGAGGGGACTCAGGACGTGGAACTTCGCGTCGGCGACGAGACGCTCGACGCGACGGAGCTGACGCTCGAGGCGGGCGCCGACGAGACGGTCTCGTTCGAGGCCATCGAGACCGACGACCTCGAGCCCGGCGAATACAGCCACGGCGTCCACTCTGAGGACGACGCAGATACGGGAAGCCTGACGATCGAGGGCGAGCCCGACGAGGAGTTCCTCTCCTGGAACCGCGAGATCGAGGCGGAGGCCGATCCCGACGCCGCGACCGACTGGGACAACTACGACGTCCACGACCTGGGCGAGGAAGCTGACGGCGAGCTGATGGCCATCGACGTCGACCCCGAGGGTCGCATCTGGTACATCGGGCGCGGTGCCGGCTTCGTCGCCCACGGCGACGACGACTGCCAGGTCGTCTACGTCGATCCCGACACTGAAGAGCACACGCTCGCGCTTGAACTCGACGTCATCGTCGGGGCCGAAGAAGTCGCCGACGGCGGCGACACTAGCCTCGCCCGCGAACTGGGCGGACAGAGCGTGGCGATCTGCCCGAACTTCGAGGAGACTGGCCACGTCTACGTCTACTACCATCCCTCCAGCGAGGAGATGGACATGTGGGACAACCCATACAACGAGGACATCGTGACCATGCTCCAGCGGGTTTCTCGCTTCGAGATGGACGGTGACGGCTTAGATCCCGACTCCGAGGAGGTGGTCATCGAGATTCCGCTCCAGCTCAACACCTGCTGTCACATCGGCGGCTACCTCGAGTTCGGCCCGGAGGGTGATCTCTGGATCACGACCGGCGACGACTCGAACAACGTCGGCAACCCCGACGGCGAGGTCAACTGGTCGATGACCGACGAGCGAGACGGCGACGTCCACGGCCGACCGGCGGCGGTTTCCGACGCCCAGCGTACCTCCGGCAACACGGCCGACCTCCGCGGGAGTGTCTTACGCATCACCCCGACCGAGGACGGTGAGGACGGCGAGATGTACGAGGTTCCCGAGGGCAACCTCAAAGACCACTGGGAGGAAGAAACCGGCGAGGACTACTCGGACGACGAGTTCCTCCCCGAAATCTATGCGATGGGGCTTCGCAACCCGTTCGCGGTTAGCATCGACTCCCACACCGGCTACCTCTTTACGGGTAACTACGGGAACGACGCGGGCTCGGTCGACTTCAACCTCGGTATGCAGGGCCAGGCCGACTACCACCTGTTCTGTGAGCCAGGTAACGCCGGCTTCCCGTACTTCCGTGGCTACTACCCCTACCGCGACTGGGACTTCGAGAACGACCAGCCCGGCCAGCCATTCTGGCACGACAACCTGCGCAACCGCTCGCCGAACAACACCGGTATCGAGAACATCCCGAACGTTACGCCTGGCCTCATCTGGCATCCCCAGGGCTTCGACGGCTACGAGGACGCCCCCGCCTGGATGGACATGCCCCGTCCCGGCGAGGTTACCTGGCCCGAACTTGACGCTGGCGGCTCGGCCGACGCGGGTGTCGCGTACCGCTACTCGGAGGAGTTCGGCGAGGGTGCGCTCGACCCGTACTTCGAGGGTAAACAGTTCTTCATGAACCCCTCCAACGCCGACGTGATCCGGTATCTGACGTTCAACGAGGACGGCAGCCTCGAGATCGACGAGTTCCTGCCGGACAACGACATCGGCGGCGCCTACGACATGGACGTCCTCCCGGACGGCCGACTCGCGATCATGGGCATGTACTCCGGCATCCACGTCGTCGAGTACTCCGGCTAACGCTACCTGCCTTAGGCGAACAGCTCCCGCGCGTCTTCAACCGCCCCAATCAGTTTGTCGACCTCCTCACGCGTGTTGTACAGGTAAAACGACGCTCGGGCCGAAGCCGCAACCCCGAGCGCATCGTGTAGCGGCTGCGTACAGTGATCGCCGGCCCGGATGGCGACGACGTGGTCGTTACAGATCGAGGTGAGGTCGTGGGCGTGGACCCCCTCCAGGTTGAAGCTTACCAGTCCACCCCGGTCGGGGCCGGGTTCGGGGCCGTAGATCTCGACGTCGTCGTGCTCGTCTAAGCGCTCGTAGGCGTAGCGGGTCAGCGCCTGTTCGTGGTCTCGAATGCGTTCCATCCCGATCTCCTCCAGGTAGTCGATCGCGGCGTGAAGACCGACGGCTTCGGCGATCGGCGGCGTGCCGGGTTCGAACTTCCAGGGGAGGTCGGCCCAGGTCGACTCCTCGAAGGTGACCTTCCGAATCATGCCGCCGCCGTAGAGGTAGGGCTCCATCGACTCGAACAGCTCTCGCTTGCCGTAGAGGACACCGATACCGGTGGGACCGGCCATCTTGTGGCCCGAGAAGGCGTAGAAGTCGGCGCCGATCTCGGCGACGTCGACCGGCTGGTTTGGCACTGCTTGTGCGCCGTCGATCATGGCGATGGCGTCGTGGTCGTGGGCGATGTCGACCAGCTCGGAGACGGGGTTGACGGTTCCGAGTGTGTTCGAGACGTGGACCGCCGAGAGCACCGCCGTGTCGTCGGTAATCAGCTCGCGGGCGTGGTCCATATCGAGCCGGCCCGTCTCGTCGACGCGGATGTAGTTGACGTCCGCGCCCGTGCGTTCGGCGACCTGCTGCCAGGTGACGAGCGAGGCGTGGTGTTCCATCTCGGTCATGACGACCTCGTCGCCGGGGCCGAGTTCGTTCAGCCCCCACGAGTAGGCGACCAGATTCTCTGCCTCGGTCGTGTTCTTCGTGAAGACGATCTCCTCGCGGCCGTCGGCGCCGATGAACTCGACGACGCGATCGTGGGCTACCTCGTAGGCTTCGGAGGCCTCCTGGCTCAGGTGGTGAATCCCGCGGTGGACGTTCGCGTTCGACTCGCGGTAGTAGTCACTCATCGCGTCGACGACCTGGTCCGGCGTCTGTGTCGTCGCCGCGTTGTCGAGGTAGACGACCTGCTGGCCGTCGAACTCCCGTTCTAAGATCGGAAAGTCGGCCCGCAGTGGCTCGGGATCGAGCGCGCCGACGTCGTGATGACTCATTGATTCAGTACTGGATCCGAAGACAAAACACTCCTTCGGTCTCCCCCGTATCCGCCCGTTTTGCAGACGATCTGTGACTGTGTCCGTGGCGAACTGCCCCCCTACTCTCGTGGGGGTCTCAGATGCTGTGGATGTTGCGACTGATCTGCAACAGCGTTTCGCCACAGCCCTCACAGGCGACGTCGTAGCGCTTTTTCGCGCGACAGCAGCTACTTATCGTCTCCTCTTCGATGCCGACCGGTTCGGCACACAGCGGACACTCGTCGACGAACGGCCGGAGGGCGCTGGCGATCTTGCTTCGCTGTCTGAGCGTGAGGCTGCTCCAGTCGTCGACCCGTTCCCCGAGCGTCTCGGCTGCCGCGAGGTCGATCAACATCGGCCCCTCGGAACGCCATCGGGCGACGATCCGGTCGCCGGCGTAGACGATGATGCGACTGCTGTCTTTGAATCGAATCTCTTCTGGCTCGAGTTCCAGAAACGTGGCGACAGCCTCCTGCTGGTCGCTGTCTCGCAGTTGCTCGACCGCCGCGTAGAGGTCGGTGCGGACGTCCTCGGGGAAACAGAGGTCGTCGACGTCAGCACAGGGGACGAGTACCTCCTGTTCGAGCAGCCAGCTCTCCGGCTCGATCTCGTCTGGCGACTCGCCCTCTGGGGCCGCTTGCATCTTCTCGACCGGCTCGCCGAACTCCTCGGGTTCGTCGAGCTTGTCGAACTTCGCGAGCAGCCAGTCAGGGAAGTATCGCTTCGTCAGTGTGGGGGTTCCCGGCACCAGATAGCCTCGGAAGTAGATCGCCGCAAGCGAGAGAACGAGGACGCCACCGGCCAGCGAGAGCCCGACGACGGTGTTTGCAACAATCGGCGTGAGGAGTGCCACTATCCCTGCCAGGACGACTGCGATAGCGACGTTGACCGTTGTACACGGAATGCACCGATTTTCGCCGGTGTACTCCGGTTGCTTCAAGCGATCCAGTGGACTCGAACTGGTGGCTCCCATGGTATCTGTGATACTCGGTCGCAAGTATAAACACTTCGTCTCAACCGGCCGTCCGTGGCGCTTCTCACTGTGTTCGTCGCCCCAAGTGCTGTGCCCCTTCTCGCCCCGATAGCCTGGCTTCCAACCGGGAAACCGCCCTCCCGCTATTATATACCCCTCTTCCGTAGCACAGCCCGATGGCCGCCATACGAACGTCCGGATTGCGAAAGGAGTACGGCGAACTGACCGCCCTCGAGGGACTCGACCTCGCAGTCGAGGAGGGCGAAGTGTTCGGATTTTTGGGCCCGAACGGCGCCGGCAAGTCGACGACGATCAACATGCTGCTCGACTTCGTCCGCCCGACGGCCGGCTCGGCGACCGTGCTCGGCTACGACGCCCAGGATGGTGCCGACGAGATCAGCCAACGGGTCGGCATTCTGCCCGAGGGATTCGACGTCTACCCGCGACTCTCCGGTCGCCGGCACGTCGCCTTCGCAATCGAGACGAAAGAGACAGACGACGACCCCGACGAGGTCTTAGACCGCGTCGGTCTCGACCCTGACGCCCGTGACCGACCGGCTGGGGACTACTCGACGGGTATGCGCCAGCGCCTGGCGATGGGGATCGCCCTCGTCGGCGATCCGGACCTGCTCATCATGGACGAACCCTCTTCGGGACTCGACCCCCACGGCATCCGCGAGATGCAAGAACTCGTCCGTGACGAGGCCGATCGGGGGACGACCGTGTTCTTCTCGAGTCACATCTTAGAGCACGTCGAGGCGGTCTGTGACCGCGTCGGCGTGCTCAGCGAGGGCGAACTCGTCGCCGTCGACACGATCGCAGGGCTTCGTGAGTCGCTGGGTGGCGACGCGACGATGACGCTCTCACTCGCTGACTCCGCCGAGCCGATGCAGCCGGTTCTCGCCGAGGTTGGTGGTGTCATCGACCCGATCGCGGCCGGCACCACCCTCGAGTGTTCGGTTACCGAACCCGCCGCGAAGGCTCGCGCGATCACTGTACTGTCCGACGCGGGCGCGACGATAACTGACGTGCGGATCGACGAAGTCTCGCTCGAATCGCTGTTTACTGCCCTGACAAACGGTGAGCCGCCGAGCACCGAGGGAACCACGTCGACCCCGGTCGACACGACGACCGCCGAACTCTCGGCCGACGCTGCCGGCTCAGCCTCCGCGGGGGCCGACCGATGACCGGACACATCGACGCTGTCGCGCGAAAGGACTTTGCCGACGCCGCCCGGTCGAAGCTCCTCTGGGGGATGATCGCCCTCCTTGGTGCGATCGTCGCGATCGGCTACGTCGCGATCTGGGTCAGCGACCCCGACGCGACCGCTGCCGAGGTGCTTGGTTTCATCTCGTTCCCCCTCCAGACCATTCTCCCGATCGCAGCGCTGGTCGTCGGCTACATGGCCGTCGTCGGCGAGCGCCGTTCGGGTAGCATCAAAATCTTACTCGGGCTGCCCCCGAATCGGACCGACGTCGTCTTCGGGAAACTCCTCGGGCGGACGGCCGTCGTCGCCGTCGCCATCGGTGTCGCGTTCGTCCTCGCGCTCGTGTTGGGGCTCGTCTTCTTCGGCGGTGCCCCGATCGTCGACTGGCTCGTCTTCGCCGCGATCACGCTCCTGTTCGGGCTGACGTTCGTCGGGATGGCCGTCGGCGTCTCCGCCTCTGTCTCCTCGCGGGGGCGGTCGATGGCCGCGGCAGTCGGCATCTACCTCGTCTTCGTCGGCCTCTGGGAGCTGCTGACGGCCGGTCCGTACTACCTGCTCTACGACGAGACGCCGCCCGTCGAGGCCGAAACCTGGTACCTCTTTCTCGATCAGCTCAACCCGATGGTCGTCTACGCGAATCTCGCGACTGAGGCGCTCGAAGGCGAGGCCTATCCGTTCCTCTTCCAGTACGGGCTTGAGGACTTCGAGGCGACCGGGATGACTTCCGCCGAGCGGTACGCCGGCGACGCACCCTTCTATCTCCAGGAGTGGTTCGGCATCGTCCCACTACTGCTGTGGATCGCCGTTCCGGTCGCGATCGGCTACTACCGGTTCCAGAAAACGGATCTCTGATTCTCTCGGTTCCGTCTATGGCGCACTCAGAGCCACAACAGCTGGGCGTGTCGCGTCTCGCCGATCTCTAAGACGTTCGCCTCGTCGACGAGTTCGGCCTCAACGGCGATGTCGACTGACCGCGCACCGACGATGTTCGCGACGGACGCCCGCTGTAAGCTGTCGACGACACCTGCCTCGTCGACCGCCTCGGCGCCCTCGCCGTAGAACTCCTCGGTCACCGTCAAGCTGAACTCACCCTCGGCGAACGTCTCCCCTAACACGTCTCCGTCACAGACCGTGACGAGCAATCCCTCTGGCGTCTGGCGCTCGGTGACGAGCAACGCGTCTGTGACCGCCTCGTCCTCGCCTGCCTCGTCCTCGCTGCCGGCAGTGTCCGGTTCGCCCACAGTTACTCCCGCATCTGCCGGCGCTCCTCGACGAGACGCTCCTCTGCACGCTCGCGGAGATCGTTTGCCTCGTCGGCAATCTCTTCGGCCTCGTCGTACTCGCCGAGCTCCTCCAGAATGCGGGCTTTCTCCTCTAGGACCTGTGCGTTGCGAAGCCCCAGCCGGATCGCGTTGTCGATACAGTGCAAGGCGTCCTCCGCGAGACCGCGCTCGGCGAGGAAAAAGGCCCGGTTGTACCAGCCCTGGGCGAACCGGTCGTCGATCTCGACGGCGCGCTCGGCGTGTTCGAGTGCCTGGGCAGTCTCGCCGAACTCCCAGAGGGCGTAGGCGAGGTTCGTGTGCGCCGAGGCGGCGTGTTCGCTCGCGGCTCGCATCTCACCTTCGTGCTCGCCATCTCCGGCACGTGCCTCACGGTCGATCCGCAGCGCCTCCTCGTGGGCGCCGATGGCGGCGTCGTACTCCTCGAGTTCGGCGTGGGCGACGCCTTTGTTCACCCAGGCTTCCTGGGCGAGCCCGTCGTCGTCGGCGAAGTTGGCGGCCCGCTCGAAGGCATCCGTAGCCTGCTCGTAGCGGTTGATCGCCATGTAATTTAAGCCGACGTCGAGTAGTTCGTCGGCGTCGACGTCGTCGGCCGCGATCTGGCGCTCGTCGAGCGTGTCGGAGACGACTCGCGAGTCGACGGGGTCGACCTTCCCCGGGTCGACGCCCAACTCCGGTGGATCGAGATCGAACTCCTCGTAGGGATCGTCGAAGCCGCTCCCGTGTGAGAACTGGTGGTCGCGGTCTTCGTCTCGGTCGCTCATTGGCGGACACTAGCGCTGACGACTGTTAAGGTCTGCGACCCCGTTTCGCTCCCACCGTGAGCGTTCCGTTTTTGCTCAACCGTCTGCGCCCCCGTTTCGTTCAACCGTCAACGTCGCGGTCGGATTGCCGCGCGTAGCGACTGCGTCACTGCCGCTGGATGTGGCAGTCCGAGTCGGTACCGAAGCTGATCCTGTCGCTTGAACGGCTCGAAGATAACCGGCTCTTCGAGCTCCCAGATCCGGGCCCGGGAGCCGCGATTCCCCCGTCGGTCGAGGACGGCGTTTGCCGCCCGCCTGCCGGCCTCGTTGGCCGACTCCATCGACGCGAGATCGGCGTTCGTCCGGACGTAATCGCCTGCGAGCGTCAGATTCTCGACGCCAGTGTCTGCCCGTGGTCGGTTTCGCAGCGAGCCGGCCGTGTTGATCAACAGCGGCGAGTGGTTCTCGAGGCCGTCTTCCCCCTCGACGATCGCCGGATCGAGGAACCAGTCGACCAGTGACTCGTCGGTCAGGCGCGTCTCCGGCCCGTTCAAGTGGCGCTTGAGTTGCTCCCAGATCTCCGTGGCGACCTCCTCGCGGCTGCACTCCCGTGCTGGCTTTCCGTAGACGATCCCCGGCGTCTCCCAGTCGGAGGCGATCACCGACAGCACGCCGTCGACGCCCTCGGGCTTGCGCTCTGAGAGATCGACGTCAGTCCAGAACTGTCGCTGGGAGATGGAAGTCAGCGCCCACGGCGAGTCAGTGTAGACCTGATGGCCCCGGGTCAGGGAGACGTCCGCAGTGAGATAGAACTGGATTCCGTTCATCCAGGCGGTATCTAAGCGCTCGATTCGGGTCAGCGCCGGTGCCGCCCGACCGAGCGCTGTGGTCACGAACTGCGGTGCGACGTCGACCGGAACCGCGAGTACGTAGTCGTCACCGACCACGGTCTCGCCGTCGGCCAGCTCGACCCCCGTAATTCGGCGCCCGTCGAACGACAGCTCGCGGGCCGGCGAGCCGGTCCGAAGCTCGACACCGAGTCCCTCGAGTGCGTCCACCCAGGGATCGATCCAGGCCTCGCTGGTCGGCGCATTCAACACGCGCTCGGTCGGCCGGTTCGGATCGAGCTGTCCGAACAGCAACTGGAGGTAGATCAGCCCGATAGTGCGGGCGCTGCCGACCTGTGGTCGCAGCGCGACCAACGCTTGCGTCGCGTAAGCCAGGCGTTCCCGGAACACCTGCGAGCGGTTCTCGGCGTCGACGAACGTCCACCACGAGATCTCGTCTAGTTCCGCTTCGCGGCGCTGTTCGCAGGCGGTCAGCAGGTACAGCAGCCGTTCGAGGAGGAATCGGACGTCCCGCGCGGGCAGGTCCTCAGCGAACGCGGGGCGCAGCGCTTCGAGCCAGCCGCGGACGGTGTCCGGGCTGCGCGTCTCGGCGATCTGATCGGGGCTGTCGATCCCTGCGATCAGCGTCGACTCGGTTTCGACGAGGTTGCCCGCGACGGTTCCCGGTCCGTCGGGGATCCGCTCCATCGTCTCGATCACGTGCCGGTAGAAGGCCGGAAAGAACCGGAATCCGTGTTCGCCGTGGATGGCCGCCGGCGCGTCGGTTATCGGCTCCGACCGTGCCTTTCCGCCGAACCGGTCTGTGGCCTCCAGGACCGTCACGTCGAGTCCCCGGTCGGCGAGCTCGTGAGCCGCGGTGAGCCCACCGATTCCGCCGCCGACGACGACTACGTCCGCCATTGTCTCAGTAGTGGACCCTCAGATGCATAATGCCGACCCCTAACGGCTGCGGGAGCTGCCGCTGCTGGCGCTGTCATTGCTGGAGCGGGCACTGTTGGAGCGGGCACTGCTGGAGCCGTCACTGTTGAGTAGATAGCCGTCCGCTACTACGTATGCGCCTCTTCGTCAGCGTCGATCTTCCCGACGCCTTCGCGGAGCCAGTCGCCGACCTGCAAGCCGAGTTCGACGCCGCAAGTGGGCTGAATTTCACCACCCCTGAGCAGGCCCACGTTACCCTCAAATTCCTCGGCGATGTCGACGAGGATCGGCTGCCCGCACTCCGGTCGGAACTCGCCGCGGCCGTCGAGGAAAGCGGTGTGTCCCCCTTCAGCGCCCGCTACGGCGGTCTCGGCGTCTTCCCTGATCTCGAGTACATCAGCGTGCTCTGGCTCGGTGTCGAGCGCGGCGGGCCGCAGTTGACCCGGCTCCACGAGGCGATCGAAATGCGGACGACGGAAATGGGGTTCGACGCCGAGTCCCACGACTTCACGCCCCACGTTACGCTGGCGCGGATGGAACACGCAGCCGGCAAGGAGCTTGTCCAAGAACTCGTTCGGGAGCGCGAACCGACCGTCGGCGAAACTCGGGTCGAGGAGATCCGCCTCACTGAGAGCACCCTCACGGCAGCTGGACCGCGCTACGAGACCGTCGAACGTTTTTCGCTCGACTGAGGTGGCTTGCTGGCGCTTACGCCCTCTGGAGAGCGGCCGTCGAGCGGCCGAACCCCCGAGACGTCTGCCTGTCGGGGGAACGGATGAACAAGATTTTAAGCCAGCGTGGGCTACGTGCGGCCACTATGGGGAAAAAGTCCAAGGGCAAGAAGAAGCGTCTTGCCAAACTCGAGAACCAGAACAGCCGCGTTCCGGCCTGGGTCATGCTCAAGACGGACATGAACGTACAGCGAAACCCGAAACGACGCAACTGGCGTCGTAGCGACACCGACGAGTAATCATGAGTACATCCGATTTCGAAGAACGCGTCGTGACGGTCCCGCTACGGGACGTCAAGAAGGGAGCCAACCACGAGGCTGCAGATCGCGCGATGACGATCGTCCGCGAGCACCTCGCGAAACACTTCTCGGTCGACGAGTCTGCGGTCCGCTTAGACCCCTCGATCAACGAGACGGTCTGGGAGGGCGGCAGAGCCAACCCGCCACGCAAGCTCCGCGTCCGTGCGGCACGCTTCGACGAGGCGGGAGAGGCCGTCGTCGAGGCCGAGGTCGCCGAGTAACTTGCAGCGCGCATCGTTTGTCGGGTCGTCGTACGTCGGCGTCTTCGCCCGAGCGACGGATACCTGCCTACTCGTCAGACCCGACGCCGACGACGACCTCGTGGCGAGTCTGGCCGACGAACTCGCCGTCCCTGCCGTCGAGACGACGCTCGCCGGCTCCTCGACAGTCGGCGCGTTAGCCACCGGCAACGAGAACGGGCTGTTGGTCAGTGCCCGCGTACTCGACTACGAGCGCGAGCGCCTGGAGTCAGCTATCGACGTCCCCGTCACGGAGCTCCCGGGCAGCATCAACGCCGCCGGGAACGTCGTGTTGGCGAACGATTACGGCGCCTACGTCCATCCCGATCTGTCCCGAGAGGTAGTCAAGCTCATCAAAGACACGCTCGAGGTCCCCGTCGAACGCGGCGACTTCGCAGGCGTCCGCACCGTCGGGACGGCCGCCGTCGCGAACAACACCGGTGTCCTCTGCCATCCGAAGGCGACCGACGCCGAACTCGATCACGTAGAGGACGTGTTAGACGTCCGCGCCGACGTCGGCACGGTCAACTACGGCGCACCCCTCGTCGGTTCCGGGCTGCTCGCCAACGAGTCGGGCTACGTCGTCGGCGAAGATACCACCGGTCCCGAACTGGGCCGAATCGAGGACGCGCTCGGCTACATCGACTGAGCACGTTCGCTCCGGTTGCTCGGTAGTGGTCTTGTCGTCGTCTCGGTAACGGTGGGCCGATCGCAACGATTGCCGTCCGTTCTCACGGCCGGCTTTTTCTCTCGTGCGTTCTCGTCTCGGTCTCGAACGAAACAGGTCCCTTACTCGTCTCTGGTGACTGGGCAGGTATCGATCCCCAGCAGTGTGTAGGCGCCACAGTACTGGATGGCTGCAGTGGCGAGCAACACGATCGCCACGATGCCCAGAATCGGCGCGGCTAGCATCGGCAGTGAGACGATATCGGCGAGGATTGCGAGCGAAACGATACCTGCAAGCGCACCGAGAGCGATCCGAATCGATCGGTCTGTCTGGCCAACGTTTGTGTCCATATCCCTACCAAGGAACCAATATGATATAAATGTGGTGTTGGAAAAACTCTACACTACTGATCCGTCTAGGCGTCGATCTCGAGCTGAGGCGGATCGAGGACGCGCTCGGCTATCCGGACTGAATGGGCATGTTTCCGGCGTGCTTGCTCTTTTTTGTGTCTGCAAGCCGAACGCATTTTCATGGGTTCGTCATACCATCGGTGGGCGTGTGCCCTGAGAACCCATGACTGACGAGACACGCGGCCCACACTGGCCGACGATGGACCGTAGACGAACGATCCAACTCTCCGGACTTCTGGCAACCGGCTCGATGGCCGCACTCGCCGGCTGCGGCGACGAAGGGCCCGGTGATCCCGAGGAAGAAGAGCCGATGGACCCCGAAGAGGAAGAGCCGGCAGACCCCGAGGAGGAAGAAGAGACGGCGTAGCGCCTGGCCGTACTGTGCGTGGGATCTGAGGGTGTACAGTTTGCGCTCGGGTCGGGTTTTGATTGCTGGCCTCACCCGAGGATCGTCACGAGCACGAGCAGCGTCCCGATCGAGGCGACTGTCGTCGTGAACACGTTCAGCGACGCGAACGCCTCGTCCCCGCCGAGTTCGCTGGTGAAGACGTACGTCGAGACTGCCGTCGGGGTGCCGAGCATGACCACAGCGGCGGCGAGCGTAGACGTGTTGACCGTCAACACGGTAAAGACGAACCACGCCAGCGCGGGCATCCAGGCGAGTTTCAGCGCGAGAACGGTTCCCGCCGCCTCGACGTCGACCGACGGGAGATCGAGCTTGAGCGAGGCGCCGACACAGAGCAAGGCGAGTGGTAGCGCCAGCGAACCGACGGCGTCGAGCACTGTGACTGCGGTTCCCGGGAACTCCACACCAATCGGGCCCGCGACGAGTCCGGCCAGCAGCGCCGCGATGACGGGGTTTTTCAGGAGCCCGCGGAGGCGGGCCGCGAGCTGGGTCTCGGCGCCGTTTAGCGTCGCGAGCACGGTGACGGTAAGCGGGACCTGCACCAGTGAGAGCGTCCCGAGTATGACACTCGCGATCGCCGTCGCCTCGGCGTCTAAGGTCGCCGCCACAAGCGGGAGCCCGAGATAACCCAAATTCGAGTGATACGACTGGACGATTGCGACACTTCGGACGTCCGCCCCAGCCGAGGGGTTCCGTCGGTGGTGGATCAGCCAGGAGAGTGCAACCGTCACTCCCAGGACGAAGAGCAACCCTCCGAACAGCGCAGGCGAGAGCAACTCGCCGATCGCCTGATCGTACGTCGAGACGAAGATCAGTGCTGGTAGCGCGACGTAGTAGGCGGCGGCGTTTACCCTGTCCGTTCGGCGCGCGTCGAGCACTCCTCGCGAGCGCAGACCGATCCCGGCCAGCAACACCGCGAGCATCCCGAACAGCAGGACAAAGACCTCCATATCGCCCCGGAATCGGCTGCTACCTTTCTACCGTTCGGTTTCCCGCCGTCCGTATGTGGAAGGGAAGATTCTTCCGACTCCCCGACGGATGCGTAGCCATGGACGAGTACACGGTCCGCGGTCAGTTTCGAGCCGAGAACGGACGCATCGTCGAGGGTGAGCGCCAATGAGTAGTCAACAGCGCCTCCAGGAACTCTCCCAGCAGCTTCAGGCGATCCAGGGCGAGATCGAACACCTCCAGACGGACGTCGAGGACGTCCGCAACGAGCAGTCTGCGATCGACGAGGCGACCGAAGCGATCGAGACCCTCGAGTCGGGCTCGACGGTGCAGGTGCCACTCGGCGGCGGTGCCTACGTCCGTGCAACGATCGACGACATCGACGAGGTCATCGTCGACCTCGGCGCCGACTACGCTGCCGAATTCGACCAGCACGGCGCCGTCGACGCCTTAGAGAGCCGCAAGGAGCGCCTCGACGACCGCATCGACGAGCTCAACGACGAGATCACCGAACTCGAAGGCGAGAGCACCCAGCTCGAACAGCAGGCCCAGCAGCTCCAGCAGCAGGCGATGCAACAGCAGATGCAGGGGATGGGGCAGGGCCCGAGCCCGGACGAGTAAGGGGCTGACCCATGTTCGATAACCTGAAAGAAAAACTCGGCAGCTTCCGGAGCGACGCGACGGAGGCGGCCGAAGAGAACGTCGAACCGGTCGCAGACGACGAGGACGCGCCAGTCGCAGACGAGGCCGACGCGGACGACGTTCCCGCCGAAGAGACCGCCTATCAGGGGAGCGCCGACGCGGATGCCGCCGTCGAGTCCCCTGACGAGGCGACTGACGACGACGGAACCAGCGATTCGTCCACGGATGTCTCGTCGGGTGCCGACGAGACGCCCGCCTCGGCCGCGGCCAGCGAGGCGTCCACACCGGCTCCGACAGATGGGTCTGCCACGACGGAGCCCGATTCGACTGTCGACACCGCAGACGACGAGCCCGCGACCGCCGAGCCGGTTGACGATGCGGATGATTCCGACGAGACGGACGACGCTGACGAGGCAGACTCCGGCACCAGCTTCGGTCGGAAGGCGAAATCTCTCGTTCGCGGGAAGTTCGTCATCGAAGAGGAGGATCTCGAAGGTCCCCTCCAGGAGCTCGAACTCGCCTTGCTCTCCGCTGACGTCGAACTCGGCGTCGCCGAGGAGATCACCGACTCGATCCGCGACGAACTCGTCGGCGAGACCCGGACGTTTACGACCTCGACCGGTGACGTCGTCGAGGAGGCGCTCAAAGACGCCATCCTCGAGGTCATCAGCGTCGGCCAGTTCGATTTCGACGAGCGCATCGCCGTCGAGGACAAACCCGTCGTCATCATCTTCACCGGCGTCAACGGCGTCGGCAAGACGACCTCGATCGCGAAGCTCGATCGCTACTTCGAAGAACGCGGCTACTCGACGGTGATGGCAAACGGCGACACCTACCGTGCCGGCGCGAACGAGCAGATCAGAGAGCACGCCGAGGCACGAGACTCCAAGCTAATCGCCCACGAACAGGGCGGTGACCCCGCCGCGGTGCTCTACGACGCCGTCGAGTACGCCGAAGCCAACGACATCGACGTCGTCTTAGGCGACACGGCGGGTCGGCTCCACACCGACGAGGGGCTGATGGACCAACTCGAGAAGATCGGCCGCGTCGTCGGCCCGGATATGACGCTGTTCGTCGACGAAGCGGTCGCCGGCCAGGACGCCGTCAACCGCGCCCGGGAGTTCAACGAGGCTGCCGAAATCGACGGCGCGATCCTGACGAAAGCCGACGCCGACTCCAACGGTGGGGCGGCGATCTCGATCGCCCACGTCACGGGGAAGCCGATTCTCTTCCTCGGCGTCGGCCAGGAGTATCCCGACATCGAGCGGTTCGACCCCGACGAGATGGTCGATCGGCTGCTCGAAGACGAGTAACTCGGACTACTCTTCTTCGGCTTTCTCTCGCTTCCAGGACAGTTTCACCGTGATCTCCTCGCTGTGACCACCGAGCATCGGTGAGCGCTCCTGCGTCTCGATGTCGTAGTTCAACACCGACGCCGGGGTGAGCGTCACCATCTTGTTGCCCACACGCACGTCGGCCGTTCCGTCGCTGTCGAGTTCTCGTGCGAGCTCCTGTAGCCGCGCTGCTGCGGACTCTCTTGCCAACTCTTCCTCGTGGCTGGTCGTGTCGCCCATGGGTCGTATCCACCGATCGGCCGGATATAGGTTGGGCTCGAATGGGCAGGGTCGGTGAGTTGACGTCCGATTATCCAGTTTCTCGGCTCGGTCTCTCTCCCAACTATCCGGGACCGAAGCGCCTTTCGGCCCGCCGCGCGCCGTCTCCATCATGAACCCAGCCGGCTGGGAAACCTACCTCGTCACGCAGGCGTCGCTCTCGCGCGGCCGGACGACTCCCGAGGTCGTCGCCGACGCGATCGCAGGCGGCGTCGACGCTGTCCAGCTCCGGGAGAAAGACGCCGACGCGGCCGTCAGATACGATCAGGGCCGCGAACTCCGTGAGCTGACCGCCGAGGCGACCGTTCCGCTGCTCGTCAACGATCGTGTCGACATCGCGCGGGCAATCGACGCCGACGGCGTCCACGTCGGCCAGTCCGATCTCCCCGTCCCTGTCGTCCGCGACCTGCTCGGCCCGGACGCGATCGTCGGCTGCTCGACGTCGACCGTCGCGGAAGCTCGGCGAGCGGAAGCCGCCGGCGCCGACTACCTCGGCGTCGGAACGATCTACGGTACCGGTTCGAAAGATGTCGATCCGGCCAAAGACAACGTCGGCCCCGGACGAGTCGCCGAAATCGCCGACGCGGTCTCGATCCCGATCGTCGGCATCGGCGGTATCACCGCGGCAAACGCTGGCCCGGTCGTCCGGGCCGGAGCTGCCGGCGTTGCCGTCATCTCGGAGATCACCGCCGCCGGCGATCCGCAGGCGGCGACCGCGGATCTCGCCGATGCCGTCGAAACCGCCAAGGAAGCGGCGCACGGAGGTGCGCGTGATGACTGACTCGAGCGACGCTTCCGGCGCCGTCGACGCTCCTGGCGACGACCTCGCGGACTCCCTGCGAACGCTCACAGAGCGCGAGCCTCTCGTCCAGCAGCTGACGAACACGGTCACGATGAACGACGCGGCGAACATCGTCCTCCACTGGGGGGCACTCCCGGTGATGGCCGACTCGCCCGGCGACGCCGGCGAGATGGCCGAACTCGCCGACGCTGTCCTCTGTAACGTCGGCCAGGTCCCCGAGCGCAAGGTCGAGGCCATGCACGAGGCCGCGCAGGTAGCCGACGAGCGCGGCGTCCCGATCGTTCTCGATCCCGTCGGTGTGGGCTCGACGGCGACCCGACAGGCCGTCGCCGAGTCGCTGCTCGAGACGGTCGACTTCGCCATCATCAAGGGCAACTACGGCGAGATCAGCGCGCTCGCGGGCGTCGAGGCGGACGTCAAGGGCGTCGAATCCGTCGGCGACTACGACGCGATCGAAGACACGGCTGCCTCGCTGGCGGAGTCGACTGGTTCGGTCGTCGTTGCCTCCGGGATGACGGATATCGTCGCCGCGCCGGGAGCCGAGGACCCCGTCCGGATCGATGCGGGCCACGAGCTGCTGGGATCGGTCGTCGGCACCGGTTGTATGCTCGGTGCGACCCTTGCAGCCTTCTGTGGCGCGCTCGACGATCCGTTCCGGGCCGCCCGTCACGGCACGCTCGCGTTCGGACTGGCCGGCGAGCGCGCGGCCGAGGGCGACGTTTCTGGCCCAGCGAGCTACCGGACGCAGTTTCACGACGCCGTGTACGGATTTGACGCTGACGCGGCGGCGTCCGACACCGGGTTCGCGGGGCGGTTCGAGCGTCTCGACTGAGCACGTTGTCGGACCGAACTGACGGCGTTGGAACGGACAGGAAAATGACCCCTCAACAGACCGGCTTCGGATTCGCGCCTAGTTCCTCTAGGTTCGCGACGTACTCGCCGTAGGCTGCCTCGATCGCGCCGGTTGCGGCCTCGACGGCACGCTCGCGGTCTTGTGCGTCGTCACAGACGGTCCCGAGAAGTTCTTCTGTGAGTTCGAGCTGTTCGTCTAAATCCTCGCCGAACTCACGGAACAGGCTCGCCGTCGTCGGATCTGCGTTGCCGACGAAGTAGCCGACGACCTGGTCTTTCGAGCGCTCGCTGGCCAGAATTCGGCCGACGAGCCCGCCGACGCGCTCGACGGTCGACTCGAGGTCGCGGAGGTACTCGTGTAGCGCCGGCACTCGGTCGGGTTCGTAGTCGTCGAGGCGCTCCCCTACTGTCTGGTAGTGACCCCGTTCCTGCTCGGCGATCCGGTCGAAAGCCTCGCGTACCGCCTCCTCGCTTGCCTCTTCGGCCCACCCATCGAACGTCTGCCAGGCGGCGTACTCGGCATCGGCCGTCGCTTGCAACACCGGCGCTGTCTCTATTTCGCCGCCGGTTGTGGCGTACAGCGACTTCGAGGAGCCGAGTCGAGAAAGGGGGGTGCGGTTGTCCTCGCGAACGTGCTCGATGACGGATTCGGCGTTGCTCATACCCGTCGTTCGGTTGGCCCCGAGTTAGGTGTGTCGTGACGCAGGGTCGTCGCTCGAATGGACTGGCTTCGGTTCTCATCCTCTCGGTAACTCGGCTATAACAATTTGCATCACACGACTGTACTGAATCGGTATGCATCGACGCAGATATCTCCTCACCGCCGCGGCCGGAACGGCTGCGGTTGCCGGCTGCCTCGGCGCCGGCGACGATGAGCCCACTGACGACACCAGCGCCGACGACGGTAACGGATCCGGCGGCAGTGGATCTGGTGGATCCGGATCGAACGAAAACGGCTCCGATGACAACGACGATGATGACGGATCCTCGAACGGCTCCGACGGCGTCGAGCCGGGAACGTTCGACGACTTCTCGGATCCGTCGCTGTGGTCGATCGAGGCCGGAACGATGTCGATCGCAGACGACCGGTCGTACACCGACTCGCCTGCGCTCATGCTCGAGGCAGGTCTGTTCGACGACCAGATTCGCCTCTCTCGGTCGTTCGACGACCCTCTCGATCTCACGGGGTTGGCCCCTGGGCTCGCGCTTGCGACCGACGGCGATGTCAATCCCGACATCCAGCTCACCGACAGCGATGGCGACCAGGTCGAGTACCGGGGACGGGTCCGTTCCGACCTCCCGCTCATGCGCTGTCAGTTCGGCGTCAACGAGGTCGTCGGCGACCCCGACCTCTCCGACATTACGTCGATCCAGATCACAGCCTGGGCGGGCGACGGAAAGGAGAAGCGATTCTGGTGTGATGACCTCCACTTCGTACCGAAACCCGACACGGGGACGGTCCTTCTCCAGTTCGATTATGGACGAGAAGCCATCTACGAAGACGTCTATCCGGTCTTGCGACACTACGATCTGCCCGCTACGGCGTTCGTCAACACCGACTTCGTCGGTGCCGAGGGGCGAATGGACGAGGACCAACTCACCGAACTGCAGGACGACGGCTGGGTGATCGGGAGCCAGGGCCCCACTCAGATGTCGCTGACGGAGGTCGACGATCCGGACGCGACGCTCGAAGCCTCCAGAGAGTGGCTCGAAGAGCACGGCTTCGAGGAGGGGGCGAACTACCTCTCGTATCCCCTCGGCCGATACGACGCCAACGTCCTCGAAGCCGCCGGATCGGTCCACGACCTTGCATTCGGTGGTGGACGCCCCGGTCACGGGTACCTCGCGAACCCACAGCTCTGTCCCCGAATCGGGAATCCCGATGCTGACCGGGCGCGCGACGTCTTGGAGCGGACCGCGGAGTGGAACGGCATCACGACGATCTACTACAACGATCTCGGTGCTAGATCCCTCGCCGAATTACAGGAGACGGTCGCCGACATTCGGGAGCTGGTAGACGACGGCGACCTGGAAGTCGCCCTCCCCGGTGATCTCACGGAGTACGTGTACGAGTAGCGCGCCGTAATCCGCCGTCCTCTGTGTGCGATAATTCGAAGCGTCGTCGTCGTACGGTCCGAAAAAACGCTTCTCTCGCCCTGTTTCGCGGGTCAGCGGTGCCTCCTTGCTCCACTTCGAGGCTTCGTTCGCGTCGCTCACTCACCCTCGCCTTGTTTCGCGGGTCGGCAGTGCCTCCCCGCTCCACTTCGAGGGCTCCCTCACTCCGTTCAGTCGCCCTCGCCTTTCTCTACAGGCGCGTTGACAAGGTTCCCCCACTCCGTCCAGGAACCGTCGTAGTTGACAGCGTCCTCGTAGCCCAGCAGCTCGTGCAGGGCGAACCAGGCGACCGAGGAGCGCTCGCCGATGCGGCAGTAGGCGACGGTCGTCCCCTCGCCGTCGATTCCCTCCTCACCGTACAGCTCCTCGAGTTCCTCGCGAGATTTGAACAGTCCGTCGTCGTCCGTGACGGCCGCCCACGAGATGTTCTTCGCACCCGGGATGTGGCCGCCGCGCTGGGCGGTCTCCTGGAGGCCCGGCGGGGCGAGAATCTCGCCGCGGTACTCCTCGGGAGAGCGAACGTCGACGAGGGGCACGCCGCGATCGATCGCCTTCTCGACGTCGTCGCGGTAGGCACGGATGCTCTCACGTGGACCGGAGGCCTCGTACTCGGTCTCGGAGAAGTCGGGCTCCTCGTCGGTCGTCGGGTAGTCGTTCTCGAGCCAGTACTCGCGGCCGCCGTCTAACAGGTAGACCTCGTCGTGGCCGTAGTACTTGAGCTGCCAGTAGGTGTAGGCGGCGAACCAGTTTGCGTTGTCGCCATAGAGGACCACCGTGTCGTCTTCGCTGATCCCGTGGCTGCCAAGCAGCTCTTCGAAGTCTTCTTTTTCTAAGATGTCACGTCGGGTCTGATCCTGGAGCTGTGTCTCCCAGTTGAAGCCGATTGCGCCGGGCGCGTGGGCCTCGTCGTACGATTCCGTGTCGACGTCGACCTCGACCAGCCGCAGGTTCGAATCGTCGTCCTGGAAGTCGTCGAGTCGCTCTGCTACCCAGTCGGCCGTGACGAGCACGTCGTTCGCGTAGTCGTTTGCTGCCATACTCGACTCGACGCCCCCCATTCACTAAGTGCCACCTCAACCGGACAATTCGGTCAGCGGTGTGTCCTGTGGGTCAGTCTTGCCGGTGTTTCGGTCGGCCTCGCAACGGTCCAGTGGGACGGAACATACGACCTATACCGCCAAACGCCCCCGAACGGGGGCGGTCACCCGTTCAATCGAATCCCGACCGACCGGCCGTCCTTGTCCCGGCAGATATTGTCGCCACCCCGTCTCGGCTGAGAGCGGTGCCGGAACCGACGCCCCTTCGGCCCCCCGGTTCGTTCGTCGACCCGATGGACGAAGCCCACGTTGTCTCGCCGGAGTGGCTCGAAGAGCGCCTCGCGGAGCCCGATCTCCGCGTCGTCGACGTCAGGGACGCCTGGGAGTTCGACGGCATCGGCCACGTGCCGGGTGCGGTCAGCATCCCCTTCGGCAGCTATCGCGACGAGACCGGCGACGAGCCCGGAACCCTCCCGGGCGCCGAGGCGTTCGCCGACCTGCTCGGAGCCGCCGGCATCCAGCCCGAGGATACGATCGTTGCCTACGACGACACCCACGGCGTCTTCGCGGCCCGGTTCGTGCTCACTGCGCGTGTCTACGGGCATGCGGACGTCCGCCTGTTAGACGGCGACTACAGCGCCTGGAATCGCGCCTTCGAGACGACGACCGAGGCCACCGAGGTCGACTCCAGCACCTACGAAACCGACCCCGTCTCACCCGCCGAGAGCCCGCTCGTCGACCGTGAGTACGTCGAGAAGGCGATCGATCGGGGCGTCCTGCTCGTCGACACGCGCGAACCCGACGAGTTCGCCGAGGCTCACCTCCCCGGTGCCGTCCGGTTCGACTGGCGAGAAGTCGTCGACGACGGGGCCCGCCGCCTCAAACCCGAGGCCGAACTCGAGACGCTACTCACAGACCACGGCATTCTGCCCGATCGCGAAATCGTCCTCTACTGCAACACCGCCCGCCGGATCAGCCACACTTACGTCGTCCTGCGTGCGCTCGGCTACGAGAACCTCGCCTTCTACGAAGGCAGCCTCACCGACTGGCTCGCCGGCAATGGGCCAGTCGAAACCGGCGACACGTAGGGCCAAGACGGCACGGACGCCGAATCGACCTGTGGCCTGTCTGCCTCTTCACTCACCGGCCACGTCCTGCCAGTCCGGCGCAGTCGAGTACGTAACGCCTGCAAGATCATCGACTGCCTTCCCCAACACCTCGTTTAGTGCCGGGTGGACGCGGACGACGTCGGCGAGCGCGTCGACCGTCCCCTCGCCACGCCGGACGAATCCGGCGACCTCGTGGATCAGCGTCGACGCCTGCGGGCCGACGACGTGACAGCCAAGCACCTCTCCGTCAGGCGCTGCGAGAATTTTTACGAACCCATCGTCGGGATCGAGCACCATCCCCATTGGGGCGGCGACGTACTCCACGGTCACCGACTCATACTCTCGCTCTGCCTCCTGAAGCGCCGACTCGGTCTCGCCGACGCTCGCGACCTGCGGCGAGGTGAAGATGGCGTGTGGAACACCCGCGTAGTCGACCGTCTCCGCCGCCGACTCGATGACGTTCGCCGCAACGATTTCGGACTCGTAGTCGGCGACGTGTTTGAACGGATACTCGCCTGTGACGTCGCCGAGCGCCCAGATCCTCTCGACGTCGGTCTCGAGCCGGTCGTCCACCGCGATCGAGCCGTCGTCTTCGGGCTCGAGGCCGGTCGCTTCGAGGTCGAGCAGGTCCGTGTTCGGTTTCCGGCCCGCGGCAACCAGGAGTTGGTTGGCTTCGATGGTCTCTGACTCCTCGCCTGAGACGCCCTCGATCGTCACCGAGACGCCGTCCCCGTCCTCTGCCACTGCTGACGCCTCGTATCCCGTGTAGAGCTCGCAGTACTCCGCGAGCGACCGCTCGACCACCTCGCTTGCGGCCTCGTCCTCGCGGGGGACCAGATGGTCGCTCCGACCGACGATCGAAACCTGGGTGCCTACCGCGCCGAAGAAGTAGCCGAGCTCGGCGCCGATGTAGCCGCCACCGACGATCACCAGACTGTCGGGGCGCTCTTCGAGATAGAGTGCGTCGTCACTGGTGAGGTAGTCGACCGCATCAAGGCCGTCGATCGGCGGCGCTGCCGGCCGGGAGCCGACCGCGACGACGACGTGTTCGCCCCGGATTCGCTCGCGGTCATTGCCCTCGTCATCATCCCCTCTCAACGTCTCGAGATCGTCGGCGAGTTCGATCGTGCGCTCGTCGACGAACCGGCCGGCAGCCTCGTAGAGCGTGACGTGTTCTGCCTCCGAGAGCGCTTCGCGCTGGTTTTCGGCCTTCTCGAAGACCGTCTCGTGCACCGAGGTCGTAATCTCGTCGTACCGAACGTCCTCGACGGCGGCGTCGATGCCGAACCGGTCGGCATCCTGGATCTCCGTTATCAGATCCGCGCGGTGGATCAGCGCCTTCGTCGGCACGCACCCTCTGGTGATACAGGCGCCGCCCAGCGGGCCGGGCTCGACGACGGCTGCCTCGTACCCTGCCTCGGCCGCGGCGGTGGCCACCTGCGAGCCTGATCCGCCGCCGAGAACGACGACGCCGTACTCTTTCATGTGCCGTCCGTCCACGGGCGGCGTCAAATAACTGGGGCGGTGTGGCGGTTGCTCGTGCCAGCACACTCCCGAAATTCCCGGCGTCGCCGTCGTGGACGCGACGTAGTCTCGAGACCACAACAGCTTGGCAGGTCAGAGCCAGTCGTCTCGTTCGTCTTTCCCCTCGTAGTACGTCTCGAGCGCCGTCGCGAGGTTCGAGAGCGCCGCCTCCTCGGTTTTCCCCTGGCTGGAGATCCCCGTCTTCGAATCCTCCGCAACGTAGAGCCCGTCCTCGTTGGTGACGGTGATCGACTCGTCCTCGGCGAGTTCGACCGTGGTTCGCCTATCGCTCGTCATACCCGATACTCTCTCTGACAGAGCCAAGTATCTGCTGACAGCGGCGTTGAGATTGCCGACAGTTCGTCGAACGCGGCGTCTCGGTCCCCGTGACCTGACCCGGTTTTCGTCTCGCTCCAATATCGTTCACTGTTTAGTATAGTGCGTTCCAAGAGACGGTCAACAGCCAAGGTATCTCTCACGCATGAGCATCCGAATCGGGTCAGACGGTGACGACGAAGACGATGGATGGGACGAGGATGGCGATCGGTGGGGCGACGATGACGACGGTTGGGTCAACAATGGTGATGGGTGGGACAATGAAACTAGCGGCGGGGACGACGAGGGTGCGGACCGATCCTGGGTCCACAGGCTCGTCATCCCGCCGGATCTGGGCGGACTGTTCGTTCGGACTGCGCTCGCGTTCTTCCTGTTGACCCTTCTCTCTATGATTGCGCTGGTCGTGGTCTTGCTCATAGCGTCCGACGAACCGTTCGTCGATCAGCCACACCTCGAAGATCCGATCACCGGGTGGGTGTGGCTGTTGTCACTTACCGGAACGGCGGTTTCGATGGTCGGATACGTCGTCTGGTCGTTCTGGAAACAACGGCGACTGCGAGAGCGTTCCCTACACCAGCAGCCGCCGAACCACCCCGAGACGCCGCTGTATCTCCGACCCGTTCGCGCCCTGCAGATCGCTGGGACTGACAGTGACGAACTTACGGAGTACGAAAAACGCGTCCAGAAGACCGTCACCGTGCTCGTCCTCTCTCTGTTCGTCGGCTACCTCCCGGCTCGGATCGCGCTGGCCGTACTACTGGGTGTGTGAGCCTCGGTCGCTGCACTCGCTACAGAAAAAGGCTTTAACGCCGCCGTCTCGTACACCGAGCAAATGGTACTCGACGATCTCGAGAGTTCCCTGCGGGGCACTCTCGACAAACTGCGCGGCAAATCCCGCATCTCCGAGGAAGACGTCGAGGAGATCGTCAAGGAGATCCAGCGATCGCTGCTCTCCGCCGACGTCGACGTCTCCCTCGTCATGGAGCTGTCGGATAACATCAAGACGCGGGCCCTAGAGGAAGAGCCACCGGCGGGAACGCCCGCCCGGGACTTCGTCCTCCGCATCGTCTACGAGGAACTCGTCGGTCTCATCGGCGAGTCGACCGAGCTTCCCCTAGAGAAGCAGACGATCCTGCTTGCCGGTCTGCAGGGGTCGGGGAAGACCACCTCCGCCGCGAAGATGGCCTGGTGGTTCTCGACGAAAGGCCTCAAACCCGCCGTCATCCAGACCGACACCTTCCGACCCGGCGCCTACGACCAGGCCGAACAGATGGCTGGCCGCGCCGAGGTCGACTTCTACGGCAACCCGGATAACGACGACCCCGTCGAGATCGCCCGCAAGGGGCTCGAGGAGACCAGCGAGGCCGACGTCCACATCGTCGACACTGCGGGTCGCCACGCCTTAGAGGACGACTTGATCGACGAGATCGAGGAGATCGAGGGCGTCGTCGAGCCCGATACCTCGCTGCTGGTTCTCGACGCGGCGATCGGTCAGGGTGCCAAAGAGCAGGCCCAGCAGTTCGACGAGTCGATCGGCATCGACGGCGTCGTCATCACGAAACTGGATGGTACTGCCAAGGGTGGCGGGGCGCTGACCGCCGTCGACCAGACCGACTCTTCGATCGCTTTCCTTGGCACCGGTGAGGAAGTACAGGACGTCGAGCGCTTCGAGCCCGACGGCTTCATTTCGCGGCTGCTCGGGATGGGCGATCTGGGACAGCTCGCAGAGCGCGTCGAGCGCGCGATGGAGCAGACCCAGATCGAAGACGACGACTGGGACCCCGAGGACATGCTCCAGGGTCAGTTCACCCTGAACGACATGCAAAAGCAGATGGAGGCGATGAACAATATGGGGCCCCTCGATCAGGTGATGGATATGATCCCCGGCTTCGGCGGCGGGATCAAAGACCAGCTTCCCGACGACGCGATGGACGTCACCCAGGACCGGATGCGCACGTTCAGCGTCATTATGGACTCGATGACCGACGCCGAAAAGGAGTATCCCAAAGCCATCGGCGCGAGTCAGGTCGAACGGATCGCTCGGGGCTCCGGGACGAGCGAGGAGTCGGTCCGGGAGCTACTCCAGCAGTACAAGATGATGGAGCGGACGATCAAACAGTTCCAGGGGATGGGTTCCGAAAAGGAGATGCAGCGGATGATGAAGCAGATGCAAGGCGGTGGCGGTGGTGGCGGAATGGGCGGCATGGGTGGCGGCCCGTTCGGCTAACGCTCATATCGCGTTCCGTACCGCCGATTTCTGCTCACTTCACCCCTTCTAGAAGCTACTCGCCGTCGACATCGATTTTCGTCGACGCTACTCGCCGTCGGCGTCGATTCGGTAGATCGCGTTCTGATCGTAATCGACGTAGTAGAACCGGCCTGCTGGCCCGATCTCCATGTCGTGCGGTGCGGAGAGGTCGAGATCCGAGAGGAATTCGGAGATCTCGGTCACCTCGCCGTCCTCGTCGAATGAGACGTACTTGAAGTTGCCCGTGTTCCACTCACCGATGAACCACTTACCCTCGAAGTACTCTGGTAGGGCGCCGTCGTCGAGCGTCTCTGGGAGCCGGACGAGCGGACCGCCGTTGGGCGCGCGATCGGTCAGCTGTGGCCACGGAATTTCGTCGGGGACGTTCCAGACATCGCTGTCCGGAGCGTCGAGGTAGTTGTTCCAGTCCGTAGGAACGTGCAACGTCGCCTCGGGGACCGGCGGCAGCTCTTCGAGACCGTGGTTGTTCGGAGAATCGTTGATCGGCCCGTCGGGGTCGAAGGGGTCACCGGACTCGCCGGTTTCGAAGTCGTAGTCGATGTAGGGATAGTTCGGGCCGCGAACGTACGGAAAGCCGTAGAACCCGGGTTCGCGAATCTGGTTGTACTCGCGGATGCCGATCGGTCCGCGGTCTGCATTCCACGTCAGCGAGTCCGGGCCGTAGTCACCCATGTAGAGCCATCCGGTTTCGGGGTCGACGCTGAATCGGAACGGATTTCGAAAGCCCATCGCGAAGATCTCCGGCCGAACGACGTCGTCGTCGAACGTCTCGCCGGTTTCGCCTTCCCACCACTCCTTGAAATTCCCGTCGGGAATCGTGTACGAGCCGTCCGCCTCTGGGACGATCCGCAAGATACTGCCGCGTAGATCGGAGGTGTCCGCGGAGGTTCCCTGGGCGTCTGCGTACTGTTCTTGTTCAGTGTTGGTCTCGTCGATTGGGGTGAACCCGTCGGACTCGAACGGCGTCACGTCGTCACCGGTCGAGAGGTAAAGTACCCCGTCCGGCCCGAACTGGATCTCGCCTGCGGAGTGGCCGGTCGCATCCGGGGACTCGTTTCGCTGTTCGATGACTCGAAGGAGTTCGACCTCCGAGTCGGGATCGAGTACGGCGCCGTCGGCGTCGAAGCGTGCCAAGAGGTTGTACGGCATCTCTTCGTCCGGATCGAGATCGTCGTTCGCTACCGAGTAGTAGATGTAGATCCAACCCGTCTCCTCGAAGTTCGGATCGTGGGCCAGCCCTAGTCCGCCGTCTTCTTCCTGATGCCAGACGTCGAGTTCGAGTGCGGTCGTCACCTCGCCGGTGTCTGGATCGATCGAGATCACCTCCCCGCCCCGGAGGATGCAGAAGACGCGCTGGTCCGGGCCGATACTCATCGACATCGGCTCGTCGAGGCCGCCGGCGAGTTCGGTCCGCTCGTAGCTATCCCAGACGGTGGCGCTGGCGTCGCCCTCGAGCCAGCCTGCGGCCCACATGATACCGTTCATCGCGTGTTCGACGAACTCGTCTTCTTCCCAGCTCTCGCTCGTATGCCCGCTCGCGGTGTACCACGACCGACCATTCTCGACCTCCTGACACCAGGCAATCGGATGATCGACGCGGCCGTTGTCCATCTCGGCTCCCTCGTACGTATCCTCGTCGAGCGTTGCGAGCACGTGAACGTCCCCGCGGGGATTGCGATCGAAGTCGTACCACTCGTCGTGGCGCTCCCAGACTGCCGGGAGGAACTCTGTCGACGGATGGACGCTGTCGGTGACCTTCAACTCGGCGTCGTGGGTTCCGGGCGGGTGGTGTTCGAAGTACGCGCCAACGAGCTCGCCGTACCACTCCCAGTCGTAGTGGGTATCCGAGGCAGAGTGGATTCCCGCGAAGCCGCCGCCGTTCTCGATGTATGCTTCGAACGCCGCCTGCTGCTCGTCGTCCAGCAGATCACCGGTCGTGTTGTTCCAGACGACGACGTCGTACGCGTCGAGTTCGGAGGCGTCGTCGGGAAACTCGGAGGCGTCGCCGCCGGGATCGTCGATCACGTCGAACGTAACCGAGTCGGCTTCCGTCTCGCGGACGGCTGCGTGGCGTTCGATCATCTCCGATCCCATTTCGGTGATCCGTTCGTTCCCGTCCTCGATGTTCGCGTGGCGGAACCCATCGGTCGCCGAGAACACCAGCACCGCCGGATCGTCGCCCATCCGATCCTCCCCTTCGACCGTGAGAGTCGCCGTTTCCGCGTCGTCCGTCGAGTAGATTCCGTACTCGTGATCGCCGATCGCTACTTCGGTGGTGTCGAGCGACACCTCCTCGTTTTCGCCGTGACCGAGCGTGATCGTCTCGCTGGCCCGCGTCGTGCCGGCTACCCGCAGCGAAACGTCCTGCGTCCCCTCGTCGTCTCCCGTGTTCGTGATCGTCGCAGTGACCGAGAGGTCGGCTGTTTCCATAACGGTCGTCTCTCCGGGCGAGAGATCACTGACCTCGAAAAACGGACCGTCTCCACCGTTGGGGTCGTCGTCTTCACCCGTATCATCGCCGTTATCGTCGCCCAGACAGCCGGCAGCGCCGACAATTCCGGCCGTTCCGACACCCTGTAGGAACCGTCTGCGATTTGCGTACCGTTTCAGTACTAGCTCGGACGGCTCCGATCGAGTCATGACCCATATATTATAATTCACCTATATATGTGTGTTGGCAGACCTACCCACGTGATAATCTCACACAGCACAACGTTGTTGGCGCGACGATTGCGAGGACGTCACTCCGTAACGGGTCGCCCGTCCTCCGTCGGTGGAGCGACGTGGTCGACGTAGGGCTCGACGTCTGGCTCGTCGACACGAACCCGAACTGCGATCTCGCCGAGTTCGTCTGGTTCGCCGACCGAGAAGTTCACGCGGCCTTCGAACGCGGCTTGCTTCTTGAGCGCGAACGAGAACGTATCGCCTTGCCGGCGCTCGAAGAACTCGCCGCGGGCAGTGTCAAGAATCTCCTGGCGATGGAGGAGTTCCGAGAGGTGCGAAAGCGAGTGGGTCTCTCCCCTGATTTCGCCGTGGCTCTCTTCGAGGTCGGCGCCTGGGAAGATGTTCGCGACCGCGTCTGCGACGCGGGCGGTCACCTCGGTATCGTAGACGGGAGCAGTGATCTCGACGTGAACGCGATAGACGCCCCCGTCCGTCGTCTCGCTACTCATCGTTGTTCTACCCGGTTTCCATCCGTCTGGGTGTGTTTGTCGGTGACGATATCGCGAACCCGATCCTGGAACGCCGACAGCGACTCAGTGTTCTCGATGACGACGTCGGCGCGTGCCATCGCCTCCTCCATCCCGAAGCCGCGCTCGCGCTCGTCTCGGGCCGCGAGGGACTCGCCGCCGTCGTCTTCGTCCGCGTCTCGGCCGCGCGTACCGATCCGTTCGGCGCGGATCTCGAACGGTGCTTCGACGCTGACGAGCGTGAACGCCGCCCCGAACTCCGCCTCGAAGACGTCGACTTCGACGTCCGAGCGAATTCCGTCGACGAGGACAGTCGGCTCCGTCTCGAGGAACTCCTCGATCATCGGGAGTGACCGTTCGGCGATCGCTGCCGGCCCGTTCTCCTCGCGCAATGCCTGTGCGACGGTGCCGTGATCTTTCGTTGGATCCAGTCCTCGATCTTCGGTCTCGGCGCGAACGACGTCGCCCATCGTCACTACCGGGATCCCCTCCTGGCGCGCGACGGCTGCGGCTTCACCCTTCCCGCTGCCGGGCAACCCCACCGTTCCGATGACGTGCATCGGAGACGAGTACACGGCTGACTCGCATAAGGGCTGTGTTGTGGCTCGACCGAACGGGCGCCCAACTACCCTACAACCGGGTTTTGGGGCCATAGCCGCTTGGAATCCCAACTGCTTATACCACTCCGTCGTCGACTCGTACGTGAGGGCACGTAGCTCAGTCTGGATAGAGCGTCGGACTTCTAATCCGACGGTCGTGGGTTCGAATCCCATCGTGCCCGTGATTTTGCGACTGATGAGCGAACCGCTCTCTATCAGAGCGATGTCGGTACTCAGTGTGAACGCACTGACGACAGCTACTGTCTCGAAAAAATCGTCCGCGGAACGCTTCCGTGAGACTCGTTATCCGGTGTACTCGACGAGGTGGATGCCGGAGTACATGCCCATGAAGACGATGCGGCCGTCTGGCAGAACGTCCATGTCGTAGGCGCCGCCGATGCCGTTGTCTGGCAGGAAGTCGTGGATCTCGAGGCTGCCGTCGTCGTTGAACGACATGTAGCGGATGTTGTCCGCGTTCGAGGGGTTCATGAAGAACAGCTTGCCCTCGAAGTACGGGTCAAGCGCGCCCTCGCCGTGCTCGTCGGAGTGGCGGTAGATGACGCCGGGGTCGGCGGAGCCGCCAGCGTCGAGTTCGTCCCAGGTGACCTCGCCGGGACGGGGCATGTCCATCCAGGCGGGGGCGTCCTCGTAGCCGTCGAAGCCCTGGGGATGCCAGATGATACCGGGCGTGACGTTCGGGATGTTCTCGATACCAGTGTTGTTCGGCGAGCGGTTGCGCAGGTTGTCGAACCAGAACGGCTGACCGTGCTGGTCGTTCTCGAAGTCGTAGTCGCGGTAGGGGTAGTAGCCACGGAAGTACGGGTAGCCGGCGTTACCTGGCTCACAGAACAGGTGGTAGTCGGCCTGGCCCTGCATACCGAGCTCGAATTCGACCGAGCCCGCGTCGTTCCCGTACGAACCGGTGAACAGCGAGCCGGTGTGGGAGTCCAGCGAGATGACGAACGGGTTCCGGAAGCCCATCGCGTAGATTTCGGGCAGGATCTCGTCGTCCGAGTAGTCCTCGCCCATCTTGTCGGAGTACCACTCTTGGAGGTTCCCATCCGGAACCTCGTACATTTCGCCTTCCTCGCCGTCTTCGGTCGGCGTGATGCGCAGGATCTTCCCGCGGAGGTCGGCCGTGTTGGCCGACGTTCGCTGGGCGTCCGAGGCTGCGGCGGGACGGCCGTGGACGTCGCCGTCTCGCTCGTCGGTCATCGACCAGTTGACCTCGCTGTCGGGGTTACCGACGTTGTTCGCGTTGTCACCCGTCGAGATCCAGAGGTGGCCCTCGGGGCCGAACTCGAGGTAGCCACCGTGGTGACAGCAGTTAGTCTGCTGGTGTGGGATACCGATGATGCGCTCTTCCGAGTCGGGGTCGAGCACTTCGCCGTCGAATTCGAAGCGGACGACTTCCTGGTAGACCAGGTGAAGTCCGTCAGCGTACGGGTTGTCGAGGACCTCCTGGTCCTCGCTGGAGGGGTGATAGAAGACGTAGACGTGGTTGGTCTCCTCGAAGTTCGGACAGATCGCGACGCTCTGTCCACCCAGCTCGCGGGCGATCGAGGTGTCACCGGGATCCGTGACATCGTCACCGCTGAAGATGACGTCGAGTTCGAGCGCGTGCGTGTGCTCTTCCGTGTCCGGGTCGATGTAGCCGATGTCACAGGTACCGTCACCGGAAGCGACGAAGCCCTCACCGCGGTCGATGTACCAGACGCGACCCTCGGGGTCGACGTCGATGGCCATCAGCTCGCCGTCGACTTCGTCCGAACTGAAGATCTCAGTCTCCTCGTAGTTGTCCCAGTCAGTGGCAGCGTCTGGGTCGGCGTCAGCGTCGATGTCGCGGAACCAGTAGGTCTGCTCTGGCTCTGGGTCGCCGTTGCCGTTTTCTGGGCCATTGCCGTTCTCTGGGCCGTTCCCGTTTGGATCGTCCTCTCCGTTGTCGTCGTCGCCGTTCTCGTCGTCGTCACCGAGACAGCCGGCGAGTCCGACGGCTCCTGCGGCACCGAGTCCTTGCAGGAAACGTTTACGAGTATTGACACTGGAGGAACTTGCATCGTCAGTCCGTTCTTTGGACATGGTCGTATGCTCGTAACCAGCGATTAAAAAGATTATGGCAATTCGTCGGTCTATCACGGATTATGTTCTATGAAGAAAGATACCATTTCTGACCGTACGCTCCTGTTTAAGATAATATTGCATGTGGCGTTCGCCGCCCACTGTTTCCCACCGACTTTCGGATGCGGGTGGCATGTAATACGCTATTTCGGTGGTTTCAGTACAATTATCTTCTCTCACTCTCGCACGGGTCGTGTTGACCAACGCTGCTAACAATCAAATTCTAGTGGGGAACACTGCACCGAAACGACGCGGCTCGTCTCTTCGGGTGTAGTCGCTGCTTTCGGGCAGCGCTGTTCGCGGAATTGCTCCCAGCAGTAAGATGGGATCGCCCGGATTTGAACCACGGTCGATTCGCTCCGCTCATCTCCCTGATTCAAATCGGCCGATGTGACGAGTTTGCGCCTCACGAGTTTGTTCGGCGCAAAAGTAGTGGGATCGCCCGGATTTGAACCGGGGTCACGGGCACCCAAGGCCCGAAGTATACCAAGCTAACCCACGATCCCGTACCCTCACTTTTACCCGGACCCCATAAAGGGTTTCGTTCCGCCGGCGCGAAAGCGGACCCCTTCCACCGAACGACTTACCAGCCCGGTTGGTGATGCCCGGACATGGTCACTGGCATCGAGATCCTGGTCCTCGCCGTGGTTCTCGTGCTCGTCCTCGGCATCTCAGTGCTCGTTGAGGCGGTGCGTCCGCTCATCGTCAACGCTGCCGTCGGCTTACTGGGCCTGTTTCTCGCGCAGTGGCTCCTCGGTATCTCGCTTTCCGTGGGTCCGCTCGCGCTGGCGATCGTCGCACTCGGGGGACTGCCGGGTGCCGTGCTCGTCGTCGTCCTGTCGGTGTTCGGCGTCGCCTTCTGACGCGGTGGGGCTCACCCGACTCGACGGGTTTACAGCTCCGTGTCTCGGAGTTCGATGTCCGCGACCAGTTCGTTCGGGTGGGCGTCTTTTCGAATCCCGTCGAGCAGGGTAAACGCCGCGCCGGGATCTAAGAAGTGCTCGGTGATGACCCGTCCCAGCGGCGTCGGCTCGAAGCCGTCGATGAAGTCGTACTGCAACAGCTTGCCGACGGCGTGTTTCGTCGGCACGTCGCCGAGCATCCGGTCGTTGAGCTGCTTTGCGGCCTTTCCGCCGACGGTGACGTTCGCGAGCGTCTCCTCGACTGCGGCTCCCTCGTCGTAGTAGGTCATTACCGATTCCATCTCCCCCTTCAGGAGCTTGAACGCGACCTCGTCTTCGGTCATCTCCATCGAGTTGTGGTACGAACAGTCGGGCTCGACTAAGACGTACACCTTCCCCTCGTCGTGGTAGTCCGGCCGGCCTGCGCGCCCGAGCATCTGATGAAACTCCTGAACCGAGAGCCATTCGATCCCCATCGCCAGCGAGTCGAAAACGACCTGTGAGGCCGGGAAATCGACGCCGGCCGCGAGCGCGGCGGTCGTCACGACGGCTGCTAAGTCCTGGTCTGCGAACTGCTTCTCGACGCGCTTGCGGCGCTTGTAGTCGAGTCCGGCGTGGTACGGTGCGGCCGAGTACTCGAGCTTTCGCGAAATTTCGTGACACCGTCTGCGAGAGTTCGTGAAGATGATCGTCTGGCCCCGATACCCCTTCGAGGACTCCGTGTCGAACTCGCGTCTGACCAGCTTGTTCGCTACCCGTACCTTCTCCTGGCCGTCCGCGAACGTGACGTGGCGCTCGATGGGAATCGGCCGCTCCTCGAACTCGACTAGCGTTGCCTCCAACGCTTCTGTGAGCTGCTCGGGGTTGCCGACGGTCGCCGAGAGGTAGATCCACTGGGCACCATCGTAGCCGTCGCGACGCGCGGCGCGCTGCTCGCACGTGTACTTCAACCGCGAGATCAGCCCGTCCAGCCGGTGACCCCGCTCGTCCTCTTTTAGCGTGTGCACTTCGTCGATGACGACGGTTCCGATATCGCCCATCTCCTTGCCCGTCCGCAGGGCGTGGTCGATCCCCTCATAGGTGCCGACGATCACGTCAGCGTTCGGATCGAACTGGTTTCCCGAGTCTGCGATCCGGCTTGCACCCACGCGAATCGAGACGTCGACGAGGTGGCCGTACTCCTCTTTGAAGTCCTCGTACTTCTGGTTCGCAAGCGCGACCAGCGGGACGAGAAAGAGCATCTTCCCTTCTCCGTTCAGCACTCTGTCGATCCCCGTCATCTCCCCGACCAGCGTCTTTCCGGTCGCGGTCGCGGAAACAACGAGTTGGTCGTCGCCGTCGAACAGCCCGTTCTCAGCCGCGAGGCTCTGGACCGGCAGCAGGGTCTCGAACCGATCCTCGAGCAGTCCCTGGAGGTCGGGGTGTAGGTCGAGGCTGTCGACCCGAACGGGATCGACCTCGTCGGTCGTCGCCGAGATGGTATCGAACTTCGTTAAATCGGGATCGAGTCGGCCCTTGAGCAGGTTGACGATTCGCTCTAAGTCCTGGACCTCAAGCATCAGCTCCTCTAACCGCTCCTTGGCGGCGCCGGTTACCGTCCCACCCCCAGCGTAGGAGAGCTGGCGCTCTAGCTCCTGAGTCGCACACTCCTGGCAGATCCAGTCTGCATCGTCTTTGACCGCCGTATCGGTCGTCACCGGCGAGTATCGACCTGCGGAGGCACAGTACCGGCAGGTCCGGACGGTCTTTGCCTTCTCCTCGAGTTGGTACCCCGCCAGCATCTCGGTAAATCGCCGACGCGCCGACGGCGACGTCTGCTCTGAGAGCCGAATCCGCTTCGCTCGGCGCGCGAGTTCGACGAACTCGTCGGGCTGGCGCGGCTCCTCGCTCGACCCACGCTTGAGCCGGAACTTCGCCGGACGCGGCCCCGCGTCCGTCTCGGTGAGACCGAGCTTCGCCCGGAACAGCCGCGTGCCGTCCCGTCGGACGACGACGAGGTAGTCGTCGCCGACCTGGTGACAGAAGATCGTCTCGACATCCTGGACCTGCTTCGACACGGGCGTAGGTAACGGCGTCGCGTACTTGAGCGGTTCGGAGTCGGGCGCGCGCTGTGCGGAGAGTCAGTGACTACCGACAGTGCTGTCGCTAGAAGGTGTAAAGTGCTGCAGTCAAGAGTCGATACCGTTTACGAATCCGCCTTACAGGCGCTCGACGTTCGTCGCGCGTGGGCCCTTGGGGGCCTGCTCGATGTCGAACTCGAGCTCCTGTCCTTCCTCAAGGTCCGGGCCGCCGATGTCTTCCATGTGGAAGAACACGTCGTCGTCCGCGTCCTCAGTCTCGATGAATCCGTAGCCGCCAGTGTCGTTGAAGAAATCAACGGTTCCTTTCGCCATTGCCTGTGAATCGAGGTGCTCGGTACTGATAACCCTTGTGACTCTCGTCGGCGTATCAGAATGCGCGGAAAACCGCTTCCTCAGACGTTCTCAGCGTCTTCGAGCCGTCTGATCGCGTACGAGATAAAGAAGACGAACATGAACACGATAAAGCCTGCAACGAGTCCGACGAGTTCGCGAGTTCCCACTCCTGCGGGACCGACGACGGCGATACCAACGAGTGCGAGCACGAAGATGGCGATCGTCGCCGCTCCGACGATCGCGTAGAACTGCCGATCCGAGTCGAACAGCGAGCGCATATACCGACGTTCGAAGCGGGCGTGCAAAGGCTTACCGCCACACGCTCCTGCGACGACGCCTGTTCGACCCCGATCAGTACAGCAGGCTCCGAACCGCGCCTTCGAACTCGTCGGGAATCGCAGCTGCGATCGCCTCCGGATCGGTCTCGCCGTTTGCGTTGACCAGGTACGCCCGTCCGTGCTCTTCGCCGTAGACGCCCTGGAAGTCGTAGACGAAGCCGTAGACAGAGACGTCTTCGGGGATATCGTCGGAGTCACGGAGGAACTGCGCCTGCCGGTCGACGTTGTACTCGACGAGCTGGTTGACGACCTCGCCGACGGGCGCGTCCGCGTCGACCAGTTCGCTCTCCAGTCCGTCTTCGACGACCGGAACCAGCATGTCGACCCACTTGTCGACGCCGCGGGGTCCCGGTCGATCCCCACCGGTCGCCACCTGATAGGCCGCCGTAACCGCTCCACACCCTGTGTGACCGACGACGACTGCGGCGTCAGTTCCGGCGTGGTGGATTGGGTACAGCATGCCGCCATCGACGATCCGCTCGCCGTCATCGTCGTCCCAGACCTGATTGCCGATATTGCTCGGGGTGAAGACAGTTCCCGGCTCGTCTGTGCCCCACATTCGCTCCTGGGGTACCCGAGAGTCAGAACAGCAAACCGTGACGACGTCTGGGTGCTGGCCAGTCTGTACCGCTGCAAAATAATCCGTTTCGAGGCCGTCGATGTGGCGTTCGTTGCCCGAGAGTAACTCGGCGAGAACGCCGCCGTCGCCGTCTACGCACGTCGAGTTGTCACGTTCGTCGTCAGTTCCCATACCTGACTGTGGGAGGGACGACGATCAAAACAGTTGCTCTTTGCGATGTCGATTCACGGTCTTTGCCCACCGTATGGATTCAGAGACACGACGCGTCGTCTTGGCAACGCCGAAGCCGTATCTGCACCCGACTTCCGCCGGCTCGGCTGCGGACGAACGAGAGTTCCCCGCCGAAGGTCTCGACCGTCCACTTGACGAGCCAGAGGCCGAGCCCGCTACCGTGGCGCAGCTCGGTAATCTCGTCGTCGCCGGTGATCACGTCGCGTTCGACCGGCTCGGTCTCGTCGAGTTCGAACTCAGTCTGTCAGCCCGTAGCCCGTCTTGAACAAGTAGACGTCGATCGCGAGCACGACCAGCGTCAGTCCCGTCAGAACTGCAAGCGAGAGCAACGGGGCGACGTCGGCGACCGCCGCCGGCGCCACCTCGAACATATCTGAGTGTCCCAGTAACCCGTACCGGACGCTGTCGACCATATAGACCATCGGGTTCAGCAGCGAGACGTACTGCCAGGTCGTCGGCAGCATCGTCAGCGAGTAAAACACCGCACCGAAGAAGACCAGCGGTCGGAGGATGAACTGGTTCATCACCGTCAGGTCGTCGAAGTCGCGGGCGACGAGGCCGCCGATGATTCCAAACGCTGCGAACAGCGCCGCGATGACGACCATCGTCGCCACCAGGAAGAGTCCGTTCTCGATGCTGATCGGGACGAACAGTCGACCGATCAGCGCGATGATGACGCCGACGATCAGTCCGCGAACCGCGCTGGCGGCGACGTAGGCGACGACCATCTCGACGTACGACAGCGGCGAGGTCAGCGTCTCGTGGATGTACTCGTTCCAGCGGCCGTGGAAGATCGAGAAGGAGGCGTTCTCGAAGGAGTTCGAGATCGTTCCCAGTACCACGAGCCCGGGAACCAGAAAGAGAATGTAGCCGATTCCCTCGACGGGTTCGTCGATCCGACCGCCCAGGATGAGCCCGAAGACGGCGAAGTAGAGCACGTTTGTGATCGCCGGCGGCATGAACGTGTTCTTCGGGCGACGGACGAATCGCAGCACTTCCCGGCGGAACAGCGTCCGGAAGCCGACCGAGAGCATCAGGCGACCCCCTCCTGCTCGCGCTCGGCAACTGAGTCGTCCGCTGGCGCGCTCTCCTCTTCGCCGTCTCCAGCGGTTCCGGCCGACGACCGCGTCACCGTCCGGTCCTCGCTTTTGGTCAGGTCGACGAAGATCTCCTCGAGCGAGGTCCGCGAGATTTCGAGGTCTGCGATCTCGTAGCCTGCGGCCTCCAGATCGTGGAGTAGCTGTGGCGCAGTCGAGCCGCCGTCGTCGACGCGGACCTCGAGGCGGCCGTCGGCCGCCGTCGACACTCCGTGGGCGTAGGCGCCCAGATCGTCCTCGAGATCGGCTGTTGCAGACGACGTAATCGACGATTCCAGCCGGACCGAGATCGTATCTGTCCCGCGCGTTTTCAGTTCGTCCGGCGTCGCGACGGTCACCTTCCGCCCCTCGTTCATGATCGCGACGCGGTCACAGAGGCGTTCTGCCTCCTCGATGTAGTGAGTCGTCAGCAGGATCGTCGTTCCCTCCTCGTTGAGTTCGGTGACGAGCTCCCAGAGGTCGTGGCGCAACTGGACGTCGACGCCCGCCGTCGGCTCGTCCAGGATGAGCAGATCGGGATCGGTCACGAGCGCCCGCGCGAGCAACAGCCGGCGCTTCATCCCGCCGGAGAGCCAGTCGAAGCGCTCGTGGCGCTTGTCGTAGATCCCGACCCGTTTTAACACCTCTTCGGCCCGGCGTTCGGCCTCGTCCTCGGAGACGCCGTGGTAGCCAGCCTTGTGCATCAGTACCTCCTTGATCGGAAAGAATCGGTCGACGTTGAACTCCTGGGGCGCGAGGCCGATCGCGTCTCGGGCCTGTTGGTACTCGCTCTCGACGTCGTGGCCGAACACGCGCGCCTCGCCGCCGGTCTTGCGCACGAGTCCGACCAGCGTGTTGATGAACGTGGTCTTGCCCGCACCGTTGGGTCCGAGCAGGCCGAAGAACTCGCCTTCCTCGACGGTCAGGGACAGCTCCTGTAAGGCCCGCAACTCCCCGTACTCCTTGACGAGGTCCGTCGTCTCGATGGCCGGTGGCATTACGCAGAACGTGGCCATCAGCGCGGTTAAGGATGTTGAAGCCCCGCCCCAACCGCCCGTTCTCGCGGTCGTAGGCGGCAGACGGAACAGGGGGGCCAAACACACTAGGTGTGGTCGATGGTACCACAATTTGTCCCGGGTGACGTCTCGGCACGACGCCTACACGGGTTCGTAGTACACTCACGGGCACGATTACAGTGGTGCCCTACACGGGAGCGATTACAGCGGTGCCCCCGCCAACACGAGCGTGGCCCGCTCGTCGCCGTCGTTTTCGATCTGGCGCGTCTCGCCGGCATCGAGTCGGATCGCTTCTTCGGGGCCGAGCTCGACCGATTCGTCCGCGACCGTGACCGTGATCGATCCCTCGACGACGTAGTAGACCTCCTCCTGATCGTCGTCGCTGTGGTCGTGTTCCATCCCCTCAGCGCCCGGCTCGAGTTCGAGGACGGTAAACCCGACCTCTTCGCTCTCGAGTGCATCTTTGAGGAACCACATGCCGCCCGCTTCCTCCGGAACGACCGAGTCGACGTCAGTCTTCGCTGCGGTGTCGAAGCCCATGTGTGACGGGTCGGTGGCTGGCGACTAAATCGTGGGGGTCGCGGCGAGCGTCTCGCGGGACGGTGCGGCCGCCTACTCGGATTCGCCGCCGTCCAGTCGCCGCCGCGCCGCGACCGCAGCCCCGCCGGCGAGCCCTGCAGCCGTCGCAACGATTCCGAACCCGGGGACGGAGTCGTCCGATGCGTCGGAATCGTCGTCACCGCTCCCGTCATCGCTCGGCTGGTCGCCGCTCCCGGTCGGCTGGTCGGCGGGCTCGTCGTCGCCTCCGTCAACGGAATCCTCTGACCCATCCTCGTCGTCATTGCCACTATCGGTCTCGTCTTCATCCTCCTCGCCGGTGTCTACGCCTCTACCGCCACCGTCCGCATCGCCGTCTTCATCCGACCAGTAGTTGTCGGGGACGCCACCCACCTCGAGCGCCTGGCGGAGATACTCCCCCATATCGACCTCGGAGCCGGCGTCCCGCCCGAGCAGTTCCCACTCGCAGGGCGGATCGTCACACGTGCCGTCGAAGCCGGGCTGGAACATGGCCGGTTCCCACCAGACGTCGGCCACCCACGCCATCCAGTGGATCGAGTCGTGGGATTCGAGCCACTCCATGAACGGCTCGCCAAATTCGGCGGTCGTCCCGCTTTCGAGGCTATCGTCGTAGTCGCGCCAGCCGAACTCGGTGACGAACACTGGGTACTCCTCGTAGACCGCCTCGACGCCCTGGCCGTTGATCGCGGAGTCTTCCCAGTCCCCCTGCTGGCTCGATTCGTGGCCCGGGTAGGCGTGATACGTGTACCCGACGTTCTCGCCAGCCACGGGTTCGATCAGCGCTCCCTCGGGACTCGAGGACCATCCCGGTGAGCCGACCAGAACGACCGTGTCGGTGTGGGTGCGGATCTCGTCGACAACTGGCTGGATAAACTCCAGATAGAGCTCCCACACGTCCTGAACCCACGACTCCTCGATCGAGTCCCACATCCCGGGTTCGGTCGGCTCGTTGTACACCTCGTAGAGCACGTGGTCGTCGGCGGCGTACCGCGGCGCGACGGTCTCCCAGAACTGAAGCGTCTCTGCCTGCAGCGTCTCGTTTATCGTCCCCGCCTCATCGTCGCCCCACTGCACCTCCGGCCAGTGGCGGTGGAAGTCGACGATGGCATAGACGCCGGCGTCGGCACACTGCTTGAGGACCGGGTCGAGGTGCTCATCGAGGTAGCTCTCCAGTTGCGCCGCGGTGAACGCGATCGGCTCTGGAGCCTGTCCGGCCTCGTGATCCCCGATGTCGATCGGCTGGACCGGAACCCGGATTACGTCCGGGTGCCAGCCCGCCGACGCGTCGGTCAGCAGGTCGATCGTTTCCGTTGGGGTTCGTCCGCGGTCGGCCGTCGAGCCGTTCGCTCGCTTCGGGTCGATGACGTTGAGCCCGCGAAGCGTCACGTCCTCGCCGTCGTCGGTGACGATTCGATTGCCCTCGACCGACAGCCGCGGCGGCGTCTGGGTCGTCTCATCGACGCTGTTCTCCGCGCCGACGAGGCCGATCCCGGCTGTCGGTCCAAGCGTCAGCGCGCCGGTGCCGACGCCGGCCGCCCGCAGTACGTCACGTCGGGCGGTCGCGATGGCACGCTCGCCTGGAACTCGTGACATGTTGATGATCACTTCGAGAGTGGCCCAATAAAGATGGCGGGCAATCCGACTGTGTGGATCAGTAGACTGCTGCGATTGCGCTGCCGGCGACGAGAAACCCGGCCGCCAGAAACAGGTGTCGGAAGGCGATCCGTTCGTCGACGCCGTCGCCCGTGAGTCGGCCCACGAGGTAGCCAATTCCGAGCGCGAGCATCGGCCAGAACGCGGTGATCAGCGCCGTGCGAGCCAGTCCGATCTCGCCGATCGAGGTGAAAAACAGCGTGTAGGCGATCCCGAAGCTCAACAGTCCGTGGCCGGCGAACGGCAACAGCCACCCCTCCCCGACCGCCCCCCGTGGGTCCAGGCCGGAGCCAAACACTGGAAACACCGCCAGCAGGTAGACGAGACTGCCAGTCAGGATGGCGACGTAGGTCGCAAGCAGCGAGGAAGTCCCCTCGACGCCGACGGCCATGAATCCCTCGCCGGCCGACCAGGCCAGCGCGGTCGCGAGCCCCAGCACTGCCGTCACGAGGCTGAACTGGCTGCGAACCGTCGCCCACAGCAGTAGGGAGACACCGAGGACGATCAGCCCGAGGGCCAGCCAGATCAGCGAGCTGATCGCCTCCCGAAGGAAGACGAGCGCGATAAGCACCGAGAAGATCGGTTTGACCTTCGAGAACTGGGCAGCTATCTCGGCGCGGTCGCGGTAGCGCTCGGCGGTGTAGTAGTAGAGGCCGGTTCCGACCGGGAACGTGAGCACGCCGGCGGCGACGAGCGTCAGGGAGACGTCGGACAGCGAGAACCGACCGACCGTGACCGCCGTGAGGAAGAGACAGCCGACGAGCAGGCTCGCTGCCAGCCCCAGGAAGATATCGTTCTCGCCGTCGGCCGCCCGCATCCGCGAGAGGCCGCGGTTGACGAACAGCGTCGAGAAGGCCCACGCGAACGCGCTCGCGATGGCGTACGTCTCCGGCGGGAGGCCGGCCAGCAGCGCGAGCGGGACGACCGCAGAGAGTGCTCCCTCAAGCATACTCAGTGTAGCCGAACCAGTAGTTGTAGCCGTAGTAGGCGAACGCGAGGACGCCTACCGCAGTCAGGACGGGCAGTACGATCATCGTCAGCAGGAACATCGAGAAGACCAGAATCGACAGCCCCCGGTAGTAGTTGGCGATGCCGCGGTCGTAGAACGTCTGTCTGTGCTCGTGGATCATCTCCGGGCTGAACGCGTCGAACTCGTTGGTCGTGGTGTCGAGTGAGTCGATGGCGATCAGGAAGTTCGCGATGGCGATCAGCTGGACGCCGAGCACCGCCGTGAAGATGTGTGCCTCGTGGTAGGCCGGCGACTCGGTGTACAGCATCTGCAGGGTAAACGAGAATACGAGCAGCGAGAAACCGACGATCACCCCGACCGTCTGGATCGTTCTCGCGGCCTTCTCCGCGAGGTCCTTCCCTTTGTTTGAGCTCCGTCCACGGGGCGTGTTGTAGGTCAGAAACGTCCGGAGGGTGACGACGTTTCCCTCCGGCAGATCGACGCAGGCATCCTCGGTGAGCGTCGGATCGGCCTGGTCGGGTCGCTTCGACGAGCGGTAGTAGACGGTCCACCATGCGACGTACACTGCAAGCGCGTACCAGCCGGCCGCCCACCCCAGCGAGCGAACGTAGGTGCCGAACTCCCCGAGCGCGTACAGCAATCCGAAGAAGGCTCCCGCGATCGCAAGCGCCAGCGCGCTGATATAGAGCGCAGCGACGTATTTCCTGTCAACGTCGGGATCAAGGTCGTACCGCGCGATACTCATTAGCTCCCGGTGGACACCCGCCCCAGTTGATTCTTCCCATCCGTCGTCGAAACCCGCTGTTGGCACCCTTACTTGAGAGTTTGGTCGCTTCAGCTCTGTCGTGTCTGTGTGCTGACTCGCCCGGGGCTGCAAGTGTAAGGACCAGCGGTATACCGTCGAATGGCGACTGTCTACGCATGAGATTTGCACACATTGAGCTACTCGAGGAGTTCGGTACGCGTTCGCTGGTCGTCCACGGGCTCATGGTACTTGCGTTCGTCAACGCGATACTGGCCGGGCTGCTCGTCGGCGGCCAGATCGGTCTCGTCTCGTTCGTCGCGCTGGTCAACATCACCGCCGGGCTGTGGGTCGCTCACTCGGTCCACTCGCTGGGGAACGCAATTGGCGACGACGAGTACGCTGGCGTCGTAAACGAACTGTTTCGCACTCGTGACCGGCCGAACGCTTCCCTCGATATCGGCCGATTCGGTCGACTTCTCTTGTTGGTTTCAGTCGTGACGGCGATTGCGTTGCTCACCTCCGCACAGGTACTCTCCGGGACGCTCCTCCCGGTCGCTATCGTCGCGCTGGGCGCCATCGCGGTCGTCACTGCGATCATCGGCTTCCTCATCTCGATGGGTTCCTCGTACGATTCCTCACAGATCCGAACGATCGAGCGAATCGACCGGTTCGAAGATGACGATCCTGTTGCTGAGTGAACGGCTCGGACGCGGAGTCTCCCGTCGCTCTCGTTCCCGGTAGCTGCCACCACTGGAACTTTTACGGCCTGCTAACTGAGACGCACTATGGTGAGCCAGTCGAACGAGAGTGCTGCCCCACTCGATGCGTTTCGACAGTTCTTCTCGCTCGAGCGGGACGTTCTCGTTCTGTCGCTGGCGATGTTCGCGTTCAGTCTGGGATTTCAGATGACGAACCGATTCCTGCCGGATTACCTCGTCTACCTCGGCGCGGGCGGCTTCGTCGTCGGTCTGTTTGCGACGCTCGGGAACGTCATCGGCGCCGTCTACCCCTACTACGGCGGGGTCGTCTCCGACCGTGTCGGTTCGCGGTACGCCCTCACTGTCTTCGGATTTCTCTCTACGTTCGGCTTCGCCATCTGGCTGGCGGCGGCGTTCGTCCCGTCGATCGACCTCGGCGCGTTCGTCCTCGAGCCGTGGGTCTGGGTGTTCGTCGGCCTGCTGTTGGCCCAGTGCTGGAAATCCTTCGGCATCGGGGGCCACTACGCCATCGTCAAGCAGGCCACCGATCCGGACCGGCTCGCACGCGGGTTCGCCAGCACGGAGACGTTTCGCCGGACAGCGTTTCTGCTCGCCCCGCTGATCGTTGCCGTCCTCGTCGTCGACGATCTCATGCCGGGCTTCCTGTGGGTGCTCGCACTCGGCATCGTCGTCGCCCTTTTGGGAACCCTCGCCCAGCACCTGCTGTACGAGGTCGATGCGGACACCGTCGGCAAGCAGTTCCAGGGAGTCGGCCAGGTCATCGCGGACCTCCGGGTGCTGCCCGAGCCCTTACGTCCACTGCTCGTCGCCGACGCGCTGGTTCGCTTCGCCAACGGGATGGTCTACGCTTTCTTCATCCTCGTCATTACCCAGGTGATGGGAATTGGGCTCTCGCTGTCGCTGCCTGTCGTCGGGACGGTCGATCTCTCACCGGCGGCGTTCTTCGGTGTCCTGTTGAGCGTCGAGATGCTCGTCGCCCTGCTAACGATGGCGCCGGCCGCCACCATCGCCGAGCGAACCGGGCTCAAGCCCGTCGTTGGACTCGGCTTCCTCGTCTACGCGATCTTCCCGGTCATGCTGATCTTCGCGCCGGAGAACGCCTGGGTGCTGATCGCACTCTTTGCGTTCTCCGGCCTCCGATTTGCCGGGCTCCCGGCGCACAAGGCGCTGATCGTCGGCCCCGCACAAGCCGGTGTCGGCGGACGCGTCACCGGTTCGTACTACCTCCTCCGGGGCGCCATCGTGATCCCCAGCGGCGTCCTCGGGGGTGCCCTTTGGGCCTTTGCCAGCCCGGAACTTTCCTTTACCGTCGCGACTGTGATCGGGCTAGTCGGCGTCGGCTACTTTGCACTCTTTGGCGAGGAGTTCGCAGCGTACCGGTGACGTCCGCGCTGCGTTCTGCTCTGCGTCTGTGCCGTGACGACTGAGAACGCCTGCTATCGAAGCGAGCGTGCGGAGTTACAGACGACAAGCAGGCTACTGGCTGCCATTGCCCCAGCCGCCAGCAACGGATTGAGCAGCCCGGCAATCGCCAGTGGGATCGCGATCGCGTTGTAGAGGAACGCCCAGCCCAGATTCTGTCGGATACGTCGGTTGGTTGCTCCGGCCAAGTCGAACGTCTCGGCGACGGCCTGGAGGTCGTCGCCGACGATTACGGCGTCTGCGGCGTCGGTCGCGAGCTCCGTCCCGCTGGCGAGGGCGATGCCGACGTCGGCAGCCGCGAGTGCCGGGGCGTCGTTGCTCCCGTCGCCGACCATCGCCACGACGCCGCGACTGCGCAGTCGGTGGACGGTCTCGGCTTTGGCTTCGGGGGGAACGCCTGCGAAGACCTCCGAAACGCCGTCGGCCTCACGCAGTGTTTCGACGGCGGCTCCCTCGTCGCCGGTCAGAACGACGACCTCGTGATCGGCTGCGAGGCTCTCGACTGCACGCTTCCAGTTACTCCGTGGGGCGTCGCCGACGGCGATCGCACCGCGCACGCGTCCGTCCCACCCGACGAGGACCGGCACGGCGCCGTCGGCTCGGATGGATTCGGCCCGCGACTCGAGGGCGGCTGGAATCGACAGCCCCTGCTCTCGACAAAAGTCCGGGTGGCCAACAGCGACGCGATCACCTCCGACGAGCGCGCTCACACCTCGAACGTCGCGCTCGAACCCCTCGACGGCTGCCGTTTCGTACTCGGCCCCTGCCGACTGCGCCCGCTCAACGATCGCAGCCCCGATCGGATGCTCGGAGAGCGCTTCGACCGCCGCGGCCCGGCGAAGGACTGCCGTGGTGTCGGGAGCGTCGTCCTGGCTCTCATCGGCTTCATTGTCGACGTATACCGCAGCGACTCTCATCGTGCCCTCGGTGAGCGTTCCGGTCTTGTCGAGGACGACGACGTCGACCTCTGGTGCGTCCTCGAAGATCGTTTCGGCGGCGACGACGATCCCGCGTTTGGCCGCCGTCTGGACACCCGAGGCGATCGCCAGTGGCGTCGCCAGTCCCAGTGCGCAGGGACAGGAGACGATCACGACTGTGAGGCCGACCAGAAACGCGGTCGACAGGCTCGACCCAGTTGCGAGCAACGCGAGCGTTGCGACGCCTGCCAGAACGACGACTAGCGGGACGAAGATCGTTGCAAGCTTGTCCGCGAGTCGCTGGACTCCTGGCCGCGAACTTTGAATCGACCACAGCAAGGAGACGAGCCGATCGTGGGTACTTTCGGCGTCCGCGCCAACTGTGATCTCGAGGGGGGCATCCGTTACGAGCGTTCCCCCGCGGACGCGATCGCCGGACTGCTTTTCGACCGGGAGTGACTCTCCGGTCACCAGTGACTCGTCGACTGCTGCGGCCCCCTCGGCGACCGCCCCGTCGAGGGGGACCCGCTCGCCGGGCTGGACGAGCAGTCTGTCGCCGGGGTCGACCGCATCCAGCGAAACCAGTTCGCCATCGCTCGCCCGGCGAGCGTCCTCGACCTGGGCGGCCGTGAGATCCGATAGCAGTCCCGCAGCCCGGCGCTTGATCAGCCCTTCGTAGTACGTGCCGGCGGTGACGACGAGGATGACTGCGACCGTGACGTCGAAGTACAGATCCGTCCGCCCGAGCCCCATGGCGAGGGTGCTGTAGGCGTACGAGCCCACCGCGGCGAGCGTGACGAGCAGATCCATGTTGGGCATTCCTGCCCGGAGACTGACGTACGCACCTCGGAGGATCGGCCAGCCGGTATAAAAGAGGACGAACGACGTCATCAGCCAGATGTTCACCACGAGATAGTAGCCGTCGTAGCTGCCGAACTCAGCGAGTGGCTCGTAGCCGAAGTAGGTCGGATAGAGAAAGACCGCATACCACACCATCACCATCATCCCGAACAGTCCGCCCCCAACGAGGAATTTGACGAGCGCGGCGTCCCGCGGTTCGTCCGCTTTCCCGGTTGCCCGATCGCGTGCCTCGTAGCCATATCCCGAGAGCAACTCGGGAAGATCGCTCGTCTCCAGTACGTCGGCATCGTACACCACGCGTAGCGTATCCGTCGCGTAGCTCGCCTCCGCACCCAACACGCCATCTGCATCCTCCGCACGCGTCTCGAGGAACGCCTCGCAGGTCGAACAGTGCATTCCATCGACCGCGAGGAACGCGTCGTCGCCGTCGAGTTCGTCTAGGCCAGGCGAGTCCGTGCTGGTTCGAGCGCGGACCGCTTTTTCGTCGACTGCGGCGTCGTCCAAAGCCTGTGACACTGCCAGACAGCCTTGACAGCAGAACTCCCCATCGACGTTCGGATCGGTAATGGGGGTCGACGGCGTCGGCAACGAACAGAGCGTACACCCCTCGTCGGAACCACGTTCCGACGCTGATCGATCGTGGGTATCCTCGAGACCAGAGCGACTCGGGAGTCGACTCATGAGTTGGGTAACTGGCGTGGGAGTTGGTCTTCGTCAGTCGTCAAACCGGTGGTTGTTGCCGCCCTGTGGCTGACTGACCGCATCCGATAGCCCACCGATCTCTGGTCGGGACGCGGTCTGGGCCGACGGAAGGGCTCCATTACGACGCGTCGTCGGTACCGTGCCCGTGTCCCTCTGTGGCCACCGGCTGGAAGGCGATATAGAGACAGCTGATAATTATCAGCACGTTTAGTCCAGCCACTGCTCCCGCCGACAGGGAACTGCCGACGGCGTACCACGACACCGGTAGCAACGCCAGTAGGCCGACGATAAGCCCGACCCGCGGCGAGAGGTCTTCGAGTGACATGCGGGGTCGTTAGGGAGGACTCATCATAGTCTCCGCTGTTGTTCCCACGAGATGGGATCGTCACGCCCGATTAATGCACCCCCTTTCCTAAGACCGGCATATGAGCCAGGCGACCGGAGAGACGGAGCCGAAAACAGAGACATCGGGTCGAGTGCGCGAGATCGGCCACGACGAATTCGATCCTGTCGGAACGCTAGTATTAATCCTCCTATATTTCCTGATACTGGTGTTCCTGTGGTTTTTCATGTACTTCGTCGAGTTCCTCGGTAACGACCCGACTGTCGTTGGGACGGTGGTGGGGATCGCATGAATATTCACACGTACGAGAAGGCGTGGTTAATCGCGGCGATGGTTCTCATCGTCGCGTTCATCGCGACGATTACCTACGGATCGGTTGCCCTCGGTATCACGATGGTCTCCGATCAGGAAGATACCGTCGAGCCGACCGAGCTCGGTGACGACGAGCGGTTCGGCGACCCGCGAGTTGAACACGTTGGCGACAACGAGTACGAGGTCTACGTCGTCGCTCAGACGTTCAGTTACCTCCCCGATCCCATCGAAGTGCCTGCTGACAGTGACGTCACGTTCTACGTGACATCCCGCGACGTTATTCACAGCTTCAGCCTTGTCGGGACCAACGTCAACACGATGGCGATACCCGGCGAGGTGTCCGTGATGCCTGTCGAGTTCGACGAACCCGGCGAATACGGCGTCGTCTGCAACGAGTACTGCGGTCCCGGGCATCACGACATGGAAGGGATGGTCACCGTCGTCGACGAAGACGAGTTCGATATGACCGAGCTCTCGGTCGACGCGGACAGCGAGGTCGACCTCGGGAACGAGACGACAGTCGAGATCGCCGTCGAGAACCGAATGCTCGACGAACTCGAGACGACCATTGCGTTCGAAATCGGCGACGAAACGATCACGGAAGACGTCACCATCGCCGGTGGCGAAACCTACGAACTGGCGGTTCCGATCGATTCGGCGGAGCTCGGCGAGGGCGACCACGACTGGACCGTCACCGTCGACGACTACGAGGAGAGCGGAACGCTGAGCGTCGTCGATCCCGACGCTGACGCAGAGAACGGAGGTGACGACGATGAGTGAGACACGCAACGCCTACCTCGATCAGTTCCCCGCTGAGGCGAAGCTGGTTCGAGCGGCGTTTTACAGCTCGTTCCTCGCCCTGGCGATCGGTGGACTGCTCGGGCTCGTCCAGACGTTACACCGCACCGACGTCTACCGGTTCATGGACTCGGCGGACTACTACACCGTTCTGACCGCCCACGGTGTGTTCCTGGTGATTACGTTCACTATCTTCTTCCTCGTCGGCATCTTCACGTGGGCGGTGACGACCAGCCTCGACCGTGGCGTCGAGGACATCCGGTTTACCTGGCTGTGGTACGGCCTGATGTCGCTTGGCACCGTCATGGCAGCGCTCCCGATCTTCGCCGGGTTCCTCGATAATCCGCCGGAGCTACTGGGTTCGGAACTGAGCGCGTCGGTTCTGTTTACCTTCTACGCGCCGTTACAGGCCCACCCACTGTTCTATCTCGGCCTCGTGCTGTTCGTCGTTGGGACGTGGCTGGCTGGCGTTGACTGGATCCGGTCGTGGCTGGCCTGGAAAGCAGAGAACCCCGACGAGCGCATCCCACTGCCGACGTTTATGGTGTTGACGACGACGATCATGTGGTACATCGCGACGCTGGGCGTCGCCGTGGCTCTCCTGGTCTTCATCCTGCCGTGGTCGCTCGGCCTGGTCGAGACGATCAATCCGCTGCTGACCAGGACCCTGTTCTGGTTCTTCGGCCACCCGATCGTCTACTTCTGGTTGATGCCAGCGTACATGATGTGGTACATTATGTTGCCGAAGATCTCCGGCGGGAAGCTGTTTAGCGACCCGCTTGCCCGCGTCGTCTTCGTCCTCTTCTTGCTCCTCTCGGTGCCGACCGGGATCCACCACCAGTATCTCGATCCCGGCATCTCAGAAGGGTTCAAATTCATCGCGATGACAAATACGATGTTCCTGTTACTTCCGAGCTTGCTGACGGCGTTTACCGTCGTCGCAAGTATGGAACACGGCGCCCGCCAGCGCGGCGGGACGGGCTACGTCGGCTGGCTGAAGGCGCTGCCCTGGCGAGACCCCGTCTTCGCCGGGATGGCCCTGGCCGGCCTGATGTTCGCCGCCGCCGGTTTCTCCGGCATGATCAACGCCGGGATGAACATCAACTACCTCGTTCACAACACGTTCTGGGTCGTGGGTCACTTCCACCTCACTGTCGGGACCGGTGTTGCGCTGACGTTTATGGCCGTCACCTACTGGTTCCTCCCGCAGCTGACTGGACGGGCGCTGTGGAGCCGGTCGGTCGGCCTCGTTCAGGTCGTGCTCTGGTTCGTCGGAATGACGTTCATGTCCAACGCGATGCACCGCGGCGGACTGCTCGGCATCCCACGTCGTACCGCCGAACCGCAGTACGAAGGCTTCGAGTTCGAGGCTGCAGTCGGGAGCGTCGGCGAACTCGATCTCCAGGTCGCACTCGGTGGGACGCTGTTGTTCCTCTCGCTCGTGTTGTTCTTCGCGAACGTGGTCGGAACGGCGCTCAACGGTCGGAGCGATTCGATCCCTGACAACGGCTACGCAGACACACTCTCTGGCCCTGAGGACGCCCCGGTCGTACTCGACAACCTCAAGCTGTGGACGGGAATCGCGATCGTTCTCGTCATCTTCGCGTACACGTTCCCGCTGCTGAGCATCATCGAGCGCGGCGGCCTGTTCGGTACCGACGTGATCGAACTGCCGGTACACATCCATTCCGCTGAGGACGCCATGTTCCTGCTCGATGCCGTCGTCACGACGGTTGTGACGCCAGCGGTCGACACCACCCTCTCACTAGCCGGGGTGACCTCGTAGTGCGCATCTCGAAGGGTGCGCTGCTGGTCGCACTCGCCCTGTCGACACCGTTCATCGTCGAACTCCGCGTCGTGTTCGGCTGGTTCGGTATCGAGATCAGCGCGATTCAGATGGTCGCTATCGGTGCCCTCGTCTTCGCCGTGATCCTCGTCTGGGCGTTTTTGCCGGGAAACGGAAACGGCAACGGCGGATCGGGCCCAGACCCGTCCATTGAGGGCGGTGGATCGTCGAACAACTGACCGAGACTGCCTTTTTTACCGCCTCTTCGATCTGACCAACAGGATGGGGCTGACTGCTCAGTCGAGGCAATCCCGAACTACCGAGTCGGCGCCCCCTCGGCGCCGTCGGTGTGCTCGTCTCGACCGTCGATCGCGGCCGCCGTCTGTGCCTGAGACTCGTCGTAGCTGGCTCCTAGCGCGATGAGGACGCCGACGATGGCGGTCACGAGTGCGATCGCCCCGATTGCGACGACGCCGAGCTGGAAGATTGCACCCGAGAGCACCTGCGCGGACGTCAACAGTGCCACCGTCGTCACGGCAGCTACGAGAGCGAGAAATCTTCCGAACCGTCCGGTGTCGAATCCCTCCTCGGGCGCTTCTTCGGGGCGGAACAGTTCGTTCACCACACCCGTGTACCCGTCGTCGCCAACTGCGTTCCCCAGCGAGTGGATCGTGTGTGCAATCCACAGTCCGGCGGTGAAGTTGAGCAGGGCGACGAACGAGACCACACCCACCTGGCCGCCAACGAACAGGCCGACGAGCACCGCATTGACGAATGCGAGCACCATGATCCCGTGGATGGTTAGTGAGCGGTTTCCGAACTCCTCGAGCAGCCCGATGTGTGCGAGTCGCATAGGACTACAATTGGTACCGATGGGCATGGCTCTGCTCCCTACCTGGATAGGATATCCGCTGCCGTCTGCAGCACTGTCGTGTCCACGGCGTCTCGTTCTCCACTCGCAATCGCCCGCACCCCCTCCCCACAACTGATACCCCTACTCGTTGTACGGCTGCCAGGCCGATGCACGCACCATCACTTCCGAACAAATCGATCGACGCATACATGCACGTGATTGGTCAGCAGCGCCTCGAACGGCTTCGGTCACTCGCCGATACGCTGGCCGAGTGGCGGATTCTTCACATCAATTCGACTGCGACCGGTGGCGGGGTCGCTGAACTGCTCCGATCGATCATCCCGGTCTGTAACGCGCTTGGCATCGATACCGACTGGCTCGTGATGGACGCAGACGACGAGTTTTTCGAAGTCACGAAGGCGATGCACAATGCGTTACAAGGGAGCGGACCGCCGCTGACCGAGGCGATGAAAGCGACCTATCGGGCCGTCAACGAGGAAAACGCCCGCGAACTCGAGGACCAGTACGATCTCGTCGTCATCCACGATCCACAGCCGTTGGGGATGCTCGATCATCTCGAAGAGGCCATGCCAACCGTGCCGATCGTCTGGCGCTGTCACATCGACCTCACCGATCCGACCCCCGAGTACCTCGCCTTCATCTCCGCGTATACGAAGCGCGTCGATCACGCAATCTTCAGCCGGTCCAGCTATATCGGCGACACCGCGGTTCCGGACACGAGCATCATCTACCCGTCGATCGATCCAGTTACGGAGAAGAACCGGTCGCTCGACGAGAACACGGTCGCAACCGAGCGCGACCGGCTGGATCCACTCTCGTTCGAGGACCCGCTCGTCACACAGATCTCCCGATTCGACCCGTGGAAGGATCAGTTCGGGACGCTGGCAGCGTACCGTCGTGCCTGCGAGACCGTCCCGGATCTCCAGCTCGCGCTGGTCGGTGGGATGGCTGGCGACGACCCGGAGGGGCTGGAGCTGTACGAACAGGTCGCCGAAGAGGCAGCGACAGATCCGAATGTTCACGTGCTGACCGATCTGCCGGATATCGGCGTGAACGTCTTGCAGCGCGAGTCGGACGTCGTCGTTCAGAAGTCGCTGCGCGAGGGGTTCGGACTCGTCGTTTCGGAGGCACTCTGGAAGCGGACGCCGGTTGTGGGATCGAACGTTGGTGGCATCCCGCTGCAGGTCGTGGACGGAGAAACCGGGTATCTCGTCGACCCGGAGGATGCGGAGGGAGCCGGCGATCGCATCGCCGACCTACTCGAGGACGACGCTCGTCGGACGAGGTTTGGAGCGAACGCACGTGAGCACGTTCGGGATCAGTTCCTCTTGCCCCGGCAACTCGTGGAGTTACTCGACGTAATCGCCCGCGAACTAACCCGCGACCACTGACGGGTCGATCGCGCCTGTCTGCAGGGCGAGTCTGTCACGTCTGTCTTCGGTACCGAGCCGATTTCTCTCTGTCTGCGGGTGGGGTACCCCCACACAATTATGCGTCGTGGCGGTGAAGCGATGTGGAGCTATGAGCCGGTTCATCGACTCGATACTGATTCCGACGGACAATAGCGAGGGCGCCCTCGCCGGAGCGAAACGCGCAATTGCGCTGGCGTCGCGAACTGGCGCGGACGTACACGTCCTCTCGGTCGTTGCCGTTCGCAGTGATGTAGAGGGGATCACCGACGCAGCGGAGTCGATGTACGCGTCGCTCGAGGACGAAGCAGAAGATGCAGTCGAGACCATCGCGGAGATGGTACGATCCCACGATACGGATCTCGAGGTGACGACTAGCGTCACGCGCGGAACGCCGTTTCAGTCGATCAGAGAGTACGCCACCCGACGCGAGATCGACCTCATCGCTATGGGGACGAAAGGTCGGGACGGATTGGACAGAGTGCTTCTCGGTAGCGTGACGGAGAACGTCCTCCGAACGGCGCGCACGCCCGTTCTCGCCGTCCCGCCGAACGCCGGTGCAGGCGAAATCGACGAGATCACCTTCGACGACCTTCTCCTGCCGACGGACGGGAGCGACGGCGCCGCCATCGCGACCGAGTGGGGCATCGCGCTGGCGAGCCGACTGGAGTCGATGATCCACGCGGTGTACTCCGTCGATACGAGCCGTGCCCTCACCGCGAACGCGCCGGACGAACTTCTCGGCGCGCTCGAGCAACAGGGCGAGGACGCGATGGCGACTGTCCGAGAGCAGGCAATCGACGCCGGTGTCAGCGTTTCCGGGGCGATAACGTCCGGATCGCCGGCGGACATCATTCTCACGTCCGCGACCGAACGCGATGTCGACCTGATCGTTATGGGGACCCACGGCCGGACCGGAATTGGACAGTGGTTCCTCGGGAGCGTCACGGAGAACGTCGTTCGCGAGGCCGATACGCCAGTGTTTTGCGTTCCAGTCAGCGCCGACTCACCGTGACGACGGCTGCAACCGTCCTGAGCAGCAATGGCTCGCGTCCGCGCCAGAGAGGCGGTCTTAGGCCTGTGGCCCACCCGGCAGCTGTGTGTATGCGCCGATCATCGCGTCGTGGAGGTCGGTGCCCTCGAGACTCACGCTCTCGTCGACGATCGACCGAGAGACGGTCGTCGACTCCAGCGTCACGTTCGGGAAGACGACCGACCGTTCGACGTCGGTATTGACGAGCGTCGCGTTCGCCATGACGTGGGCGTTCGACCCGACTGTCGCGTTCTCGAGGGTCGCCGAATCGGCGACGTACGAGTCTCCATCGAGTTTCCAGGCGACGGCGTCGAGATAACTCTCTCGTGTCCCGATGTCGAACCAGCTCCCACCGAACGTATACGCGTACGTCGGCTCTCTCGCCTGGAGCCACTGGACGAACCAGCCCGGCTCGTCGGGATCGTTGTCCTCCTCGAGATACGTCGGTAGTAACTCGATCGAATCTCGCGGAAACGCGTAACAGCCGATCGAGACGCGCGTCCCTGGGGGGTCGTCGGGTTTCTCTTCGAACCCGACGACGCGGTCGTCTTCGAGATCGACGACGCCGTACTCGGTCGCCTGCTCGGGCGAGCCGACGTCGTAGGCGGCTATCGTCGGCGCGCCCTTCCGATCGTAGTACTCGAGGAAGTCCTCGACCGCGAAATCGAAGATATTGTCGCCGGCGATCACCAGCAGGTCGTCGTCGATTTCTTCGCGGTCGACCAGCTGGGCGAGCGCGCCGACGACGCCGAGTTTCTCGTCCTCGGCGCGGGTTTGTTCGATCGAGAGTCGCGGTTTTTCGTAGTCGCTGTCGGCCAGTTGTGCCTCGAACGCCGGAGCGAACCGCTCGTTCGTGCTCACGTACACCTCCTCGATGCGATCTGCCGACTCGAGCTCGGCGTAGATGCGCTCGATAACAGTCGCCTCTCCGAGCGGGAGGAACATCTTCGGCCGGTGTCTCGTAATCGGCCACAGCCGCGTGGCGTAGCCACCGGCGAGGACGACGGCTTTCATCGATCTTCCTCCTCTGACGGACACCGTTGGGCGCTGCTCTCGTGGGACGCGTGAGTCGGTGCTCGAGTCGTACTCATACGAGCCATCGGTGCGACTACCCACGACACGGGTGGTAAACCTTTCACCGAGCTGTGATCACGGCTCCCGGATCATGGATGGATTCCGGACCGTGAGTCACGAGCTGCGAGCCACGAGTTACGCGTCCTCGAGGTCGGCTACAGAAAGCAGCGTCTCGATAGCGACATCCGGCGACACCGAAATCGAATCGATATCTTCCTGGAGCAGGAACTCGACGTACTCCGGGATCGTCGACGGTGCGTCGCCGCAGATGCCGACCGGTCGGTCGTGACGGTGTGCCGTCTCGATCAACGACGCGATCGATCGCGTGACCGATTCGTCTGCCTCGTCGAACAGCGGCGCGAGCTGCTCCGAATTCCGGTCGACACCCAGCGTCAACTGCGTGAGGTCGTTCGACCCGATCGAAAAGCCGTCGAACAGCTCGGCAAACCGATCTGCGAGGACGATGTTCGAGGGCAGCTCCGCCATCACGTAGACGTCCATCTCCTCCGGCGGCAGGCCGTACTCGGTCATCAACTCGAGGACGCGCTCGCCCTCCTCGGGTGTGCGACAGAACGGGACCATCACGGTGACGTTGTCCAGTCCGACGTCCTCACGGACGCGCCGCAGCGCCTCACACTCGAGTCGGAACGCGTCGCGGAACTCCTCGTCGTAGTAGCGTGAGGCCCCCCGCCAGCCGATCATCGGATTGTCTTCGTCCGGCTCGTACTTCCAGCCTCCCTCCAGGTTACGGTACTCGTCGGTCTTGAAGTCGCTGAGCCGAAAGAGGACGTCGTTCGGATAGAAAGCGGCGCCGATCTTCGCGATGCCGGTTCTCAACGCATCGACAAATCGCTCTTCCTCCCCGCGGTCGAGTAGTTCCAGGGGGTGATAGCCGACGTGGGAGGTTACGATGAACTCCTCGCGCGCCAGCCCGACCCCATCGACCGGGAGATTCGCGAGCGCAAACGCCCGTGCGGGATCGCCGAGGATCAACTTGACCTCGGTGTCGGTTTCGGGGAGGTCGTCCACCACCTCCTCACGGACCTCGTAGTCGAGTTCGCCCTCGTAGACTCGGCCAACGTCGGTCGAACAGTCGACCGTTACGGGGTCGCCGTTCGACAGCGTCCCGGTCGCGTTACCGGTTCGAACGATCGCGGGGACGCCGAGCTCTCGGGAGACGATCGCCGCGTGTGACGTTTTGCCGCCCCGATCGGTTACGATCGCGCTCGCCTTCTTCATCACGGGAACCCAGTCCGGGTCGGTCATCTCTGTGACGAGAACGTCGCCGTCCTCGACGCGGTGCATTTCGCGGTGGTCCTCGAGGACGCAGACGGAGCCGCTCGCGACGGCGTTTCCGATCGCGATCCCATCTAACACTTCGTCGGCGCTCTCCGTCAGATCGTACGTTCGGATGACGTTTCCTTCGGATGCACCGTGGACCGTCTCGGGCCGGGCCTGAACGATGAACAGTTCGTCGAGGTCGCCGTCGACGAGCCACTCGATGTCCTGGGGGGTGTCGAAGTGGTTCTCGATACGAGCCGCGTACGTCGCGAGCTCCCGGATTCGATCGTCCGAGAGCGCGAACTCGTCTTGATCCGCATCGGAAACCGGTTCCAGCTTGGTGCCGCCGTTGCGCCGTACCATGCGCTGGGTCTTTCCACCCAGTTGCTTCTCGATGATGCCATTCGTCGGTTTGAACACGACGTACCTGTCGGGATCGACGACCCCCTGAACGACGGGCTCGCCGAAGCCGTAGGCCGCCTCGATCACGACGACGTTCTCGAATCCGGTGTCGGGATCGAGGGTGAACAACACTCCCGAGGACGCCAGATCTGCTCGTCCCATCTTCTGGACGGTACAGGCGAGTTTGACGTCGAGGTGATCGAAGTCGTTGGTCTCGCGGTAGACGATCGCCCGATCGGTAAACAGCGAGGCGAAACAGTGTTTGATCGACTCGAGCAGCTCCGTCGTCCCGGCGACGTTCAGGAACGTCTCCTGCTGGCCCGCAAACGACGCCGTCGGGAGGTCCTCGGCGGTCGCAGAACTCCTGACAGCTACCTCGGGATCCGCAATCTCCAGTCGCTGTGCAAGCGTCTCGTACCGATCGACGATGGCAGATTCTAGCTCCGCTGGCATCTGCGCGTCCGAAATCAGGCTTCGAATTCGTTCTCCACCCTGCTGTAGGTCCGAGACGTCTTCGACGTCCAGGCCGGCGAGTTCCGATTCGATGGCCTCGTAGATGCCTGTCTGCTCGATGTAGTACTCGTACGCATTAGCCGTCGTGGTAAATCCCGGTAATACCGGAACGTCGAGGTCGGCGAGTTCGCCGAGATTCGCACTCTTCCCACCGACGGCTCCCGAATCCTTGCTACTGACGTCTTCTAACCAGCGGATATCGGTGTTTACACTCATCGATCTGCCGTGTTGACCACTCGCGAGATAATAAGTCGAGGGGGACCAGAATCGCCGTCCCCGTCTCGAGGGGGGAGTTCCCCGGTGACACCGACGAGTCCTACCTCTATCGGGGAACGCTCTCGAACTCCAACCGACGCAACTCTCCCTGCCGACCCCACAAACGGTTTATCGCTCCTCGGTGGAGAACTCGGCGAATGATACCGATCGACGACACCCCTCTCGTCCGTGACGGACGGATACTGATCCTCGCGATGGACCACGGCCTCGAGCACGGCCCAGCCGATTTCGAGGCGGTGCCGTCGAAGCTGGATCCGGCGACCGTGTTCGACGTTGCCACTCACGATGCCGTTACCGCGATAGCCGTCCAGAAGGGCGTTGCCGAGGGATACTATCCGAGCTACGAGGACGATGTGACCCTCCTGGCGAAGGTCAATGGAACGTCGGATCTGTGGTCGGGCGAACCCGACTCGGCGGTCACCTGGTCGGTCGACCGTGCCGTCGACCTTGGAGCAGATGCTGTCGGATTTACCGTCTACGGCGGCTCAAACCACGAGGTTGAGCTGTTCGAGGAGTTTCGGGACGTACAGGAGGCCGCTCGCGAACACGACGTCCCAGTTGTCATGTGGTCGTATCCACGTGGACAGGGCGTCACAAACGAGACGAACCCACGGACCATCTCGTACGCCACCCGGATCGCCCTCGAGTTGGGGGCCGACGTCGCGAAGGTAAAGTATCCCGGAAGCACGGACGCGATGGCTCACGCCGTCCGGTGTGGTGCAGCGATGAAGGTCGTCCTGAGCGGCGGCCCGAAGACCACCGACCGGGAGTTCCTCTCGACCGTCGAAGCCGCGATCGACGCCGGTGTGGCGGGGCTGGCGGTCGGACGAAACGTTTGGCAACGAGAGGATCCGATGCAACTGCTCGATGCCCTCGAGAAGATCGTCTACGACGGGATCTCGGCTGACGATGCACTTGATACGTGACACCGCGACCGACACCGGGTGAGCGCCGGCTCTGTCGCCTTTTTTGTCGAACCCTGCACGCATAGCATTAACTCACTGGGGCTGGGAGCACTCCGTGTCATGGGAGACGAATACGCCCAGCTAGAGTCCGATATTCGAGCACTGGACGGGCTACCGGTGTTCGTCGCGTACAACGCGAACGTCGACGCCATCGTCCGCGTCGACGAGGACGTCGAGTCGTTCCTCGAACGACCGCCAGAGCCCGGCGAGACCCATCCCCCGAGCCCGCTGGCGTCGAAACGGGACCTCGCAACGGCGATCACGCACACGATGGCGGCCGGGCGAGGAGACGAAGTCGCAATGACAGACGCGTTCGCGGCCACCCTCGAGACGGAGCTAGAGCCCGACAGTCAGCAGATGGGAGGGCAGACGGGGATCATGACCAATCTCGTCTCGTCGCTGGGTGCGTCCCCGATCACGTACACATATCTCATCTCGGAGCGGCAGCTCTCGATGTTCGATCGCCCCGATGCAGTGTCGTATCCGATGGTCGAAGATCGCGAGGTCGCCCTCATCCCGCTACACGAGGCCATCAACACGGATCGAACGAAGATCAACTGGGTGTTCGAGTTCAGAGTCGGCGACGAACTCTTCGGCGTCCAGGCGACCGAAGACACCCGGTTCATCGCGGCCTCGCGGCCCCCGGAGTTCGACCTCGTTGCCGGTGATCTCGACGCGCACGTCGACCAGGTCGGCGACGTCGTCGACGGGGCGTTGTTGGCCGGCTATCACAACCTCACACCCGAACACGTCGAGGAAGACTACGAGCAAGCACACCGGCACGCCCGCGACGTGATTCGGCGACTCAAATCCGGCAGCGACGGTGAGTTGCCGGTCCACATCGAGTACGCCGTGACCCACGATACGGATCTCCGAGAGAGTATGTACGAGTGGATTCTTCCCGAGGCGGACGTCGTCGGCGCGGACACGCACGAACTTACTCTCCTCCACGACGACGCCGGCCACGAGGTCGCCGAGGCGACGCCGACCGAGGAGACGCCGTTCGAACCCGACGAAATCCTCACCCACTACCGCATGCTCGATGCGATCCAGGACGATCTGGGCGTCGGCTGCGTCCAGCTTCACGCGATGGAGTATCACCTCGCCGTGATGGACTCGTATCCACGCCCGAACGCAGTCACGCGGGGGCTCGAGTTTTCGGCCATCAACGCGGCGACGAAGGCCGCACTGGGTGAGATCACGTCTCCCGAGGATCTCGAGACGGGACTGGCCCACGCACCCTCACCGAAGGGGCAACAAGCAATCGAACTCCTCGCCGACCACCTCGACGAGACGGCCGAAGATGGCGTTCTCTCGACGCCGACGGTCGCTGCGTGCCCCAACCGCGTCGTCGACGATCCGGTGGGGACGGTCGGTATCGGCGACATCGTTTCGTCTTCCAGCTTCGTCCTCGAACTCGCCGTCGCAACCGATGGTGAGCTGAGCAGAGATCGCGCTCCGGACCGAGGCTAATCCCTCGACGTGTCGTCGCTTTCGTTCACTCGGGGACGCTTTTCCGGCCCGTCAGCGTCTCCGGATCCAGCCGGAAGTCCCGAAATTCGATCTCTTCGCGCGGCCGGTCGAATATGTCGATCGTTGGAATGCTGATCGCCCACATCGCCTGTACGGCGACCGAGTCGTACGGCATGTCAGCCAGTTCCTCGAGCGTCCCGGTCGCGACGACGCTGCGCCAGCCGTCGTCCGTCTGGCCGAACGTGACGAACGACACCGGGCTGTCGATGGCATCGCTCTTGGACGATCCGGGAGGAAACGAGAGACGAAAGTAGAACGTCTCGTCGTCGGCGAAGTAGCCGTAGGAGACGGGAAGTGACGCCGGTGGCTCGTCTCGGTCGGTCGTGAACGTGAGAACGCCGGTCCCGCCATTGCTCAAGAAGTCGTTTCGCTCGTCTTCGGTCAGGTTTGTCCAGCGAAGCCCCTGCATCCCCATTGGCTACGGTGTCAACGAGGAAAAATCACGAGGGGTGGCTGCGATTCGCTGACCAGTCGGCGACGCGGTTCGAAGATGCACTCACGGCGAACGAGGGCGAGGTGTGCGCTGTCACTGTCTGCAAAAGCCAGGTGCCCCCGCTGTACCGAAGACTCGGACTATCTCTGCAACTGACGATCCGATGGCGCTGCCCGGCCGGAGTGCCTTTATTTTCGCCGACGTGGTAGCTCCCGGAGTAACCCGCTTTGGGGTGTGTACGAACCACTATGTCACGACACGTCCTCGTTCCGATCGACGGATCGGATCACGCCTTCGCCGGACTGGAGTATTGCCTCGCGTCCTTTCCCGACTCGTCGCTGACTGTGGTGCACGTCGTCGATCCCGCACACGATCACGAGGCGGTCGTCGGATCACAGCAGCCCTCGGTAGAACGCGCCAAACAACGCGGCGAGCAGATCCTCGAGCGTGCGGCAACGCGGGCTGACGATCGCGGTCGCAAAATAGAGACGGTCCTCAAAACTGGAACGCCACACACGGAGATTCTCTCCCTCGCGAGCGACGACGTCGACCACGTCGTCCTGGGAAGTCACGGCGAATCACCGATCACGAGCCCGTTTCTCGGTCGTGTGAGCGAGGCCGTCGTTCGGCGAGCCCCAGTGTCGACCACGATCGTACCCGAGCCGACGACGACCGTTCGAGACCGCGATTTACCCGGTGACGTACTGATTCCGATCGACGGCTCAGAACAGGCCGATGCTGCCCTCGCGTACGCACTCGAGCTGTTTCCGGACGGTTCTCACACCGTCTTCAACGCGCTGTCGCTCCCGTTCGACCGCCCCCGATCGGCGGTCGACGGAACGTACCTCGAAGCGGTCGTTGCCGACCGCGAAGAGGGAGCCGAGGAGCTGTTCGAATCGGCAACAGCGGCGGCAGACGAACGGGGTCTGTCGATAGAGACGGACACCGCAGACGAGACGCCAGCGCAGTCGATCGTCGAGTACGCCGAGGCGAACGACTGCGACCAGATCGTCATGGGCAGTCACGGCCGCTCTCTGAAAGCGCGGCTTCTGGGGTCGGTTGCCGAGCGTGTTGCTCGCCGTTCTTCCCGTACGGTGACTCTAGTTCGGGGTGATCCGACGACGTAATCACTCACTGATCTGTCGTCTGTTCGTCGATCAGTCCGAACAGTGGATCGAAGTCCTCGGGAAGTTGGTTATCTGCCTTTTCGATATTCCCAGGTGGAACGACGTCGGCGACGATAGCGACGATCTGCTGGGCGTGGTAGTTGGCGTCGGGACGATCGACGTTCGCACGGTCTGCGACGCGATCAAGAAACTCCTGGTAGTCGAACCGCTGTCCGTGTTCGGCTTCGATCAGGTACCGATCTATTTCCATCGGAAGCGGACTCGCAAGGTCCGTTGCTTCGCCCTCCTGTAGCCGCTCTCCGAGTGTCGTCAACACCGCTCGAGTCGCGCGAACGGCTTGTCCGAACTGTGCGAATTCGAGTCTGTGCTGAACCTGGCCGATGAACTCCTTGTAATTCATAGTCTGTGGTATTTTCTCTTCGTCGACGCGACGCTGTGGTATCGCTACATTCAGGCTACTCTATGCTCCCGTGTGGGACGCTGTCGTCTCCACGACGCAGCTAAATAAACCTGGGTGTGGGTTCAAACGAGCAACCGAGCGAATTGCCCTCGATAGTCACACATTCCCGACCGTTCAGGTGATCTACTCCGAATACTTTTGTGCGAATCTGTAGTATCTCGACGAGAGATTCCCGACCTGTGCCCCTCAAACAAGTGATGAACGATGTGTGCGCAACTCGAAGACGCCGAGGCGGCAGCGGATCTTCAGACCGTAACGATCAGTCTGAACGACCTCACCAAACGATACGGAGAGGTCACCGCTAACGACGGAGTGACGTTCGACGTTCGATCCGGCGAGATATTCGGCTATCTGGGTCCGAACGGGGCCGGAAAGACGACGACGATCCGCGTACTGCTCGGCCTCATCACGCCGACGTCGGGAACTGCGCAAGTGCTTGGTGCGGACGTCCGCGACAGACGAGCGCTGACCGAAGCGAAGACGAACGTCGGCTACCTTCCGGACACACTCGGGTTCGAAGAGCGCCTGACCGGCCGGGAGGTCCTCGACCACTTTGCACGGATGCGCGGAGACGAACGGCGCGAGGAACTGCTCGAACTGTTTCGACCGCCGCTCGATCGACCGGTCGAGAACTATTCCGCCGGGAACCGGCGGATGCTCGGGATCGTCCAGGCGTTCATGCACGATCCGAAACTGATCATCATGGACGAGCCGACCGCGGGGCTCGACCCGCTCAAGCAAGACCGAATGCACGCCTTTCTCGAGGCAGAGCGCGACGCCGGCAAGACGATCTTCTTCTCGTCGCACGTCCTGAGTGAAGTCCAGCGCATCTGCGATCGAGTCGGCATCATCCGGGACGGGGCACTGGTCGCCCTCGAAGACGTCAAGACCTTGCTCAGCCAGAGCGGGAAGGACGTTCGGGTCCGCCTAGGCGAACCAGTCCCCAAAGACCGGTTCGTGACGGACGAGATGATCGACGTCGAGGTCGTCGACCGCGCGGTCCAGTTCACGTACACCGGCGATTACAACGCGCTTCTCGACCATCTCGGTCGGTTCGAGATCGTCGATATCGACATCGGCGATCCGCAACTCGAGGACATCTTCAAACACTATTACGGGGACACAGCGGGGGCGAAATGACGGCCGTTCTGCGCCTCGAGTCTCGCAAACTCGTCCAGAGCGCTCTCGGGCTGACTGGCCTCTTCGTCTTGACCGGTGGCTTTCTGTTCGCTGCCTTTCCCGGATTCGCAGAGCAGGCGGAGGTCGTCGAGGAGGCGTTCCCGCCGGCTCTCATCGGGTTGCTAGGAATCGAAGAGATCCACACGATCGAAGGGTTCACCGGGGGCTACGTCTACACCCTCCTCTGGATCGTTTTTGGCGGCATCTACTTTGCGTACGTTAGCGCCGGGATGATCGTCACTGACATCGAGGAGCGGCGGATGGATCTCACTCTTTCTACCCCCGTCTCTCGCGAGTCCGTCGTCCTCCAGAAGGTCGGGGCTCTCTGGCTCCCACTTGTCGTGTTGAACGTCGGTCTGGGAGCCATCGTCTCCGTCAGCGCGATCGTCCTTTCCGAACCGATCGACCCCGTTTCGCTCGCGATGGTCCACCTGCTCAGTATCCCGTACCTGCTGGTCTGTGCGGGCATGGGGCTCGTGCTGTCTGTCGTCTTCCACCGCGCCGAAACCGCCCAGGTCACCGCGTTGGGTCTGGTATTCGTCCTCTGGTTGGTCGAGGGCCTCTCTCATATGGATCCCGACTACGAGCGGGTCGGCGATCTCACGCCGAGTCGGTACATCGATCCGGCGGCGATTCTCGTCCACGAGGAGTACGCGTTCGGCGATGCCGGCATCCTTCTCGCCACGTTTCTCGTTCTGCTGGGCGTCGCCACTCTCGTCTTCGTCCGGAGGGATATCTAAGATGAACGGATGCGATTCGCTCTCCGAACACGCTGGTCGACTCGACGACGTCGTTAGCGCGGGCCGGCGGTGCGTCCGCAGTCCGAAGGGGGTGGGTCGATGACGGCGATCCTCCGACTCGAGTCCAGAAAGCGGGTTCGGGGCTCGGTTGCCTTGCTCGTGGTGTTCGCCTTGCTGTCAGCGCTGTACTTCTCGATGTTTCCGGGAATCGAAGCCGAGATCGACGACCTGATGGACGCGTTTCCGGAGTTCTTCTTCGATCTGTTCGGGATCGAGGCCCTCCACACGATCGAGGGCTTCATCGCCGCCGAAATCTACTCGTTCTTTTGGGTGCTTCTCGTCGGCATCTACTTCGCGTACGTCGCGGCTGGCCTGATCGCCGGGGACGTCCAGGACCGTCGGATGGATCTCACCCTCTCTAACCCGGTTTCTCGGGAGTCGGTCGTCATCCAGAAGGTCGCCGCTCTGTGGGTCCCTGCCGTCGCGCTGAACGTCGGGGTCGCGAGTATCGTCTACGTCGGCGCGCTCGTCATCGGCGAGTCGTTCAATCCCGTCGCCCTCGCGATGGTCCATCTGCTTAGTATCCCGTACCTGCTGGTCTGTGCGGGGATCGGACTCGTGCTGTCCGTACTCGCCGACCGAGTGAGACGCGCCCGAGCGGGGGCGCTGACGCTGGTGTTCGTCCTCTGGCTGGTCGACGGCGTCTCCAGACTGGACGACGACTACGAGTGGGTCGGCGCGTTCACGCCGAGTCGGTACTACGAGGAAACCGAGATCCTCGTCCACGAGGAGTACGCGTTCGGCGATGCCGGCCTCCTCCTCGTTGTGTTTCTCGTCTTGCTCGGCGTCGCCATCGTCATCTTCACTCGTCGGGATATCTGATCACGTCGGTCTCACGATGTCGTGGCCCTCACTTTATCGCGCCATCTTGACGACGGTTCCAGTGCGTTCCCGGTGGTTCTAACACGTATCCGATCGTTCCAACGCGCCCATCGATGCTCCCTCGAATAGACCTGTCGACGGCGATGTACGAGGGCCCGGCCTATATCGGCCCGGGCGGTGTGCGTTCAGTGATGAACGCGAACCGACGGGACGTGCTTGGGTTCGCAGGCACGACGGCTGCCATCGCCACTGCGAGCTGGCTTCCGTTCGACGTACAGACGACGAACGACGACGAGCTGCCAGCATACAGTCGGTGGCTCGTTCTCGAAGAGGACGCACTCGAGTTCACGTACGTCGACTGGGCGAGCGTCGGCGACTACGTCGAAGACGAACTCGAGGAAGCTCAACAGGACACCGACGCCGAGCTTCCGGCGGAGTACGAGATGGATCCGATGATCGCGCCTGCGTCAGCGGAGTTGCTCTCGACGTACTTCTTCGTGGGCCTCGACCTCGTCGAGTTCGGGCTCGGCCGACTCCTTGACGAGGAGGCGTTCGACTCGACCGTCGAGGAACTTCTCCGGACCGATCGAACCTTCGTCGCAGCTGGGACGATCGATCCCGACGAGATCGACACTGTGCTGACGGACGAGCCGGCTCTCGACTTCCAGATACAGATGGAGCGGGCCGACGAGATCGGCGGATTCGACGTGTACACGCCGATCGAGGCCGCGGAGTCGGCAATCGCCGTCAGTGACGACGCGATCGTGGTCGTCACGGAGTCGGACGTCGATCCCGAGGTGACACTCGAGACGATCGTCGGCGCCGTCGAAGACGACGTAGAGCGGGCGACGGCTGAATCTGCATCGCTCGAGTGGCTCGTCGAGACTGCCGGTCGCGGTGACGTCACCGTCGGTCAGTACGGCGGCCCCTTCGACGATACGGATCTCGCCCACCCCGCGTTTGAGCCGCTTGCAGATGCTGAGGGGTTCGTTTCCTCACTCACTATCGAAGACGAGCAGACGGTCTCCGGGATCTTCGCGTCGATCCTCGACGAGCCAGACGAGGACGCGATCGAAGCGTTCCTCGGCGCTTCTGCAGACGACCGAGACATCGAGGTGGACGAGGATCGCGTCACGGCGGCCGGGACGTGGCTCGAGGTCGACTGACGGAGAGTCCTGACAGAATCGCCCCGCCGTATCGAACGAATCTGAAGCGACCCCCGACAGTACATCCGTGTCACAAGCAGACGCCGAACAGACCGAACCCGACTCCGGCAGCGACTGGCACTCGCGACCGCTCCAGAACGTCTTCGCAGAACTGGAGACGTCCGAGGAGGGGCTGACAGCTGCGCAGGCCCGAACGCGACTCGAGCGCGAGGGACCAAACACGGTCGAAGCCGAAGAGGGAACGTCACCGCTTCGAATTCTCGTCGAACAGTATTCGTCGGCACTGATCTGGGTGTTGATCGTCGCTGCAATCGTGATGGCCGGTGTCGGCCACACGATCGACGCAGCGGTCATCGCGGGGATCGTGATCTTCATCACACTGTTCGGGTTCGTTCAGGATTACCGGGCCGAACAGAGCATTCAGGCGCTAAAGGAGATGTCGACGACCTACGCCCTCGTCAGGCGCGACGGCGAAAAGCGGGAGGTCGACGCCATGAAACTCGTCCCCGGCGACGTGATCTTCGTCGAATCGGGCGACATCGTCCCTGCCGACGCACGCCTCGTTGACGAATCGAACCTCAGCGTCGACGAGGCGGCACTGACCGGCGAGAGCATCGGCGTCTCCAAGGAGGTCGGAACGGTCGAGGTGGACGTCGCGCTCGCCGAGCGGGAGAATATGCTGTTCAAAGATACCGTCGTCGAGCGCGGCTCTGGGACGGCGGTCGTCGTCGAGACCGGCCCGGAGTCCCAGATCGGACAGATTGCGACGGCTCTCGGGGAGGCAGCGGAGCGCGCGACGCCGTTTCAGTCCGAGATGGACCGGCTGGGCAAGATCATCGCTGGCATCGTCGTCCTCGCGGTTGCAGTGATCGCGATTGCCGAGCTCGTCGTGGGTGAGACCGAACCGCTGCAGGTGTTCCTGACGGCGGTCGGTATCGCGGTCTCTGCGGTTCCTGAGGGGCTGCCCGCGGTCGTCACCCTCTCGCTCGCACTTGGGGCACGTCGGATGGCCGAGCAGAACGCGCTCGTCCGTCGACTGCCGATCGTCGAAGCGCTGGGCTCGGTCGACGTTATCTGCACCGACAAGACCGGGACGCTCACCGAGGAGGAGATGACGGTTCAGCGGATCGCCACCAATCGCGAGGTCTACGAGGTGACCGGGACCGGCTACGATACCGACGGGGAGTTCTTCCAGGACGACGAGTCAGTCGACGAGCAGCGGGTCGCCGAGGTGTTGCGCTGTGGAATGCTCTGTAACAACGTCGACATCGGGACTCGCGAGCGCGACGAAGCCGAGGCTGAACCCACCGAATCGGGCCAGGAAGAACGGACGTACCTCGGCGATCCCACCGAGATCGCGCTGTTTGTCGCCGCACAGAAAGCCGGCTTCGATCATCAGGAACTCTCCGAGGAGTATCCCCGCCTCGGCGGCGTCGAGTTCACGTCTGCCCGCAAACGGATGACGACCGTCCACGAGACGCCCGACGGCGACGCGGTCGCCTACATGAAGGGCGCACCCGAGACCGTCCTCGAGCGCTGTGACCGAGAACTCGTCGACGGGAAACTCGTCGAACTGACGGACGAACGCCGTAGCGAAATCGAGGCACAAAACCAAGACTTCGCCGAGGACGCCCTGCGCGTGATGGGGTTTGCCTACCGACCGGACGTTCCGACCGACCAGACAGCGAATCCGGACGAGAGCCTCGAACGCGACATGGTCTTTCTGGGGCTCCAGGGGATGCTCGATCCACCCCGACCGGAGGTGACCGACGCGCTCGCGGGCTGTCTCAGTGCCGGGATCGACGTCGTAATGATCACCGGCGATAACGCCGTCACCGCCCGCGCGGTGGGCGAGGAGATCGGTCTCCGATCGACGACGGTGATCACGGGACCGGAACTCGAGGAAATGGGAGACGAGGAACTCGCGGCGGTCGTCGAGGACGTCGACATCTTCGCGCGGACGTCGCCAGACCACAAGACGCGGATCCTACAGACCCTGCAAGCGAAAGGCCACACGGTCGCAATGACTGGTGACGGGGTTAACGACGCACCGGCCGTCAAAAACGCCGACGTCGGCGTCGCGATGGGAATCCGCGGGACCGACGTCACTGAACAGGCCTCTGATATCGTCCTGCTGGACGACAACTTCGCGACGATTCGGGACGCCGTCAAGGGTGGCCGGCGTATCTTCGACAACGTTCGAAAGTTCGTCAACTACCTGCTGTCTGGAAACGGCGGCGAGGTGACGATGATCTTTACCGGATCGATGCTCGGCTTCGGACTCGTCATCACGCCGATCCAGATCCTGTTCATCAACGTCGTCACCGACGGCATTCCAGCCCTCTCGATGGGCGTCGACCCACCCGCCAAAGACATCATGGACCGGGAGCCGCGGCCACCGGGCGAAGGTGTCATCACAGACCGGATCGTCACGTCGGTCGTCGGCATCGCTCTCTTCATGACGATCTGTCTACTCCCGCTCTTTACGCTGAACTTCTACGGCGAACTCGTCCCTGGATACAGCGTACTGGGTGCAGTCGCTGGCTGGAGTCCCGGCTACGAACCGAGCCGGGAACTCGCCCAGACGATGGTCTTTACCGGTTTTGTCGTCTTCGAGATCGTCCGCATCCAGGCGATCCGCTACCGGTACGGACTCGGCCTCGTTACGAATCGCTGGCTCGTGCTGGCTGTGGGGGTTGCGGTGACCCTTCAGTTGCTCGTCCTCTATACCTCGACTGGCCAGTTCCTCTTCGACGTCGAACCGCTCGCACTCATCCACTGGGTTCAGATCGGAGTCGCCGCCATGGTCTTTGCCCTGCTGATGGCCGTCTTCGTGAAGGTGCAGGATCGGTACTTCGAGCGGTACTGAACGAATCAGTTGATAGCCGGAACCCCTGCAGACGGTATTCGGATCCGGGGGCGAGGCAAGTGAGAACGGTTTCGTCGTCTCCGTTCCGTCCAACGCTGATCACAGGTCGGGTGGATACTCGCCGGTCTTTCGATACTGGGAGACAACCGCTGCGAACGCGACCACGTGGAAGACGACCACCAGGACGATCATCGAGAGATAGAGCAGATGGAGCGGATCGTCCGAGGGAAACCCCATCTCTTCGTACGGTCGGAGATACGCCCGGTCGTAGCCGTGGACGGCGACGAGCCAGAAGATGACGTACGTACCGTGGCTCTGGTGCCACTTCCACGCTTTTGGGCCGAGGTAGTCGTAGGCCCAGTTGTTGGAGGTCAACGCCAGCACGATCGCGATCAGGACGGCGACCATCGCACCGAACGCCCACGGGCTCATGTCGACGAGATAGCCGACCACGTCCCAGTCGCGGGCCCAGAAGACGAACAGGACGTGGACAACCGACCAGATGGCAAACCAGATACCCAGTTCCGACCGCCAGTTCACGGGGAAGTTCCCCGAGAATCGGCGTCTAATCGACGGCCGGATGCGCACCAGCGGACCGATGACCATCACGACGAACAGGATGAAGAAGGGAACGGCAGCAACGACTCGCTGCCCGCCGTATCCGACGACCCACAGCAGAACCGCCACGGCGATGCTTCCGATCGCTACACTCAGGTGGTGCGTGAGTTCGTTATTGGTATCTGCCGTCATGGTCTGGTCGTATCACTCGATTGTGACTTGATGGACACCGATCGCTCGAATAAAACTATCCCAGCAAGCGGACCCTAGACGACCCGGTCACGCAGTTCATCGAGGTGTTTCGCGCCGTAGATCAGCTTGATCGAGTCGCTCGCTGGCGTGGCCACACAGGTCAGTCGGAACCCCTTCTCTTCGACTTCCTCCTCGGAAAGACTTCGCTGAACATCCATCTCGAGATCCCCCTCGAGCAACACGGCGGTACAGTTCACACAGCCGCCAGCCCGGCAGTGAAACGGCCAGTTGTGGCCGGCCGCTTCGGCCGCGTCGAGGACGTACTCGTCGCGCGACACCTCGAACGTGCCGTGTGCCATCTCGTCGAGATCGGCGGCTGCTGCACGTTCGAGGAGGTTGTCGTCCTTGAGCGACCAGCCACGGTCGTCGACGACCTGGTAGTCGAGGTATTCGACGGAGACTGTCTCGGCTCGGGGCGCACTGTTGCCGATTACCGGAACGCCGGCGAAACGGACGACGCGTTCGGTCGTACTTCCCAGGAGGTAGCGACGCAGTCCGGTTTCGCCGTGCGTTCCCATCACGATGCAGTCGACGTCGGACGCTGCGGCGGTGGCGAGGATCTGCTGGTCGACCCGTCCGCTCGGAACCGAGACGTCGACGACGTCCAGCTGTGATCCACGCAGGTGCTCGAGCGCGTCGTCGACGGGATCGAGGCCCAGGCCGGCTTCACTCGCGAGATCGATCGTCTCGGTTCCGTCGACGGGCGACTCCTCGCTCACGTGGACGATGTGGAGCCGTGCTCCGGTCTCGACCGCGAGGTCGACAGCGTGTTGGAGGGCCGTTACCGCGCTGTGGCTTCCGTCGGTCGGCACCAGGATGCGCTCGAACGCGTCCTCGAGACGCGTCTCTTCGTGGACGGTCGTGACCGGGACCGACGACTCCTGAAGTGTCCGTTGGGCAACGCTGCCCAGCAGGAATCGGCCGATCGCGCTCCGACCGGTCGTGCCCATGACGAGTAGGTCCGCGTCGTGCTCGTTGGCCGATGCGAGAATCTCTTCGTGGACGTCGTCGTCCTGCTCGCGAAGTTCGGTCGTCACCTCGAGGTTGCGGTCTCGCGCCTGGTCTGCCAGTTCGTTGACGGCCCGTTCGCCCTCGTCTTCGTCGTCGCCACCGACGAGTCCTCGCTCGAGAACCGAGAGAACGTGGAGCGCTGCGTCGAAGTGCTCTGCGAGTCTGATCGCGTACGTTCCGGCGTCGTCTGCGACTGCACTCCCGTCGGTCGGAACGAGAATCGTGTCGTACATCGGTGTGGCCCTACCACGCTCGAGTCAAAATACCCACAGGCTGTCCACGGTCGCCAGTTGGCAGGTGGCGAGTGACTTACTGTTTGTGGGCGTGTACGGTATCGTATGTGGTCTCTGAACGGCAATTGGCAGTGTCGCCTGTACGGCCATGACTGGCACCACCCATGGAACCACGGGGTTGTCGTCACGGGCGGAGAGTCGGTCTACCCGCTCCGGTGTCTACATTGTATGGAGCCGCGGCTGCTAGACAGGGATGGAAACAGCTGGCACCCCGCTGACGAGGACAGTCCGTCGGTCCACGAACAGGCATTCGAGTTCGATCCGACGATCGAATCGGCGCACCACCGCTGAGACGGACACTGGACGTCACTGCCACCGAACCCACACCTGTCGGCACCCTTCCTCGGTGACTCGTCCCAGCAATCTGCACCATCAAGTAGCGTGGCGCCCCCGTATGGACATTCGTATTTGACTTGACCGTTGAAAGCCGAACGCTCGCTGTTGGCAGCGTTGTCAGGAGGGCATTCCCTCATCGACGCCGTATGATTCGCCGATCGGGGAGAGCGCGAGGTACAGGGAGCCGAAGATGATGACGACGTTGACCGCTGCCACGAACCTGACCATCCCTGACGGCCGAACCCGTACGGAACGGTTGGAAAGAGCGCGAGAAGACCGATGGCTGCAGCGTGACGTGGTACCAACATCTTTACATATGGCACTCTTCATCCCGGCACATACTCAATTTACCTTCGCGGATTTTCGAGGGTCGTTGGCGCCAGAAGTATCGTCACTACTCCGACTCACCGGATGACGGGGCGAACATCCACGCGAGCAACGCGAGTATCGCGACGACGCCGAGCACGAGTGACTCGAGGACGGTCACTTCGACGCCGAAGAACGCGAGTACGGTTCGCAGTTCGACGACGATCACGAGGATGAACGCGAGCAGGATCAGGAGTTTGGCGGGTGAGATACGCATCAGGTAATCGATGATCCGGTGTTGACTATGTTCCCGAGAGCCGTAACAGCGTCGGCGACCGGCGGAAGGGACGCGATGAATTCTATCATGACGGGGAAGGGGCCGACGTCGGGGCCGAACAGGCCGCCGCGGCTCACGATGCTGGCGAGCGGGAGGGCGTAGGCGAAGACGACGAGGACCAGCGCGATCCCGACCCACACCCGGAGATCGTCGAGGATTCTTGGTGAATCCTCGGGGCCGGACAGCGCCGGTGGAATCGTCCCGTCGACGACGGGCTCGCTGTCGTCATTGAGGGCGGTCAGGAGCATGAGCGCCAGGAAGAGCATCGCTGAGACGAACAGCAACACACCCCCGATTGCGAGTTGGGCGCGAATCTCGGGTATCGAGCCGACGGCGATCTCGAAGTCGAAGTTGTACTGCGGTTCTGCCGTCCGCCGGGGAATGCCGATCAGTCCGCCACGATACATCGAGTTCGTCATAAAGACGATCCCAACGAACCAGAGGACGACCTGGACCAGCGCGACGTTTCGCCCGACCAGCCGGTTGCCAGTCAACTGCGGAATGAGCCAGTACGACCCGGCCATAAACGTCAACGCGACGGCCGTGCCGACCTGGGTATGGATGTGGCCGGGCACCCACAGGGAGTTGTGGACGAGGTAGTTGATGTTCATGCCCGCGTTGACGATGCCCGTGAACCCGCCGAACGCGAACACCAGGCCGGCCAGCGCCATCCCCGTAAAGGCCGGATCACGCCAGGGGAGCACCCGCAGCCAGTTGAAGTACCCGTCGCCGCCGCGCTGGCGGGCGCCGTGTTCCATACTTGCGACGACGGTGAACGCTGTCAAGAGGCTCGGCAACAGGAGGAACATCGTATTTGTCATCGCGATGAATTTGAACCCTTCTGAGATGCCGGGATCGAGATACTGGTGGTGGATCCCGACCGGCGTCGAGAGCAACACGAAGAGGATGAAGACGACGCGTGCGAGTGGGTCGCTGAACAGTCGCCCGCCGGAGAGTTTGGGCAACACGATGTACCACAGCAGGTACGCGGGTAACAGCCAGAAGTAGACGACAGGGTGGCCGAAGTACCAGAACAGCGTCCGCGTCAGCGTGGGATTGAGGCTGTCGACCAGGCCGAGCGACCACGGCAGGATGAACGCGAGGATCGCCACTGCCACGCCGATCGACGAAATGTACCACATGAGCATCGTCGTGAGGACCATGAACGTGGGCAGCGGGATACGGGCATCCGGATTCTCCTGCTTCCAGGCCCACCAGGTCCGGAACCAGTCTGCACCCGCAAGCCAGGTTCCGACGACGAACAGGACGAGCCCGACGTAGAACAGCGGGTTCCCCTGCAATGGTGCGTAGAACGTAAAGAGGACGTCCGCGCTCAACTCGGAGCCGAGGACGGTCGGCGGGTCGTCCAGGAACCCGGCCAGTATCGCGATCGCAGCCAGAAGCGTCCCGCCGGACATCAACCCGTACCACGTCCAGGTGAGTCGCATGTCGACGGGGCCGCGACCCAGACTGTCCGTTACCGCCCACTGGTAGAGTCCCACGAGGAAGAAAATCGTGAACGTGATGACCAGAAAGACGCCGTGACCCGTCAGCAGGGTGTAATACGTAGACGAGTCGACAACTCGGAGGATGTCGGTTCGGTGTAAGGCCTGTAACACACCGAAGAACGCGCCGATTCCCAGGGCGACGTACGCGGTCAGAAACGCCGCGCGGACAACTCGAGCCTGCTTGGGATACCGGTCGACGAACAGGTCCGTCACGACTCGTCACCTCCATCGTCTTCGTCACCAACCGTCACGGACCCGCTCTCGGTTTCGTCGTCCACCGACACGGTCCACTCGTGTTCGCCCTCACCGACATCCTCGGCGTCGACGGTGATCGTCACCGTCTCCGAACCGTCACCGGCGACTGTGACGTCTTCCTCGAACGTCTCGCCTCCAATCTCCGCCTCGAGCGTGGTGTCGTGGTCCTCGAGCAATCCGTTGTCGATCGTCGCCTCGAGTTCGATCTCCTCGTCGGAATCGACCGATTCTGGCGCGTCCGCCGAGAGTTCGGTTAGGGTAAACTCGTCTTCGGGATGGACGATTAACAGTCCCTCCATGTCGTGGTGACCGGAGCCGCAGTACTCGTTGCAGACGACGCCGTACTCCCCAGGTTCGTCGAACTCGACGGTCATCACCGACACCTCACCGGGGATGACCATCGTGTTCGTGTTCGTTCCGACGACGGTGAAACTGTGGATGACGTCCCGTGACGTGACGTAGAACGTCACTTCGCTGTCTGCCGGTACTTCGATCGGATCCGGCTGGAAGATGAACGTCATCGCGACGACGTAGGCCTCGTACTCGTCGTCGCCGACCTGTTCGACGCGCGGGTCAGCGAAGCGCTCGTCGTCGTCGATGTCGTCCGGTGGGAGCGCTTCTTCCTGGTCGCCGATCATGGTGATTCCGAGCCCCACCGTCCCGTACGTGATCGTGACGATGAAGCCGACGATGAGGATCATCGCCCCGACCAGCCACAGCCGCTCGTACTTGTGGATCTCCATCGATGGTTCCTCACAGGACGATCATGGGTGTCGGTTCGTTACCGACAAACTCGACGAAGTACGTGAATACCCACATCAACGTGAGAATCACGAAGTACAGGACGATCAACGCGAGTGTCCCCAGCGGGTCGAATTCGTCGTGGCCGAGCTCTCGAGTGGTGCTTGTGTCGTCCATCGCGAGCTACTACCACAAACATAGAATAAATCTGCGCCCTCGTTTCCACTCGAAAATCGGTGTTTTACCCTGTAACGTTGCGGGAAATAGCACGATACGCGGATGAGTCCCCGTTGACCGATCGTCCTGTGCCACTCAACTCTGTGACTCTTCACCGATCATCGCTGCAAGCCGTGTGTCCTTCTGGTGACCGGATTGAAGGTTCCAGATTCACCACGCCAACAAACTACTCGGTCCGGATCTCTATAGAGCCAACCATCTCCCGCTCGTGGGTCTCACAGAGGTATACGTCCATCTCGTCGCTCGCCTCGATCTGGTGTGTGGTTTCTTGGTCTTCTTCGTCGACGAACGAAGTCGAAACCAGCGGCTCGTCGCCGCCGTCCCAGATGGCGAAGTTGTGAACGTCGCCGTCAACGTTCGTCCAGACGATCTCGTACTCGCGGCCCTCGTACAGGGCGATGTCCGGATTCTCGACGTCGTCAATCGGTTCTGGACGACGCCCGATCCATCCGTCGTCGGCGTGTGCCTCGAGTTCGATCGTGTCGACATCGTCCCATCCGTCCTCCCAGTCGGCGTCGGGTGGATCGGCGTCGTCCGCCGCCTCCGCTGGACCCTCGTCGTCGCGGTCCGAGTCCGTATTGGCATCTCCTTCCCCCATCCCATCGGTACACCCTGCGATGACGGCGGAACCGACGCCACTTGCGAGTGCATAGATCACGGCTCGTCGTGAGCGTCGATCGGCCGGTGCCATGTTCTCGCGTTCGCCACTCGGGCAGGTAAACTCGCGGCCAGCACGTGCTCGCATCCTCGTCACCGTGAACCGACAGCGACCGTACTCCCGAGACGACGCGATTGCGAGAGTTCCGTTCGCACACTACTGTCTGTCTATCTGTCTGATACACCATCTGCTTATTTTTGTTGTCCCGTCGTAGCGGTCCGAACGGATTCGAGACGCCAGTCTCGAGGAGTACGCGTGACACAGGTATTCAGATCTCCAGCCGGATACGTACAGGGTCGAAACGCGATCGACGAACTCGGCGAGCACGCCCGAGACCTCGGGAATAGCGCCGTCGTTCTCGGGGACGAGCTAGTCCTCGATCTCTTCGGTGACCGCATCCGAGACGCGCTCACGGCGGGCGGGTTCGACGTTGCGCTCGAGGAGTTCACCGGCGAATGCACAGAGGACGAAATCGCGCGCATCGCCGACGTCCACGAGGAGTTCGGAGCCGACGTAATCGTCGGCGCGGGCGGCGGGAAGGCGATCGACACCGCGCGAGCGGCCCGCGAGCACACCGGCGGAGCGCTCGTCTCGCTGCCGACGGTCGCATCCACGGACGCACCGACGAGCTCCGTCGCCGTCATCTACACCGAAGATGGCGAGTTCGTCGAGTTTCACGTCTACGAGCGCCATCCAGAGCTCGTCGTCGTCGACACCGAAGTCGTTGCCGAAGCACCGACGCGGCTGTTTCGCGGTGGAATCGGCGACGCGCTGGCGACCTGGTTCGAGGCCGACGCGGCCCACCGCTCCGGTGCGACGACGATCTTCGGGGCGCGGTCGACGCGAACGGCTCAGCAAATCGCCAGACTCGCGTACACGACGCTGCGCGACCACGGCCAGTCGGCGGTCGACGCTGTGGAGCGCGATGCCGTCACCGAGAGCGTCGAGGCCGTCGTCGAGGCCAACACCCTGCTCAGCGGCCTCGGCTTCGAAAGCGGCGGGCTCGCCGCGGCTCACGCGATCCACAACGGTCTGACCCAGCTCGAGGCCACCCACGACGCGACCCACGGCGAAAAGGTGACCATCGGAACGATCGCACAGCTCGTCCTCGAGGGACGTGACGACGCGTTCATCGAGGACGTGGCCGGCTTCGCGGCGTCGGTCGGGTTGCCGACGACACTCGCTGAAATCGGACTCGAGGACCCCTCGTCCGAGGACCTCGAGATCGTAGCAGCGGCGGCCTGTGCCGACGAAGAGACCATCCACAACCAGCCGTTCCCGGTAGCGCCCGCCGACGTCGCCGACGCGCTCGTCGGTGCGGATGCGATCGGACGGCGAATAGCAGCTGCCGACGGCCTGGAGTGATCGATGGGCGGTGGCTGAGAATTTCGGACCAGCTTCAGGCGTCCCAGTAGCGCATCAGCCGTCCCACTAGCACGAGTGTGTGGGAATACCCATCGCGTATTTCACACCGCTCGACGAACTATCGAGTACAACCGAACACCCCTGACGTACCGCTCGAACGACCGTTTACACGCACTATCATGAATATCGAACCCATCATTTCGGAAGACTACATCGAGTTCACCCCGGATACCACCGTCTCGAAGCTCGTCGGAACGTTTGCGGATTCAGCCGTCGACGGCGTCGTCGTTCGCGGCGACGAGTTCGAGGGTGTCGTCACTCGCAGACAACTGGCCACGTCGCACCGCCAGCCAAACGAAAAGCTCGGCTCGCTGGTCTGGCACGTCCCCCGGTTGACGCCCGACGAAGACATCCGCAAAGTCGCACAGCTGATGATCGACAGCGGCTCTCAGCTGTTGCCCGTCTTCGAGGACGACGAACTGCGCGGCGTCGTCACCGTCGACGGCATCCTCGAGGCGGTGAAACCGCACCTCGATGCGGCGACCGTTTCGGAGGCGGCCTCGACCGATCTGATTACGCTCGCACCTGCGTCGCGACTCGGTGAAGCGCTGCACACGTTCCGAGAGCATCATATCACGCACCTGCCCGTCGTCGAAGACGGGGCTGCAGTCGGCATCCTGAGTCTCTACGACGTCACCGATCTGACGGTCCGGGCGGAGGTCCAGAGTCAGGGTGGCGACGCCGGCGGTGTGGACCCATTCGGCGGCGAGATCTCTTCGAGTACGGCCCGTGCGCGCCGCGGCGGATTCGGCGCGCGAGAGGGCGAACTCGATCGCATGCTCGATCTGCCAGTTCGTGACGTTATGGCGTCACCGGTCCGCACCATCTCGCCAGCCGAAACGCTCGAGATGGCCGTCGAGGAACTGTTCGAGATCGACGCCTCGTCGCTGGTGGTGACCGACGACGGCTCTCCCCACGGCATCGTGACGAAGACCGACATCCTCGACTCACTCACCTGGGAGGCTGGCGGCAACCGTAGTGTCCAACTCTACGGTGCCAGTCTGATCGACGACCTCTCCTACGACGAGATCGTGGACATGATAGAGATGCTCGACGACCGCGACCACGGGATGAACATCCTCGACGCAAAGGTCCACTTACAGGAGCACGACGAAACGCGACGCGGTCAGTCGCTCCTCCTCGCTCGAGTGCGCCTCTACACTGATCGCGGACTGTTCCTCGCCTCCGGTGAGGGATACGGGGCCAAACACGCGCTCAGCGAGGCTCGAGAGGTATTGGAGCGTCAAATCCGGGATGAGAAGACCGACGGCCGCACGAAGAAGCCGCCGGGAGAAGCGTTCTGGGAGAAGCGCTTTGGCTGGCTGCTCGAGGAGTGAGCGTCTCGCCGCCCTCGGAGTGACTGTTGACTCCCGTTTTCGAGGAGATTGGCCTCGTGGTTCCGCCCTGCATGGCTGTGAAACGTCTCGGACTGCTGCCTCCTGTGTTGCTCACGAACGACTCGCTGCGCTCGCCGTCGGTGTTCGCAGCAGAAGTGCGGCCTCCCGGATTGTGAACCACGCCTGAGAACCTGCTCGCTTCGCTCGCAGAACCTCAGTCTCGTTTAAATCTGCTTGGGTGGATACTTTCCGCTCGGCGATATTGCCTCGCGGAAAAGTATGCCGCCTCCCGGATTTGAACCGGGGACAGCTCGATCTTCAGTCGAGTGCTCTCCCAGTCTGAGCTAAGGCGGCGCATTCGAACCTCCGTCGATCGTACAAAAAAGGATTTCGAATGCCGACTGCTATTTCTGTGCGGTCTGTTTTCGAATCACACACATTGCTAATTACACATTAGTTCCCGGTAGTCTGAACCATATCCCCGCACACACCACCTGTGTGTTGGATATTCGGATATTCAAGACACCCTTTTCCGCTCAGACGGGCAATCGTGTATTATGGCAGCGTTTACAGCAGGTGAGGAGCGCGTCGAACTTTCGGCTGATACGATCCTCGAACTCCTTGCCAACCGCCGACGTCGATACCTGCTCTACGCCCTGCGCGGGCGCGACGGCCCCATCGAACTCTCCCGGCTCGCCGAGGAGGTCGCCGGGTGGGAGCACAATCTTCCGCCCGACGAGGTGGAGACGAACGATTACAAGAGCGTCTACGTCTCCTCGGTACAGTGTCACGTCCCCAAACTCGACGACGCGGGTGTCGTCGACCACGATTCGGACAACCACACTGTCGTCCTCGCGGACAACTTCGAGCAGTTAGAGCCGTACCTCCGCCTGATCGTCCAGGACGAACCCGAGGATTCGACACTCTCGACGGCGCTCGAGCCCCAGTCCGGCGAGGGGCTGATTCGCCAGATTAGAGAGAATGTCTCCCGACTCACGCACTAATCTCGCAGTTAACCGCGAATCTCGCTGCTCCGACCGCTGCTTCGCTGCGCGCGACTGATAGGGCTTGGGCGGGTTCGGACCACGGTCGGAGCACGCTCCTCCCTGATTCGAACCGCCCTCACGACACATTTCTGCCGCTCACGGATTGTTCGCGGCAGAAATATGGGCTCGGGCGGGTTCGAACCACCGACCTCGGCCTTGTAAAGGCCGCGTCATAACCAGCTAGACCACGAGCCCGTAGTCGGTAGCAATCGGTACGTGCGAATAACCTTTACCTTCTCGCCTCGGACCTCCGTCAGATGGATACCGACCGTGTGTCCCGCTGGCTGCTCGCTGTTGCGGGCGTCCTCGCGGTCGCGATATTCCTTCTCCAGGCAGGATTCCTCTCGGCGCCGTGGGGACCGGATCGTGCGACCGTGACCATCGTTGGTCCGGAGGGTAACGAGCGTGCCACCGTGGAGGCCGAAGTCGCAGACTCCTGGAGCGAACGCTACACCGGTCTCAGCGACCACGAGAACCTCTCTGAGGACGAGGGAATGCTCTTCGTTCACGAGCGCGAGGGCGAGCGCACCTACGTGATGCGGAATATGGACTTCGGCATCGACATCATCTTCGTCGACGCCGACCGGTCGGTCACGACGATCCACGAGGCGCCGGAACCGGCTCCCGACGAGGACGGCTCGGAGCAGACCTACGAGGGGCAGGCGAAGTGGGTTCTCGAAGTGCCTTACGGCTACGCTGACGAACACGACATCACGGTCGGCGACGAGATCGAGATCGACGACGCGTAGCGCGCCCTCTGCCCTCTCGCTCGAACTGTACACCATTCGGAACAACCCTTATTGCTGCCCGACGGTGAGCGAGTGCAATGAGTGGGAGCGGCGGCAGCGTCGACTGGGAGGACGAGGATCCCTTCGGCGAGCAACGCGAGCACGTCGAGAGCCCGATGCGTCGGCTGATCTTCGACTTCGGACGCCCCTACTGGCTGTCGGTGACCGTGGGCATCGTCGCGAGCGTGCTAGCGCGGGCGCTCGATCTGTTGCCGGCGCTGTTGCTCGCGGTCGCTATCGACGCGATCTTCGGTAACGCGACCTTCGCCGAGCAGGTGCCACTGGTCGTCCTCCCCGAAGCCTGGCTTCCGACGGATCCCGAGACGCAGTTCTGGCTCGTCGCCGGTGCGATCGCGGCGTCTTTCGCGCTCGGTGCGCTCTTTCACTGGGTGCGAAACTGGGGGTTCAACGCCTTCTCGCAGGACATCCAACACGACGTCCGCACCGCAACGTACGACAAGATGCAACGACTCGATATGGGATTTTTCGCGGACAAGCAGACCGGCGAGATGATGTCGGTCCTCTCGAACGACGTCAACCAGTTAGAGCGCTTTCTGAACGAGGGGCTGAATTCGGCGTTCCGGCTGGTCGTCATGGTGCTTGGCATTACCTTCCTCTTGTTCTGGCTCAACCCCCAACTCGCGCTGATCTCGCTGGCACCGGTGCCGCTGATCGCCGCGTTCACCTACGTCTTCGTCAAGAAGATCCAGCCGAAGTACGCCGCGGTGCGCTCGTCGGTCGGGACGGTCAACTCGCGACTCGAGAACAACCTCGGCGGTATCCAGGTGATCAAGTCCTCGAACACCGAGGGCTTCGAGTCCGAGCGCGTCGAGGACGCCTCCAGGTCGTACTACGACACCAACTGGGAAGCAATCGACCTCCGCATTCGCTTCTTTCCTGCCTTGCAGCTCATCTCGGGGGTCGGCTTCGTCCTCACGTTCGCCGTCGGCGGCTACTGGGTCTTTGCTGGCTCCGGGCCGGGTCCGTTCACCGGGACGCTCCAGACCGGAACGTTCGTCGCCTTTATTCTCTACACCCAGCAACTCGTCTGGCCGATGGCGCAGTTCGGCCAGGTCATCAACATGTACCAGCGTGCGGCCGCTTCGAGCGAGCGCATCTTCGGGCTGATGGACGAGACGGGCCGTATCGAACGCGAGGAGGGTGCCGACGACCTCGTGATTCGCGAGGGTCGAGTGGTCTATGACTCGGTTTCGTTCAGCTACGATTCGGTGGAATCGACCGCCCCTGGCGACCGCTCCGACGACGACCGATCGGACGGCTCCGACCCCGTCATCGACGACATCTCCTTCGAGGTCGAGGGCGGCGATACGCTGGCGCTCGTCGGGCCGACGGGCGCCGGCAAGTCCACCGTGTTGAAGCTCTTGCTCCGACTCTACGACGTCGACTCCGGCGAGATCCGCATCGACGGGCAGGACGTTCGGGACGTCTCGCTGCCGAGTCTCCGACAGTCGATGGGGTACGTCGGCCAGGAGTCGTACCTCTTCTACGGCACCGTCGAGGAGAACATCACCTACGGCACTTTCGACGCCAGCCGCGAGGAGATCGTCGAAGCCGCAATGGCCGCAGAGGCCCACGACTTCATCGAGAACCTTCCCGACGGCTACGAGACGATGGTCGGCGAACGCGGCGTGAAACTCTCGGGTGGGCAGCGCCAGCGGGTCGCGATCGCTCGGGCGATTCTCAGAGATCCCGACGTGCTCGTCTTGGACGAGGCGACCAGCGACGTCGACACCGAGACAGAGATGCTGATCCAGCGCTCGATCGACGATCTCACCGAGGACCGGACCACGTTCGCCATCGCCCACCGCCTCTCGACGATCAAGGACGCGGACACGATCGTCGTGCTTGAGGGCGGACGGATCGTCGAGCGCGGCAGCCACGACGAGTTACTCGCGGCAGGCGGGCTCTACGCGCACCTGTGGGGAGTTCAGGCGGGAGAGATCGAGGACTTACCCCAGGAGTTCATCGAACGTGCTCAGCGCCGGACGGCGCGAACCGAGGCGGGCCGAACGGACTGATCGCAGACTGCGGTTGGAGTCGCTCCTTCAGAAGGACTCCTGCTCGCGCTGTCCCTCTCCATCGGCCGGATCCTCACCCTGCTGGTCCTCTCCGGGCGCGGGCGGGGTCCGGTCGCTGTAGTTCTTCCGCCCGATCGCGTCGTCGCTGACCATGTTCATCATCGCCTGTTCGACCTCGTGGGCGGACTCGTACTCCGACTCGTTCAGCGGCTCGATCAGCTCCTCGAGGGTCACCGTCTCCTCGCCCATCTCGATCTCGGCGTCCCCGTACTCGTCGAGCAGTTCATCCTGGCTCGCAGGGTAGTCGTGGTCCGCGAGTCGGTCTCGCAGCCCGCCGAATTCGACGCCCAGTTCGCGGTCACTCGCCATGCGGGTACCGTCACCGACGACCGGCAAACGTGTTGGGCCTGCCGTCGCGGGGGATGGCCCAGCCTCCCGAGCGGTGCATACAAGGCCCGACCGCACCTCGACCTCCCCATGGAACTCTCGTCGGCCACCTGGACGGATGTCGCCGACTGCGAGACGGACCTCGCGATCGTCCCCGTCGGCAGCACCGAACAGCACGGCCCCCACGCCCCCCTCGGAACCGATGCGCTCGCGGCTGAGGCCGTCGCCGCGGCTGGCGCACAGGCGTACGACGGCGAGGTCGTCGTCGCCCCCGCGATTCCGGTCGGGATCGCCGAGGAACACCGCCACTTCCCGGGGACCATGTGGGTCTCGCCGGACACGTTCCGAGCGTACGTCCGCGATGCGGCAGCTAGCCTCGCCGCGCAGGGCTTCGATCGGATCGTCTTCGTCAACGGCCACGGCGGCAACGTCGACGCTCTCGAAGAAGTCGCCGCCGATCTCACCAGACACGACGACGCCTACGCCGTCTCGTTCACCTGGTTCGAGGCAGTTCCCGACGCAGATCGAATGGGTCACGGTGGCCCCCTCGAGACGGCGCTGGTCCGTCACCTCGCTCCCGGACTGGTCCGCGAGGATCGCGTAGACGACGCCAGCGAGGACGCCGCCGAGGGCTGGGGCGAGTGGGTGGGCGGGACGAACCTCGCCCACGATTCCGCTTCTTTCGCCGAAAACGGCGTCGTTGGCGACCCGACCGACAGCGACGAGGAACTGGGCGCCGAACTGCTTGAGGCGGCCACAGCGGCGCTCGCGGAGCTACTTGAAGCCGTCGCCGAGCGGGACGTCTCGGAGCCGGATCGACGGTAACGCGGCCCACTCGCCCTCGCTTACTCCTCTGCCTCTGCTTCCGTTTCTGCTTCTGCCTCCACTCCCGTCTCTTCCTCCGCTTCCGCGTCCTCGTCGTCGGGGCCGCTCTCCGCGAGTGTGCCACGAAGCGCCGGGATCGTCGCCGTCAGCTCGCTCACCTGCTCGCCGGCCGCCTCGATGTCTGCGATCGCCGACTCGACGTCCTCGATCTCACTCTCGAGGTCTGCGGCGTCCTCGAAGGCGTCTGCGCGCTCGCCCATCGTGTACCACTTCTTGGCGTCTCGGAGGTTGTCCTCCGCGTCGGCGGCGTCGAGCGCCGACTTCAGGCCGTTTAGCGTCCCGAGGACGTTGTCGGCGTCGCTCTCCCAGACGTCGTCCGGCTCCGGCAGCTCCGCCCAGGCCGCTGCCAGGGAGTCTTCGACGTCGGCGCGCATCTCGCTTGCTGCCTCGCCGAACAGGTCGTCGTCGTCGAGTGAGGCTTGACTCATGGCATGGCATTTACCGGCACAGGGGTTAAAAGGTCGCCCGAAAGTGAAAGTGAAAACCGGCTCGAGGGAACCGTAGTCGGGGAAACGACAGATGAATTTCGAAACGAACGTCCTTCAATTTCTCCGGAACCGTCGTCCGACGCCACCGCAACGCGTATTCGGGTCGCGCACGCGCTTCGGACCGTGTCTGGCGAAAAACGCAAGATGGTCGCCGGGGAGCTGTACGATCCGACGGATCCGCAACTCGTCGAGGAGCGCGAGCGAGCCAGGAAACGCACGCGCGAGTACAACCGAACGGAGTCGGAGTCGGCCGAGAAGCGCACCGAACTACTCGCGGAGCTGTTCGACGCTATCGGCGAGGATGCCCACGTCGAGCCGCCGTTTCGCTGCGATTACGGCTCCAACATCCGCGTCGGCGACGGCTTTTACGCCAACGTCGACTGCGTGATCTTAGACGTCTGTCCGGTCGAAATCGGCGATCGGTGTCTCCTCGGCCCCGGCGTTCACATCTACACGGCGACACACCCGCTCGACCCCGACGAGCGTGCCGAGGGGCTCGAGTACGGGAAGCCGGTCTCGATCGGCGACGACGTCTGGATCGGCGGGCGAGCGGTGGTAAACCCCGGCGTGACCGTCGGTGACGGGTCGGTAATCGCCTCCGGTGCCGTCGTCGTCGAGGACGTTCCGTCCGGCGTCGTCGTCGGCGGCAATCCGGCCACTGTGATCAGGCGACTGGATCGTGAGGAGTAACAGTCACACCACGTACGGACTTCGTCCACCCTCAATTCTCGCGGTAGAGGGGGTGGGAGTCGCCGACCAGGCGCTTGAACGCCAGCAAGACCCCGGCGTGGAACTCCACGAGGACGACGACGCTCGCGACGATGATCGCGACCTGTAGCGGTGTCGAAAGCAGCCCCAGCGAGACGATCAGCGTCGTCGCGCAGGCCGGCGGGTGAACGGTGTCGGTCGCGATCATCGCCCAACTCGTGAGCACGATCGAGAGCGTCGCGCCCGCGGCGAGTCGCAGCCCCTCCGGGGAGAACGCGGCCGGCGTCGTCGTGATCGTGACACCCGAGGCGAGCAGGCTGTATGCGAGCAGTCCCGCGACCCCGCCGATGAGGTGGCTCCCGACGATTCGGTAGGTCTGCGTTCGTTCGCCTCGGCGCTCGAACGCCAGGACGAACGCTGAGGGGCCGAGACTTGGAAAGATAAACGGCTGGCCGCTGACCCACGCGATCAGGCCGAGGACGGTAAACAGCAGACCAGCGTACAGGCTGGTTCCGACACGCCGTCGCATATTGTGTTTTCTCCCGTTCCGATCTGCTGTTACTCGTCCGCAGACGCATCTTCGTCCGCTGGGGCGTCCCCATCCGCAGACGCATCTTCGTCTGCAGCCGCCTCCGCGACCGAAACGACGCGCATGAGTGGGTAGCCCTCTTCCATCTCCATCCGCGTCAGCACCGTCTGTCCCTCGTACTCGACGGCGATCTCGACATCGAGGAACCGGCCCGTCAGCTCCGTGTACTCGGCGGCGCCCTCCTCGATAGCGGCCGCGAGCGCCTCGGTCCGGACGTCGACCGTCACGGCCCGGCAATGGGGCTGGTTCTCGACCGCCTCCTCCATCGCGGTCGCGAGGCTCTCCGCGCTCGCCGGCGAGACGGGCGTCCCGGCGAACTGGTGGTACAGCGTCCCGAACTTCACCCCTGCCTCGAAGCAGGCGGTCTCGGCGATGGTCGGCTCTCTGGGATCGCTCATGCTGTCGGGATCGATTCCGGGTGGGAAGGGCGTTCCGGTGCGACCTGGCGGTTCGGGCTCTGGACCTGGATGCTGTCGCCGAGATGATCGGTTCCGGTCCAGCCCGAATCGTATGGTTCTTATCGCCGCCCTCTCTCCGACCAAACGAATGGTACAGTCGGTCCTGCTCACGGGGGCGTCCGGACGGGTCGCGGCCGCGATCGTCGACGATCTCGCCGAGGAGTACGAGTGGCGCTTCCTCGATCGCGATCCGCCAACCGAGGAGTTCCCCGGCGAGTTCGTCGTCGCGGACATTGCCGACGAGGAGGCGGTCGGCGAGGCGATGACCGGTGTCGACGCCGTGATCCACCTCGCCGGCGATCCGCGTCCGGACGCGCCCTGGGAGAGCGTCCTGCGAAACAACATCGATGGCGCCCGCGTCGTTTACGAGGCGGCCGTCGACGCCGGCGTCGACCGCGTCGTCTTCGCCTCCTCGAACCACGCGGTCGGTGCCTACGAGACCGACAACCGAGTGCCGGAGCTCTACCGTCCCGAAGACGACTTCCTCTTAGACGGGACCGAACTCCCGCGCCCGAGCAATCTCTACGGCGTCTCGAAGGCCGCCGGCGAAACCCTGGGCCGGTACTACCACGACGAACACGGTCTCTCCGTCGCCTGCGTGCGCATCGGCAACCTCACGAAGGGACACCCGCCGATCGACTACGAGCGCGGCCAGGCGATGTGGCTCTCCTACCGCGACTGTGCACACCTGTTCGATCGCTGTCTCCAGGCCGACTACGATTACGAAATCGTCTACGGAATCTCGGACAACGACCGGAAGTACTACTCCCTGGATCGCGCAAAGACGGTCCTCGGCTACGAGCCACAGGACAACTCCGCGGATCACGACTGAGCCGGCGTCGGTTCACACACGCCGCTGAGTCGGCGCGTTTTCATTCGGCGTACTGACCCCACACTGATGTCTCGGGGTATCGAATGGACAACTATGACTGATGATCCGACGGATTCGATCGATCTCGAACATGCAGCAGGCGTCACCGTCGGCGCCACGCGAGGCGAGTTCGACACGGAGATTGGCCCACCGAGAGACTATCCGGACCGGGCCGAACTCTCCGTCTCTCTCGACGGTGACGGCGGTGTCGAAGGAGAGACCGGGCTAGTACTCGCGGTCGACGTCGCGGCCGGCGATCACGCGGTGGGTCGCGCCGACGTTCCACTTTCGGTCACAGAGGCACGCACCCTCCGTGACGCTCTCGACGAGGCCATTAGGCAGGTAGACGGCTCCGAGGTCTAGAACAGCCCCTCGACGTCTTCTTCTTTCGCCGTCCGTCGCTCGACGTGCTGACTCAGTCGCTGGAAAACGATCCCCCGATGGGCGTCCTCCCGGACGAAGTCGAACAGCAGCGTCACGAACCGGCTGCCGTCCCGTCCGTCCGCGAGGTCCTGCCGGGCGTACTCCCCGGCCGTTTCGATCGGCTCGGTGTCGTAGCCCAACTCCTCGGCGAGAATTATCGCCGCGGCAGCCGTCTCTTCGAGGTCAAGGTCTCGAAGCATGGGGTACTCATCCTCGAAGGAGATGTGGGGCATCCGGCGCCGCTCTACCACTTCGGGATCTGTTGCGAGCGCGGCGAGTGCCGCCCGAATCGGTTCGAGTTCCACGCCCTGATAGGTCGCCGGCAGCCCGTCGAGATACTCTCCGGCGCTCGCGGCCAGCCCGGTACAGCCCTCCCAGTTGCGCTCGTGCGCGTGGTAGACGGCCGCGGTGAACTGGATCAGCCCGTGGAGCAGGCGCTCGTCGTCGGTGCCGTCCTCGAGGTCGAGCCAGCGGTCCTCCCAGGCGTCGTGGGCCGCGTGGTGGTGACCGTCGTTGTAGATCGCGGCGCCGACCCGGAGCGCCTCGCGCGTCTCCATCGCGTGGGTCTACGTGCGTCGGTCGGATGGGCCTACCGGTGCGACATTCTTCTCCCCTATCCGTCGAATCTGTCTTCCCACCGGAACTGTCCGTTTCGTTGCACGACGTTGCCGTCCACCTCGAGTCGTGACTCCTCACTCATATCCGCCAGTAGATCGACGTGGACCGCAGAGTCGTTGCCTGACTCGCCCTCGGGCAAGCAGGCGTCGTAGGCCCGCCCCAGCGCGAGGTGGACCGTCTCGGCCATCTTCTCGTCGAAGAGGATCGTGTTCGTGTAGCGGTCGATCCCGCGGTTCATCCCGACGCCAAGCTCGCCCAGTCGACTTGCGCCCTCGTCGGTGTCCAGAATCGCCCCGATCACGTCCTCGCCCTGCGCTGCGCCGAAGTCGACTACGTCGCCGTCCTCGAACGCGAGCCGGACGTCTCTGACGGGCTCGCCCCGGATCGTCATCGGTACGTCGAAGATGACCTCGCCCTCGGTTGCTGTGGGTGCGGTGAACACCTCGCCGCTCGGGAGATTGTGCGAGTCGTAGGCGACCGAGGCGGCGCTGTTGACCGCAGTTCGACCCTCGATGGACATGGTGAGATCGGTACCCTCCGAGACGATGCGCACCTCGCTGCCCTCGTCGAGAATTTCCTTCAGCTGGCCCATCTCGTCGGCCAGCGATTCCCAGTTGCGCAGGATGGCGTCGTAGGCGAACTCCCGGTACTCCTCGTAAGCCATGCCCGCCTGCTGGGCCAGCGACCGCGTCGGGTGCAGCGTCGAGACCCAGCGCGTCGCAAAGCGCGCCTCGCGAACCTCCTTGCGAGCCCGCCGGTAGGCTCGGCGCGTCTCGCCGGGCACGTCGGCGGTGGCGCTCGCGTTGCGCTCGCCACCCAGCGAGAGGACGACGTCGGCTGCCTCGTAGAGCGCGCGCTCGTGGGCACCCTCCTCAAAGTCCTCTGACCGAGCCCAGAGGTACGCTCGGTCGATCTCTCCCGATCGGTAGGTCACGAGCGGATTTGCCCCCCGCTCGCCGAGGGTCTCGACCACCGCGACCGCCAGTTCGTGGGCGTCGGGCCCGACGGCAACGACGACGTCGTCGCCGGCTTCGACGCGGGCACTCCAGTCGACCAGAATCTCGGCGTGTTCGCGAACGCGTTCGTCCATACCGCCTCGGTCGGGGGCGACGGGCAAAATCGTAGGGATCCTGGACTACCCCTCTCGGAGAGTCGACGTCGCTATGTGTGCGACGGCGTCTCCACGTCACCGTCCTCACGAGCGCGAACCAGTCCGACGATCGCGTACACGACCGGCGTGTCCAGTACCGCGATCGCCAGTTTCAGTAGGTACTGCCCGACGATCAGCGCGAGAATCACGTCGAGTGGGAGGACCTCGCCGGTCCCCAGTAGTGCGGGGGCGATCGCGAACGCGACCGAGACGAAGATCACGGTGTCGATCGCCTGGCTCGTCCCCGTCGAGAGGACGTTGCGCAGCCAGAGCTTCTCGCGGCCGGTGACCTCGCGGATCTTATGGAAGACGATCACGTCGTAGTTCTGGCTCACGATGTAGGCGAGTAAGCTCCCAGCCACCACACTTGTCGAGGCGCCGAGGACGGCTTCGAACTCCTCGCCGGGGACGCCGGTGCCGGCGTCGGGCGCTGCGATCGTCGACCAGACTAACAGCAGGACGACGAAATTGAGGGCGAAGCCCACGTTGACCATCACCTGTGCCGATCGGCGCCCGTACAGTTCGGTGTAGCAGTCACTCGCGAGGAAGGTAAGCGCGTAGGCGAGTGCGGCACCCGGTAGCACTAACTCGGCGCCCGTTACGGGCAGCGAGAACGGCAAGGAGAACGCGAGCACCTTCGAGGCGGTCAGCTGGGCGGTCACCAGCGCGGTCACGAACAGCCCGATCAGCGAGATCTGGGCCACCGTCGGCGTTGGTCGGGTCGTCATGCCCGGAGGATATCCAGCCCGGTATTTAAACAATCCTATCCAAGTGCTCCGTCGTGATTCTCCGAAGAATATCGTGGTGCTCGCGGCAGACACCTCAGCTGACGTCGAACAGCGTCGACAGCGCCATCGCCGGGAGGAGAAACGCCGCCGTGGCGAGCGCCCAGCCGACACCCGCCGTGGCCGCAAAGGCGGCGTTCAGGAGCGTCAGACCGAGGATACAGACGCCAATCGTCGGCCCGATTGTCTCGGGAACTGGATCGGCGTACGCACCCCACAGCGCCCGTCCCACCCAGGCGACGAACGCCAGAAGGAACAGCGCGCCGGTAGCCGCGTCGATCAGTGGCGGCGACTGTACGACGAGAACTGCCGCGGCGCCTGCGACTGCGACGGCGGCGCCCACGATTGCAACTGAGACCGATCGCGGATCGCTCTCGCCGGTCTCGCTTTCCGCCATGTAGGTGACGGCGGCGATGTAGAGCGTGACGACTGCCGGGATCGAGAGCGCCCAGACCGGCAGGTCCGGGACGGTGACGATGACGGTCGTTCCGAGCAGGACGTTCGCCCCGCGGCTCGCGCCCATGAAGAGGAAGCCGAGCGCGGTTCCCTTGAACACCCCGTCGTAGAGCACGACGAGGAGCGCGATGGTCGCGGCCGCCGCGCCGGCGACCGCGCCGGCCGTCGCCAGCGCGACCAGAACGCCGGCGAACAGCAGCGAGAGGCCGAACGCGAGCGCCCCCCGGCGAGAGATTGCGCCAGACGGAATCGGGCGTTCGGGGCGCTCGCGGGTGTCTTCTTCGGCGTCGAAGTAGTCGTTGAGCGTCGTCCCCGCGGCGTACAGCAGCATCGACGCGACGGCCAACAGGGCGACGGCCGGAACCGAGACCGCGTAGCCGAGGCTGGCGACGATCGCCGCCCCGAGGATCACGTCCGGTGGCGCCGTAAAGAGGTTCGGCAGCCGAACGAGTGCAGCGACGGCGCCGATGGTCTCGCCCGCCCCGCCGGCCGAGCGCGTCTCCCCGTCGTACTCGCTCATGGTAGAGACTCAGACCCAGCCGTGGTCTTCTAGGTACTCCATCGCGCCGGCGGCAGCCTCCTTCGGCGTCTCGGCGTAGGGGTAGAGTTCGATGGTGACGAAGCCGTCGTAGTCTCTGTCTTCTAAGGCCTGCAGGAAGCCGTCGATGTCGACGCCGCCCTCGCCGAGCTGGGTGTGGACGTGGGTGCCATCGGCCGGAATGTCCTCCAGGTGGTAGTGGGGCGAGTAGTCGTGGAGTACCTCGACCAGCTCGGCCGGATCCTCGTCGACGCAGTAGAAGTGGCCGGCGTCGAAGTTACAGGCTACTCGGTCCGACTCGACGTTCTCCATGAACGCGAGGAAGTCCTCGGAGGTCTCGATCAGGAGCTCCGGTTCGGGCTCGACGAGGACGTCGACGCCGACTTCCTCTGCCGTCGGCGTCACCTCGTGGAGTCCCTCTAGGAACAGCTCCATCGCCTCCTCTTCGCTGGTTCCTTTCGGAATCGGGCCGCCGGGAGTGATCGAGATGTAGTCGGAGCCCAGTTTATCAGCCACCCGCAGGCAGTTTTTCGTGTGCTCGACGCGTTTCTGGCGGTCCTCTGCGACCGGCTCCAAGAACGAGGGATGGTGGAAATCCTCGGTGTCGCGGCTGTACTCGGCCTGCGCGCTCTCTGCGGTGATCTCCATCCCGGTGAGCATGAACGCGTTGCAGTTGCTCACCTCCAAGTCGTACTCCTCGAGCCACGCGTGGACCTGCTCGATGTCCTCGTCGGTGGCGTCGCCCGCGTAGAGGTGTGGCTCGTCGAGCAGGATCTCGACGCCGTCGTAGTCGAGCTCGCCGAGCGTCTCGAGGCCGTCTTGCAGACTGTCCTCTAAGAACGCGTTCATCGAGAATCCGAACTTCATCGATTAGCCCTCGTACTCCAGATCGAAGTTCGGCGACTGGCTGAAGAAGTCGTAGGGGTTGTCGTAGACGACCTTCTTGACCTCCTCGCGATCCCAGCCTCGATCCAGCATCTTGTCACGAGCCTTGGGGACGGCGAGGGGGTCCGATGGGTCCCAGTCACAGGCGCTGTTCAGCATCATCTTGTCCGTGCCGTACTCCTCTAACAGATCGATCGCCTTGTCGTCGGTAATCTTGCCCGGGTAGAGGGTAAAGCCCAGCCAGCAGTCGGTCTGCAGCGAGATGTCGATCGTGTTCTCGGTGTTGTGATCGATGACGATTCGCTCCTGGGTGACGTCTTCATCCTGGATGATCTCGACGATGCGCTCGGTCCCCGCCGGCTTGTTCGTGTGGGGCGTGTGGATGATGACCGGCAGTTCGCGCTCCTCAGCGATATGGAGCTGGCGGATGAACGCCTCGACTTCCTCGTCGGTGACCTGATCGAAGCCGATTTCGCCGACGCCGACGACGTTCTCACGGTCGAGATAGTCTGGGACGGCCTCGATCACGCGGTCAGCCATCTCCGGGTAGTTCGCCTCCTTTGGCTCCAGTCCGATGGTGACGAAGTGGTCGATTCCAGCCGCCTGCTCGGCGCGTTTCGTCTCGAAGTCGATGATCTGCTCGAAGTAGTCAAAGAAGGACTCGGCGTGTTGTTTGTCGGTTCCGCTCCAGAACGCCGGCTCGACACAGGCCTCCACGCCCCCGATTCGGGCGCGCTCGTAGTCGTTGATCGACCGGGAGACCATATGTACGTGCGGATCGATTATTGGAATCGACATACTCGAACCGAGGGTGCCGACCTACATGAAAATTGTGTCTTTGCTAGCCATACCACACTAATTACTAGAATGTGACACTCCCCCACCATCGCTACTCCTCACCGTTGCCATCGAGCCGTACTCTCTCCCGGTTACGAGCCGAACCACCGTTCGCTGGATGGAATCCTGCTGTCGCCGAAACCGAACCGTTTTGGGTCGATGCGTCATCTCTCGAAGCATGACCGACCAGATCGCCGTTATTCCCGGTGACGGTATCGGACAGGAAGTGACGCCCGCTGCGGTTTCGGTGCTCCAGTCGCTCGACGTCGAGTTCGAGTTTGTCGAGGCCGAGGCCGGTGACGCGGTGCAAGAAGAGACCGGCGAGGCGCTCCCACAGGCGACCTACGAGCTCGCAGCCTCGGCGGACGCAACCCTGTTCGGTGCCGCCGGCGAGACCGCTGCCGACGTTATCCTCCCGCTTCGGGAGGCCGTCGGCTCGTTCGTCAACGTCCGGCCCGCGAAGGCCTACCCCGGCGTCGACGCCCTGCGCCCCGAGACCGATCTCGTCTTCCTCCGTGAGAACACTGAAGGCGTCTACTCCGGCCACGAGGACCGCCTGACCGACGACGTCTCGACGCTCACCCGCGTCGTCACCGAATCGGCCTCCCGCCAGCTCGCCGAGTTCGCCTGCGAGTACGTCACCGAGCGCGATCACGACGGCTTCACGATCTCGCACAAGGCCAACGTGATGCGCGAGACCGACGGGCTCTTCCGGGACACGGTCCGCGACGTCGCCGACTCCGAGGGTGTCGCAACCGACGAGGTGCTGATGGACGCCTTCGCGACCCACGTCTGTCTCGATCCGACCCAGTTCGACGTCATCGTCTGTCCGAACCTCGCGGGCGACGTCCTCTCGGATCTCGCGGCCGGTCTCGTCGGCGGCCTCGGCCTGCTCCCCTCGGCCAACATCGGCACCGACCGCGCGCTGTTCGAGCCCGTCCACGGCACCGCCCCCGACATCGCCGGCGAGGGCGTCGCGAACCCGGCCGCCGCGATCATCTCCGCGGCGATGATGCTCGAATATTTAGGCCACGACGAGGAAGCCGATGCGGTCCACGCGGCCGTCGAAGACGTCTTAGAGAACGGCCCGCGAACGGCTGATCTGGGTGGCGACGCCTCCACTGAGGACGTGACCGAAGCGGTCGTCGACCGACTCTAACTTCGTTCGTCCTTTTAGACGACGTCCAACTGCTCCCGATCCGCCCCGGCTAGCGACTCCAGCGCGTCGGCTTCGAGTAAGTGACACTCGCCGGGAACCACGAGCAGGTGCAGCGGATCGCCGAACTCCCGGTCGGCCAGTTCGGACATCGTCCCGGCCGCGACGAGCGGGTCGGGACTGCCGGCCCGAGCCACTACGACCCCGACGCGATCCGGGTATTCCTCGGCGAGCAGTTCTGCGCCGACGTCGGCGGTCATGTACTCGTCCTCCTCGGCTCGCTCGTGACCGACTTTTATATCGAGGTAGACGAGCGTGTGCAGCCCCTCCTCCCGGTTTCCGTCGATCACGTTCGTCACGCTCGCCGGGAGGCCGTCGGCGCCGTGGGCGTAGGGGAACGGCAGGGTGGTGGCTTTTCCGAACCGGTAGTTCTGCAGTCCCGTCAGGCCACTCGCAGCAGTCTGGGCGGTGACACCGTGGATGACCCGCGTCTCGATGCCGCGGTTATCGGCGCGCAGCCGCAGGTCGACGTGGGTTGTCGAGATCATCGTGTCGCCGGCGGTGAGGAAGGCGACGTCCTCGCTCTCGGCGGCCGCGAGGATCGATTCGGGATCCTGCTCGACGCCGGCGCGGTCTCGAACTTCAATCTCGACGTCGTGGGCGGCTTCGAGTTCCTCGACGGTCGCTCCGAGGAGCTTGCTGGTGTAGAACTCGGCATAGGCGCGGTCTGCGGCTCGGAGCGCGTCCCGGCCCTCGACGGTAATCGAGCGCTCGTCGTAGAGGCCGAGTCCGATGAAGGTGAGCATGAGGGGGATAGTTCGAGCCGATGTTATAAGCTTTCGAGTCAGCAGTCCACCACCGCCCCACGATCCGTCTCTATCTGCTTGTCGGTACGATCAGTCGATGTTGGAGCGAGGCAAACCGTGTCTCACTACTTCGAATTTAGCCCAGTCTAAACTTGGGTGTGTAACTAGGAAACTTATTGAATCGCCATCTCAAATGCCGGGGTGATGGACCTCAGTCCAGTCGCCGAGGACTATCTCAAAGCGATTTACCACCTAGCGGCTGAGAACGATCACCCGGTTCGAACGACCGATCTCAGTGAGGCACTCGACGTGACGTCACCGTCAGTCTCGAGTATGCTCGACTCGCTCGACCAGCGCGACCTCGTCGACTACACGCCCTACCAGGGTGTCGAGTTGACTGACCGTGGTGAGCGAGTAGTTCTACAACTCATCAGGAACCACCGATTACTCGAGACGTTTCTGCTGGAGTGTCTCGACTACTCGTGGTCGACGGTTCACGAGGAAGCCGATCGCCTCGAGCACCACGTCAGCGACGAGTTCACGAAGCGACTCGCGGCGTTTCTCGGTGAACCGGCGGTGGATCCACACGGCGATCCCATTCCGGATGCAGAGCTGCGAATGCCCGCGGAACCGCCGTACTCCCCGCTAACCGAGTACGAACCCGGAGAGACCGTAACCGTCGAACAGGTACCACACCGGGATCCAGACATTCGCGAGTATCTGTCCCACCACCGAATCGGTCCGGGAACCCGACTCGTCGTCGACGAGGTGTCTCCCATCGATCTCGTCACCGTCGCGTTGCCGTCACAGGACGCGTCCGTCGCGTTGCCGACTCACGTCGCGCGTCGTATCGGTGCTCGATCTGCCACGAAGTGATCTCCTTGTGGTGGCGAACGTACTGAATTAGACTAGACTAATTTCTACATTTGTCAAGGAAAACTTCTTATGATGGTCGCTGAAAGAGGACGATGATGACCGCACATTCGACCCGACGCAGTGTCGCATTGTCACGGAGAGCGTTTACCGCTTTGGGCGGAGGGGCCCTCTTCGCAGGACTCGCCGGCTGTCTCGGCGATGACGATCCAGAACTCGACGTCGACGAGAACACCGTCATTGCATCGATGCCAGCGCTTTGGGACTTTACTCGCCAGATTGCGGGGGAAGACGACGAGACGCTCGAATCGTTCGATATCGTCCCCGTCGGTGAACACGGTCACGACTGGAATCCCGAACCGGCGACGGTCGAAGACATCGATCATGCTGGCGGATTCGTCTATATGCGCGATTTCGCGTCGTGGCAGGATGACGCTGCTGAACAACTCGAAGCGGATGGTGAGACGACCGTAATCGATGCCTCGGAGGGAATCGACTTCTTCGACAGTCCCGCCGAGGACAACGACGAACACTGGTGGATGGATCCCGTCTACTGCCAGGATGGCGTCGACAATATCGCCGACGGCCTCGCCGACATGGATCCCGACAACGAAGAGCACTACCGGGACAATGCGGCGGCATTTAACGACGAACTCCAGGAACTGGACGAGGACTTCCAGGACATCGTCGACCGGGCGGAACTCGATACGATCGTCGTCGCGACACACGACTCCTTCCAGTGGTGGAACCGACAGTACGATATCGAGGTAATGTCGCCCGTCGGGACGTCCCCCGACGACTCGGCGAGTCCGGACGAGGTCGAAGAGATCGAAGAGATCATGGACGAACGGAACATCGAACACGTCCTCTACGACGTCGGCGAACCGGCACGGCTCGCCGAGTCGCTGGCCGACGAGACGGATGCAGAGATCTTACCCCTCTCTCCCGTCGAAACGCAGATCGACGGGGCACCGGAACTCGACACCGGCATCGAGATGGAGCCGGACTGGGGGTACATGGATCACTTCTACGAAATCAACCTCCCGTCGCTCGAGACGGCTCTTCGAGCCGAGTAATATTCGGAACGTAGCGTTACGTATTTAAGACTCACAAATGCGCACTGGTACCAAACACTGACAATGACACCCGCTATCTCAGTCGAGAACGTTAGCTTCGCCTACAGCAACCAACCGGTGCTGAGAGACGTCTCGATGTCGATCGAGGACGGGGAATTTCTCGGGTTGGTCGGTCCAAACGGATCGGGCAAGACGACGCTGTTGGAAATCATGCTCGGACTACAGTCGCCGGACTCCGGCCGAGTCGAGTTGTTCGATACGCCCGTCGAGGAGTTTGCCGACGGCACACGGCTGGGATACGTCTCCCAACACTCGACGGCCACCGACTCCATGATGCCAGTCACCGTCCGCGAGGTCGTGGAGATGGGTCGGTATGCCCACGCCGGTCTCAGACGGCTCACGGCGCAAGACCACGCAATCATCGACGAGTCGATGGCGAAAGTCGAGATGGACGAGTTCGCCGGTCGGCGGATCAGCGACCTCTCGGGCGGACAGCGACAACGAGCGTACATTGCGCGAGCGCTGGCGTCGGAGGCCGACTTGCTCGCACTCGACGAACCGACGGTCGGCGTCGACGCCGACGTCCTCGATCAGTTCTACGATCTCCTCACCGAACTCAACGACGACGGGATCACGATCGTCCTGATCGAACACGACATCAACACCGTCAGTGAGTACGCGGACACGATGGCCTGCCTGGACGGCGAACTGTACGAACACTGTGAAACCGAGCTGTTCCTCGAGAGCGGTGCCTTAGAGCAGGCGTTTAGCTCGGCCAGAGCGGTCAGTTCGAGACCGGTTGCGGGGGGAGACTGACGATGGAACTGACACAGGTTCGACAGCGCCAAGATCTCGCGCTCCTGACGGTCGGACTTCCGCTCGTTTTACTCACATTTGGCGCGTTCATCGTCTGGGTTTTCCCACCGCTTTTCGAGCTGTTCTGGAGCGGGATGGAAACGATATTCGACGGGCACTGGTTGGTCACGAGTTCGTTCATCCAACATGGATTCACTGCGGGCGTACTGATCGGATTTACTGCACCGGTCGTCGGTGCGTACCTCGTCAACCGTCAGATGGCGCTCATCGGCGAGGCCCTCGCACATACGGCGTTTGGCGGCGTCGCGATCGGTCTGTTCGTCGGGGCGTCCGTTCCGGCGTTAGACTACCCACTCGCGTGGGCGATGGTCGTTGCCACCGTCGCTGCACTCGGCATGCAGTACGTCGCGGTGAATACGGAGGGGTATGCCGACATCCCCATCGCGATTATGCTGACCGGCGGGTTCGCCGTCGGGATCGCGGTCATCTCCTACGGCGTCGTGTTCAGCGCGACCGTCGAAAGCTACCTGTTCGGGGATATCCTGTTCGTTCCCTTCGAGAACGTCCAACTAATGGTCGGGCTCGCGCTACTCGTGGCCCTCACCGTTGGATTGACCCACAAACAGCTAAAGTTCATCACGTTCGACCGCGAGGCGGCACGGCTCGCACGAATTAACGTCTGGTTCTACGACACCCTCTTGATCGTCCTCACCGCGCTGGTCGTCGTCGCGGCGATGCAGATCCTCGGGGCGATTCTCGTGGCCGGAATGCTCGTTATTCCGGTTGCCGCAGCGATGCAGCTTACTGATAGCTTCAACCGTGGAATCTTCCTCTCAATCGTGTTCGGCCAGATCGCCGTTCTCGGCGGGATTCTCCTCTCGTACGATCTGGGTATCGCGACCGGGCCGATGATTATTCTCACCGCGATCGGTCTCTATCTCTTCTCGCTCGCAAGCGGCCGCCGCTGAGTTCCTGAATCGGGCGTCTCCTCTGTTCCCGTCCGACGGCCGCGAAAAAACGTCACCGTTACGGCGGATGGCCGGCGAGTACCGGCATGAACGTGCCGTGCGTCCGCGTTCCGCCCGAGGAAGGCGAGGCCACGCGACAGCAACTCGCGGACGCGGACCTCGTCGACGAGCGCCACGAGATCAGCGTCGCAGACGGCTGGCTCTACGTGCCGGTGACCGACTCCGAGGCGGTCGAGGCGATGGACGACGATCTCACCGTCGTCTCCCACGACGCCCCCGAGCGCGAGACCCAGACCACGCCTGCCGATCTGCTCGGCGTCGAGCCATCCTACGAACGTATCGGCGAGGTCGTCCTCTTGGACGAGGACGACACGGATCGCGCCGCCGAGATCGCCGACGCGGTCGTCGACTCCGACCTCCCCGTCCAGACGGTGTTGAACAAGGCCTCGAAGGTCAAAGGCGAGACCCGAACCCGGGACTGGGAGGTGATCGCCGGCGACGGCACCGAGGTCGTCCACCGCGAGTACGGTCACGAGTTCGCGCTCGACCTCGCCGAAGTGTACTTCTCCCCGCGGCTCGCGACCGAGCGCCACCGCGTCGCCGAGCAGCTCTCAGACGGCGAGCGCGCCTTCGACATGTTCGCCGGCGTCGGTCCGTTCGTGATTCCCTTCGCCGCTCGCGGCGCGGAGTGTGTCGGCGTCGACGTCAACGACCGCGCGATCGCGTACCTTCGTGAGAACGCCGACCGAAACGGCGTCGCGGATCGCATCACGGCGATCTGTGACGACGTTCGTGCGGTCGCCTCCGACTACGAGGGGTGGGCCGACCGAATCGTGATGAACCTCCCCCACAGCGCCGACGACTTTCTCGACACCGCCATCAGTATCGCCAGCGACGACTGCGTGCTCCACTACTACGACATCCAGCACGAGGACGATCCGTTCGGCCCCGGCGAGCGCGCAATTCGGGCCGCCGCCGAACCCGAGTACGACGTCTGCATCGAGACACGCCACACGGTGCGGTCGTACGCCCCACACGAACTGAACGTCTGTCTCGACGTTCGTCTCGAACGGGCTGAGGGCTGACTGCGACCGGTTCTGGAGCCGACATTCGGTCTGCCGAGTCGCGTCCGCGATTCGCAATCCTTATGGCTCGTTTCGACCCTACACTGATGTAGGTCGTGTCTCGCTTCGGCAATTGGGACGCGAATGAACCGAGCGTGCCGGTGTAGCTCAGACTGGCAGAGCGAATCCTTCGTAAGGATTAGGTCGAGGGTTCAAATCCCTCCACCGGCTTATTTTGCTGCGAGCAACGTTGCGAGCAGCAAATACGCCATGAGGGATTTGAACTAAACCACGAGCGAGCGTTGCGATCGAAGTGGACGTAGTTCACAATCCCCTCCACCGGCTTGCCTTCTGCGACAAACATCTGCGAGGAACAACGAAAGAGCGACTGGAGGGATTTGAATCAGGGAAGAGCTTCGCTCCGACCGTGGTTCCCAACCCGTTCCCGGCTTTCAACGGACGCTTCGACGGCTACGGGATGATTGGTTCGGTCCCGTCAGATGGGTGTATACGTGCGGTCGAGCGTCCGGTCTCTTGCTGACTCTTAATTATTTGCCGAACTTGGCTTTTATCTGGTCCTATGTGGGCGAATGGTCGATATTATATCTGCACTAGCTACACCTGGGTTCTCTTATGTAGGTTAGGGTGTTGTAAGTAACGTTTATGGCTCTCTCTCCCATCCCTCTGTGTATGCGAGGTGAATCGCACACTGAAACCCGAACCGAATAATCAACCGTCCTGTCGGAATACGATGGCACCGAAGGGGCTGTGGCTCCCCTTCACCCCTGATCTGTGAGGCTCAGTTCGTTCGTTAGCTTGTTCACGTGAGTTCGTGCCGGTAGCACGGCACCGCTCAATTTTACTTTCGAGACGTTTCTTTCACCGAACAACCTGTTACCCAGTAGTTATTTAATCCCCAGCGACCCTTGTTCAGATGGTATGTCTGTCCTGTCGACGGAAGACGAAGGTAAGTTCCTGATGGACGTTCGCGGCGAACAGATCGGAATCGTCACGGAGGTCGATCCGATCGAACAGATCGCCTACGTCGATCCAGAACCTACCCTGACGAACGCGTGGCTACAGAGCCTTGGTCGTGGTGACGCCGGGGAAGACGACCTCGAAATTCCCAGCGACAATATCGAGACGATCACTGACTCGGAAATCCGCGTCGACGCCGACCTCAGCAGCAAGGAGTAGCGATCACCGCCGGGTCACCGATCTGGCTGTCAGTTCAACAGCGGACTACGCGTCTGTGGGCTCTTCTCTGGGCGTTAATGCGTGTGGGTCGCAGTCACACGACGTGAGGTGGCCGTCGCAGTTAGGACACACCTCTTCCGAACAGCCCACGTGGTGGTACTCGCCACGGTCGACAGCACACTCGGGGCATCGATCGGCCCCTTCGAACGACTCCGGCGGATCTGATTCCTCGCCAAATGCGATCGGATCGACGACATCCGCTGCGGTGGCCTTTCGCTGAATTTCGCCATCGATCTCGCTTCCGAACACTAACTTTCGATCGAGACAACTCCTGACAGCGAACCGGTCGCCATTACAGAACTGGCAATGGCGCATACTCACCGCCTCCACGCTGTCGCTTGGTCGCTGGCGATCGGTCCCGGTACTCGGTCACTCGCCACCCATCCTCTGGCTTGCTCGGGAGCGCCCCTCTCTGGCATCGAACCGTCCGTTCGTTCTCCGTCCCAAATACGGTTTCGGACTGTGAGTGGCTACCAGACGACCGCCGTCGCTGCCAGTACTGCCGCCATCGCTAGCACCGGCACGTCACGTCGCGAGAACGCAAGTCGCGGGAGCGTTGGATTCCACGCGAAACACCGCGCCTGCAGCGCCATCGAGAGCCGATCCGCGCGGTCGAACGTTTTTGCGAGCGCGAGGATCCCGATGTGGCTTGCTCGGTCGACGAACCCCCGTTCGGAGCCCAGACGGACCGCCATCGCTTCTCGGATCCGACTCACGTCCGCCTGGAGGACCGGCAGAAAGCGGAAGACGAGCGCGATTCCCATTCCGAGAACACGTCCGGGCTTTCCGGGTACTGTCAGCTGAATCGCCGCCCGCGAGTCTCGAACGGGCGTCGTCCGGACGTACGCCGCGCTGAACAGCAGGATCAACACGACGCGGTAGCTCGCCAGGGCGGGATCGACCGCGGCTTCGGGCTCGATCCACGGCGAACCCAGCGTCACCACCGAGATCACTGGCGCAGCCGCGAGGATCACGATCGCGACCCGAAACGCGTACAGCGAGCGGAGCAGGGGGACGCCAGCGACGGTCACCACGAGCAGCGTGAACGCGGTCAGCGCGACCAGGGCGGGCGGGCTCGTATGTGCCAGTGCGGTCGCGGTAAAGCCAATTTGGAGCGCCAGCTTCGATCGCGGATCGAGCCGGTGGGCCAGCGTCTCGCCAGGCTCGTAGCGAAGCATCACGGTGGCGGGACACGAACTGGGAGTGACCCGAGCGCCTCGCGAGCGCGGCTGGCCGGTTCGTCGACGACTACCCGACCGTCGTCCATGCCGACGACCCGGTCGGCCATCGCCAGTACGTCACGGAGGTCGTGCGTCGCGATCACCAGTCCCGTCCCGCCCGCCGAGAGCGCTGCCAGCCGATCGTGAACCGACTGTCGGGCTGGTTCGTCGAGCCCGGTAAACGGCTCGTCGAGCAACAGGTGGGCGGGCTCCATCGCCAGCGCACCGGCGATAGCGACTCGGGACTGCTCGCCGCCCGAGAGGGACTCAATGCGATCGTCTTCGCGTCCCGATAGATTGACGGCTGCGAGCGCCGCCTCGACCCGACGATCGATCTCTGCACGCTCGAGGCCGAGATTTTCGGGCCCAAATGCGACGTCGTGGCCGACGGTCGCGGCAACGAACTGATCCTGGGGGTGTTGGAAGACCATCCCGATCTGCGTGCGCGCGGCGACGGGGTTCTCCGAAACGTCGACGCCGTCGACGCGCACCTCTCCGTTATCCGGTGTCAGGAGGCCGTTGCAGTGGCGAAGGAGCGTCGTCTTCCCGCTGCCGTTAGCGCCGGCCAGTACGACGACCTCGCCGTCGTCGATTGACAGCGAGACAGCTTCGAGCGCGGGCTCCTCGTCGAACTCGTAGCTCACGTCCTGGAATTCGATCATCCTCTCACCCCCGCGTTGGGTCGATACGCCCGCTCTCGACGATCGCCAGTGCGGCCAGCATCTTGAGGACGTCACCCGGAAGTAGCGGCAGCGCGACGATGGTAAACGCCTCGACGACCGACGTCTCGGTCACCCAGGCGTACCACGCGAAGCCGCCGACGTAGACGACGACCGTCGCGACGAGCAGCGCCGCGACGATCACGAGCCGCGACACTGTCGCGGGATCGCGCACCGTTCGCCCTCGGTGGACGATAGCACCGACCACGAACGCGCCGACGGGAAACGCCCACAGGAACCCCCCGTGCGGGCCGACGAGGCTCCCCAGCCCTGCACTCCAGCCAGCGAATACCGGTGCGCCGACGGCCCCGGCGGCCAGGTACAACACCATCGAGATCGCCCCCCAGACGGGGCCCAGAAAGAGCCCCGCGAGGAAGACGACGAGCATCTGTAGCGTCCCAGGAACCGCCGAAATCGGTATCACGACACCGGCGGTCGCCCCCATCAACGCCGCGAGCAGCGATGCTCGGGCCAGGGAGCTGACGACCTCGCCGTCGACCGGATCGACCGTCTCGTCTTTCGTCTCCATACGTTATCGCCTCCGTAAACACTTATCAAGACAACGGTTTACGAGGCTGCGGTGGACGAACGCGCCGGCTATCCCAACCATGTATTACTGTCGACGATCGTGTCAGTTTGTCCCGTTTTTCCTCTTCAGTTCGTTCGAGGACGCCGTTCGATCTCGGTGTACCGTGTGACCGCGTCGACTCGGTTCAGTCGCTCACCGGTGACGGTCGTCTCGACGTAATTTCCGATTGTATCGGTCCGGCGGATGGAACGGACGGGACGCTTATGGGCGTCATCGTTCCCCTTCTCCGCAGTGATGGGTCTCGATACTACACGCGCGGACCCCGTCGGGTGGGAACGGGCGACAGACGGCGGTAAACTGGCGACAGACGGCAGCAAGCGGGTGACAGACGGCGGTGTTTCGGTGGCTCACGGAGCCGAGTGGTCTCTAGACACGGTCGACGGATCGACAATGGGTGGCGGTCAGTCGACAGCTTCGGTTGACCGACCGACCGAGGGACGGCCGACGACGGTCGAGACCCGATCGGTGCGATTCGCGTGCCGTCGGTGGTGGCGATGAATCGCACACTCGCGGGCGGAACGGTCATCGTTGCCGTCTTGATGGTGACGAGCGTCTTCGCGCTTCCCTTCCTCGGCGGAATCGGCGGGATGGGTTCGGGCGTCGGTGACAACGGAGCCGAAGCGGAGTCGCCAAACGGTGCCGCGTCGAACCCTGAGGCTGCTGGCACCACCCCGGCCGCTGACGGCGCCACGTTGCTCGCCGCCAACGAGACGGGGCAACCGGTCTTCGATGCCGGTGACGACGACCCGATCGAAATGGGTGCAACCGGTGAGACCGACGACCTCTCCGACGACGCCGCGGACGCGGTCGAATCGGGAGTCGACGAGGGGATCGAACTGGTCCAGTCCCAGGGTGTCGAGGTAACCCAGGAACAGCGTGTTGCAGCTGTTGACGCCGCAACGCAGTCCGTCAGCCAGCACCAGGATGCCGACGTCGAGCAGGTGCAGGCGGCGACGGCTGGTGCGGTCCACGGCTCGCTCCTGCAGGCCCAGGAGGTCGACGTCGAGCAGGTTCAGGAGATCGAAACCGAGCACGTCGAGGCAGCCGTCGGCGGCGCGACCGACGGCGCGCTGGCCCAGCACCAGACGGTCAACGCGAGCCAGATGCAAAGTGCGACCTGGGGGGCGGCCCACGGCGGCCTCGCGCAGTACCAGCACGTCACCGTCGAGCAGATCCAGATCGCCACGCTCGGCGCGGCGGCCGGCGCCGCGAGCGAGGCAGGGGCGAAGGACGTCGAGAAGAAACCGAAGATTCAGGAAGCGGCGCAGGGCTCGGCGTACGGTACGCTCGAGCAGTACCAGAAGATCACGGCAGAGCAACGCCAGCAGGTCACGATCGAGCACGCTCAGCACGCCGCCGCGGGCGCTGCCGCGGGCGCGCTCGCCGGGACGACAGAGCAGGCGATCGAGCAGGATCAGCGGATCACGGTCGAGCAGCGCCAGCAGGTCACGATCAAACAGGTCCAGAAGGCCGCGACCGGTGCGGCCAAAGGCGCGCTCGTCCAGAAGCAGGACGTAAGCGCCGAACAGACGCAGTTCGCGGCCCGCGGCGCCGGCAAGGGGCCGCTGAAACAGCTCCAGACTGGCGACGTCGAGCAGGTCCAGCGGATCTCGATCACGCAGATCCAGGAGGCGTCCTTCGGCGCCGCAACCGGCGCGATCGTCCAGAGCCAGGAGGCGACGGTCGAGCAGATCCAGGCTGCGGCCGACGGCGGTGCACAGGGCGTCATCGTCCAATATCAGGAGGTTGAGGTGACCCAGATCCAGAAGGCCGCGACCGGCGCGGCCACGGGCGCGGTCGACTCGGCGATCCAGTATCAGATCGTCGAAATCGAGCAGATTCAGGCGGCCTCGTTCGGCGCCGGCGAGGGGGCCGTCCTCCAGCGCCAGACCGTAAGCGCCACGCAGGTGCAGTACATCGCCGAGGGCGCCGCCGGCGGCGTGCTCGTCCAGCACCAGGAGGTCTCGGTCGAGCAGATCCAGGTCATCGCCAGCGGTGCGAGCAAGGAACTCCCCCGGGCGATCCAGTACCAGCAGATAAGCGTCACCCAGCTCCAGGCGCTAACCTTCGACACCGCGGCCGACACCGCCGACTACGCGATCGCAGAGGGCGTCGACGATCCGACCGTAATCGTCCAGCAGATCGAGATCGAGATCGTCCAGAAGGTCGAACAAATAGACGAACGCGAGGGCGAAGCCTCGATCTCGCTCGCCGACCAGACCGGCAACGGTACGACAGTCACTGTCGATTCCGTCTCCCTCTCTGAGGGCGGCTTCGTCGCGATCTACGACGGCGTCGCCGCCGACGCCGATCCCGAGGCAGTGATCGGTGCCTCGGGGTACCTCTCTGCCGGCGACCACGAGAACGTGGAGATCGAACTCGACGAGCCCATCGAGGCGAGCGGTCCGATCGTCGCGGTCGTCCACCACGACACCACCGACGACGAGACGTTCCAGTACGCCGAGACCGACGGCGCCGAGGACGATCCGTACGTCACACCCGGCGGCGCTCCGATCCTCGACGGAGCGTTCTACACGGTCGACGAGGAGATCGACGATCCCGAGGCAACCCTCTCCGTTTCGGATCAGGACGGTGACGGAACCGAACTCGTCGTCGACGAGGCGAACGCCTCCGTGGAGTACCGGCTCACAGCCGAGTACGACGACGAGACGGTCGAGAGCGACGCCGTCGACGCCGGCGAGCCGGTCGAGAACGAGTCACTCGCGCTCGATCCGCCGATCGAGGACAACACCACTGTCGACGTGTCCGTCGTTGCCGCGGGAGACGGAGACGTCGCCGACGAGGGGGACGTCCTCGCGAACGAGACGATCGAGTACACCGTCGAGGAGGCGCCACCCGAGGAGCTGTCGGTCGAGTACACGAGCTGCGAGCGCGTCGAAATTTCGGGGACGCTCGAGGAGGGTGACGACCTCTACCCGCGAACGATCTGGTACGACACCATCGGACCCGGCGACGCGTTCTACACCGGCGTGACCGCCGGCGAGGAGGTCGAGGCACCCTTCACCGGGACGGTCGTGATGGAAGTCGGCGAGGAGGAAGACGTCGAGCAAGTCGACGAGGAGACGGTCGTCATCGAAGTCCCCGATGAGGGCAACTTCGGCTCGTTTATCGTTCCGTGGGTCAGTCCCGCTGACGAGCCCGAATCGGCGCTCGCCTCGCCGCCGGATGACCTCGACTGCGGCGCCGAGATCCAGCCCGAGGAGCCGACGCTCACCGTCGAGGACGTCCAGCCCGCCGAAAACGGCACGGCGGCCGACGCAGACGGGGATGAGGGCGACGACCCAGGTACAACTGCCTTCGACGTGACGTTCGGCTACGAGAACCCCAACGACGCACCGATCACGGGCGGCGAGTTCGTCGAGGGAACGACCGCCGACGAACCGCCCGCGGAACTCGCCCCTGGCGAAGACGAGTTCACCGTCGCGTGGACTCCCGACTCCGACGACGAAGTGTTGGCCTGGGAGATCCCAATGGAAGACTTCGCCTACGACGAGCCGGTTCGCGTTGAGACGGAGCCAGCCGGTGCGTACGACGCGCCGCCCGAGGAGCTGTCGGTCGAGTTCCAGAGCTGCGATCGCGCGACGGTCTCCGGAACGTTCGAAGACGGTGATCCCGTATTCGCCAGCACGGGCTTTTACGACACTGCCGGCTACGGTAACACTCTGATCGAGGACGGGGTCGTATTCGGCGACGACGTCGACGCGCCGTTTACCGGAACCGTCGTCTTCGAGGTCGGCGAGACCTCGTCCGTAACCATCGACGAGGGTGAAGACGAGATTCTGGTCGAGATCGCCGACTACGGCACGTTCGGCACCGTTCTCTCGGGGCTGACGACCGAGGAGGAGACCTACCTCACCGCCGGTATCGACCACTCGAACCCGGAGACTGCGGCGTGCTTCGACGAGATTCGGCCCGAGCTGCCGACGCTCTCCTACGAGAACTCCCAGGAGACCGGGGACGCCATCGCAGTCACGTTCAGTTACGAGAATCCAAACGACGCCGCCGTCCCCGGCGGGGAGTTCGACGGCGCGACTGACGACCAGCCGCCCCAGCAGTTAGATTCCGGCGCTGACGAGATCACCGTCGAGTGGACCCCAGAGTCTGACGACGAACAGCTTGAGTGGGTCGTCGACATGAGCGCGTTCAACCACACCGAGACGGCGTCGGCGCAGACGCCGCCGGCCGGCGAGATCGCACCAACTGAGCCCGGCGAGTTCGCCATCGATATCGTCGACCCGATTGACCCTGCCGAGCAAGGTGAGGAGGTGATTCTCGACGTCGACGTCGAGAACGTCGGCGGCGAGGAGGCGACCGAGACGCTCTCGCTTTCAGTCGGTGAGCAGCTCGCCGACGCCGACCTCACCCTCGACGAGGGCGAGCAGCAGACCGTCTCACTCGCCCTCGACACCACGCAACTGGAACCGGGTGAGTACACCGCTTCCGTCACGAGCGCCACGGACGAGGATCAGGCGACGGTCCTGATCGAGGAGCCACTCGAGGACGATCCCGACGAGGCGAACGGGGTAGATGAGGCGGATGGCGAAGCCGAGACTACCGGCGAAGACGAGCCCACCGAAACTGACGAGAACGGAGTCGACGCGAACGGGGCCACAGAGACCGATGACGGAACTGTCGACGATGGAGCCACCGACGACGAAAGTGCCGGTGAGGGAACCGCTGACGACGGTGCAGCCACCGACGGCGGAGACACCGATGCGGCGACTAACGGCGGAGAAACCGATGCGGCGGCTAATGGCGGTGACACCGATGTGGCGACCGATGGCGATGGCGACGCTGTCGAAAACGGTGACGGCGAAAACTCCGACGGCGCTGACGACGATCTGACCGGCAGCGACGATACCGGCGACGTAGCCGCGTCGCTTCCCGGGTCAGTGGTTCCCGCACTGTAGTTCGAGGAAAACGGACGCAGTTCAGTGCTGGTGGCCAGTCGCCTCGCCGTAGGTGACGCCGAAGCGCTCCTCGAACAGCTCCATGATGCGCTCTTCCTGGGCGGCCAGTGTCTCGTCAGCGTCCTCACCGTGGTGGACCATGTGGTGGGCGCGGCTGGCGAACGCGAGCAGCGTCACGTCCCCGACCGTCTCGGCTTCCGACTGTCCCTCCTCGGCGACGAGGTCGATGAGTCCCGTCGGGATGGTGACGTCGGTCTCCTGGTCGTCGGCGCTGATCGAGAGCGTGAGTTCGTCGACTTCCTGGCTCATACTGTGTTCCTTACGGACCGGCCGTATAGCTCCTGCGGCTCCGGTCAGTGATGGGGGGCATTTTGCCGCCGTCGAGGAATGGCTGGTCGCCCGCGGTCACGGTGAGGGAGAGGGGACGGTCGCCCCCGGTGTTTTTGCACGCTGGCGTCGTACCCGTTCGTATGCCACAAGTCGAACTCGACGAGGAGACGATAGCTCGCCTCGACGCGCTGCGCGTCGAGGACGAATCGTACGACGAACTGATCGTCGAGTTGATCAACATCTACGAGGCCAGCGAGCGGACGCTCTTTCACGCCGGCGACTGACCTCAGCCGTCGCCGCCATCGCCAGCCTCCGCATCGCCGGCCTCCGCTCTTCCGCTCCCAGCCGCCGCCTCCCGTACGTCGTCCCACCGACCGTTGGCCTCTAGCTCCGCCTGGAGCGCCTCTGCGTACTCAGCTGTGAGTCGCTCTGCTGCCTCTCGCTCATCCGCGTACTCGTCTCCACTGCCGGATTCATCGCTGCCGTCTCCGCCGAAGCCAAGCGCGCTCCCGATCGCGTCGAGGAGTCCGCCACTCGACGACGATGCGCCCGACTCCGCGTTCCCGGGCGGGCCACCCATCCCACCCATCTGGGTGCGGACGGTTTCGAGCTCCGGCAGGATCCCGTCTAGCTTCCCGGTGTCGGCGACGATCTGTGCTCGCTCTGGATCCTCCGGGTGCTCGACCTGAAACTCCGTTGCGGTCATGACCAGGCTCCACTCCTGGCTCGAGAACCGCGACGACGCGACCTGTGAGGAGAACTCCTGATCGACGCGCATTCGCTCGCTGACGATCAGATCCGTCCAGCTATCGCTCATGTACCGTGTTTCGACTGGCCACGGCATGAGGGTTTCCCCGACGGCGGGCGTCGGTTCCGTGGTCCTTTAGGCCAACTCGAACGGCTCGTCGGCCTCGAGGACGTGAACCTCGGCGTCGCTGCCAGCCTCGGAAACCTTCTCGGCGAACTCCGCGGGGTCCTGTTCGATCGGCGGGAACGTGTCGTAGTGCATCGGGAAGGCGTGGTCGACGTCGAGCCAGTCGACCGCGACGGCGGCCTGCCACGGCCCCATCGTGAAGTGATCGCCGATCGGGACCGCTGCGGCGTCTGGCTCCAGGAACGATCCGATGACGTCGATCATCTCGGTCATCAGTCCCGTGTCGCCAGCGTGGTAGAACGTCGTACTCTCTTCGTCCGAGGCGGGCGAGGGCTCGGCGTCAGAGATGATGAACCCGCCGGGCATCCCGGCGTCGACGTCGTACTCGCTCATGATGCCGTTCGTGTGATCTGCGCGGTGCATCGTAACGTAGGCGTCGCCACACTCGACGGTGCCGCCGATGTTCATCCCCATTCCTCCGACTGCGTCCTCGAAGCCGAACTCCTCCTGGCAGTAGGAGACGAGTTCGGGCGTCGCGACCAGCGTCGCCTCGGAGAACTCCCCGGCGTGGGCGATGTGGTCTGCGTGTCCGTGGGTGAGTAGGACGTAGTCCGGCGTCTCGACGTCGCTCGGATCGAGGTCCGTCTTCGGATTGTCGAAGAAGGGATCGATCAGCAGGTCGGTCTCGCCGACGGTCACTGACCACGTCGAGTGGCCGTGCCAGGTCAGTTGCATACGGGTCGACGTTCTCGCGATGTGTCCTTAAAGTTGGGTGCCAGCGACGATTTCACCGGGTGGTCGCGCCGCCGGCTCAGCCGGTGGCGCGGCTGGTTGTGCGCCACTCCGCCACGTCGAACCCGGGACGACTTTCTACCCGGCCGCGCTATCTCGACCATGCTCGCGCTCACGCTCGAGGACTTCATGGTTGAGTTGAACGAGGGGTCGATCAAGAACGTCGGGCCGACTAACAAGTCGGCGACTGCCAAGCTGTTCGACGTCACTGAGGCCGAAGCGCGCGCGTTCGGCGACAAGCGTGTCAAACTCGTCTTCGAAGACGACGATGGAAACGAGATTCAGATCTCGTTGTTTCCCGAACACGTCGAGAAAATCGTCGATGACGTGGCGAAACTCGAAGACGAGTCGGCGATTTTCGACTGATTGCCACCCACACTGGCTCGCCAGCGCATTCCGACAACCGTTTTAGGCCGAACCTGCTTGCTACACGTAGATGGGTAACTGTATCATCTGCGGCACGTCCGTGGACGGTTTCGTCTGTGGAGTCCACGAGGAGGACGTTGCGTTCGACTTTCGCGGCAACTCCGCCTCGCAGCTCACCCCCGATCGGTACTACCGGGGAACCGTCGACGGCTACGCCGACTTCGGCGTCTTCGTCGATATCGGCGATCACGTCACCGGCCTGTTGCACAGAAGCAAGCTAGACCAGCGACTCGAGAGTCTCGACTGGGAGCCCGGCGACACGGTGTTCGTCCAGGTACTCTCCGTTCGTGACAACGGCAACGTCGACCTCGGCTGGTCGATCCGCCAGCGCGAGCGGGACTTCCGTGGCGACCTCGTCGACACCGGCTCCGAGGACCGACTCCCCGAGGACGAGGAGGAAGCTGAGGCGACCAGCAACGCACCCTCAAGACGGAGCCAGGAGTCCGAGTCGAGCGACGCCGACGAGACCGACTCCGATGCGTCGAGCGACGACGCCTCGTCCGAGACCGTCGCGGCAGATGTAACTGATTCGGACGCAGCCGCTGACGAGTCCGATCAGACTGCCGCGAACGGCGGGAACACAGCCGTTCAGGCTGTCCCCGAGACGACAGACGACACGGTTGAGTCGGCTGACGATGCCGACGACGAACCGGCGCTCAACCGAACGACCGTCGACGCCATCGATTCCCAGGTCGGCACCGTCGTGCGTCTCGAAGGCGAGATCACGAGCGTGAGACAGACCGCCGGCCCGACCGTCTTCGAGCTTCGCGACGAGACCGGGACTGTCGAGGTCGCCGCCTTCGAAGAAGCCGGCGTCCGGGCCTACCCCGACGCCGAAACCGGCAACGAGATCGCCGTCGAAGGCGAGGTCGAGCGCCACTACGGCGACCTCCAGGTCGAGACCGAGACGCTCGAGATCCTCGACGACGAGGACGCTGCGACGGTTCGAGATCGCCTCGAGCAGTCCCTGGAGTCGGCTGCCAAACCCAAAGACGCCTCCCTGCTGGCCGACCACGACGCGGTCGCAGCGGTTTCGGACGATCTCGTCGACGCCGCGACGGCGATTCGCCGCGCAGTCATCGAGACGCGTCCGATCGTTATCCGTCACAGCGCGACCGCAGACGGCTACGTCGCGGGTGCCGCGATCGAACGCGCTGTCCTCCCGCTGGTTCGCGAGAAACACACCCGTGAGGACGCCGCCTACCACTACGTCGAGCGCCGTCCCCTCGACGGACGCGTATACGACATGGACGCCGCGACGAACGACGTCACCTCGATGCTCGAGGCTCGCGACCGCCACGACGAGCAGCTGCCCCTCGTCGTGCTTGTCGACTCGGGCTCGACCGCCGAGTCCGTCGACGGCTACGAACTCCTCTCGCTGTACGGCGCCGACGCGATCGTCGTCGACGACAGTCGCGCCGACGCAGCGATCACCGACACCGTCTCGCTGACCGTCGCGCCATCGCTCGCCGACGTCGACGTCTCGGAGCTGACGACGACCGCGCTGGCCGCGACCCTCGCAGGCCTCGTCGACGCCGACAGTCGCGACGACCTCGTCCACCTGCCTGCGGTGAGCTACTGGGAGGACACCCCCGACGTCTACCGCGAACTCGCAGCTGACGCCGGCTACGACGAGACCGCCCTCGCAGAGCGCCGGGAAGCCGTCGCGCTCGAGGCGTACTACCAGTCGTACAAGGACAAGCGCGAACTCGTCGGCGACCTGCTGTTCGGCGACGAGTCCTCTCCCTCTCGGGACGGCGACCTCGCTGCCCACGTCTCAGAGCAGTTCCGCGACAAGCTCGAGGCCGAACTCGAGACGGCCCGACGAAACGCCGACACCGAGACCGTCGGCGATCTCAGCGCCGTCGTCCTCGATACGGGAGAGTTCACCCACCGCTATGACTTCCCGACGACCGACCTGCTGTTAGACGCGCTCCACCGCGATCAGCGCGACGACGAGCCGTTCGCGACCATCGGCGTCGACACCGATGAACTCCGCGTCCGTGCGACCGAGCCGGTCGATGTGCGCGATCTCGGCGACGCGATCGCCGAGGCCGTCCCCGACGCGGGCGTCCGCGTCGTCGGCGGCCACGACGGCCACGTCGAGTTCCTCTCCGGCGAGCGCGAGGCCGTCCGCGAGGCGGCGCTTGACGCGCTCGGCGAGATTCTCGGGTAGCCACGGACTCCCGGTTCGAGAACTCGATTTCGCCCGCGACCGTCATTTCGCGTGAGAAATACCTTTTGCGTAGCACCGTCGACGAACAGGTATGCGTGAGGATCCAGCCGATCGACTGCGAAATAACGCCACTGAGATTACCTCTTTGGTGGTGACCGGGATCTGGCTCGCACTGCTCTTTCTGCCCACTCCCGGCATGCTCTGGCTCGCGGTCATGCTGTTTGGCTACATCGTCGTCGTTCCGCTCGTCGCGTTGCTGTACGGCGACGAGGCCGACATCGAGGAGTGGTGGGACGAAGACGAGCGGGAGCGACTCGACGTCGGTGGGGATGGGACGGTTGAGAAATCCAAGTCCACGACTCGGGACGCCCTCGAACCCTCCGCGATCGATACGCGGCCGGCGAGTTGACAGACGAGCAGTTCGAGCAAAAACTCGAGCGGCTGCTCGAGACGGAGACGGTAGAGGATGCAGATCGGTGGCGCCAAGAGGCTGAGAACCGGCGCGACCGGCAAGAACGGCGAGATCCGAGTCGCGATCGCGACCCCGAATTCGAGTTCGAGACCTGATCGCCCTCCCCCTGCGGTTCGGCGCACCGCACGCCGCGATCATCCGGGCGTTCGAGCGCTGCCTCGGTGGGCGCTGACTGTGGCGTACCTCCGACGCGTGCCTGTCGAGATCGGTTTGGCTGTCGCCGATCCGAATGGGGATTTTGGGTCCGAGTGGGGATTTTCACCACTAGACATCCGTTGGTTGCGCTGTGACTCCCGACCCCTTTCGAGAGGTATACAGCCGTCAGTCTCGATAAAACCCACAGATACCAATACTACTAAGCGAATATAGTTGTCTGGTCTTTAAGGTCTCCTATAACGGACTGCGTCTGGATGGGCGAATCGCCTCCCAAAGGGGGTAAAAAGCTGGAAATCCGAAGAATTTGCTAACTTCCCAGATGGTGGTGGTGGAACGATGTTACGGTCATCCTGTCTCCTTCGCGTGTAGCCTCTTTTTCGGCTCTTTGGGCGGAGAATCAACGTTTTTCGCAACCGTTCAGCACGAACGGCGGAACTGCCTCCAAGAAATATATCTCGGTTGGTATATTGATGGATATGTTCTATGGCTGCTAAATAGAAGTGTCGAACCGACACTCGCCGGAACGTGATCCCCACCGGCATTCGGGACGCGGTTCCCGTTCGTCGCCACGCTGACAGCAGTCTCAGTCTGTCCGGGAGTGCTGGACGCATCTGATTCACCGCTGGAGTTCGAGATGGCGCCGTGCTCGAAGAGCAGGTTGAAGCCCGACTCTTCGATCGCTTGTCTGGCCGAATGCGACTGACGTGGCACGGAGCACCGCTCGGCCCCCCGGTATCGGTGACGACCCTCCGCCCCAGGGGGAACAGCCCTCTCGTCAGCATCTCCTAAGTGAAGTTGGTGCCATCGAGCGCCGTACTGTCTCTCGATACATTCCATTCATACGAGTGTAATTTCATAGAGAAATTTGCGTCCGGCAGTACCGGACGCTACGCGTGGGCCATGTTGACCTCGATGACGTTCGCCGCACTCAGCACGGCTTTCGGAATCTCCCGTTCGAAGCTCTCGCCCTCGAGGCGGCTCATCGGCCCGGAGACGCTCAGAGCACCGAGAATGTCGCCACTCGAATCGAGAATCGGAGCACCGATACATCGCATGCCTTCTACGCGTTCACCGTTGTCTTTCGCGTACCCTCGCTGCCAGATCGTCTCGAGTTCATCGTAGAGTTGCTCGCGGCTGGTCACCGTGCTCTCGGTCACCTCTGGCGTGCCGTGGTGTTCGAGGATCGCCTCGACGCGACCTTGGGTAGGTGAGCGAGGATCGCTTTTCCGTCTAGCGCACTGACTCCAAGAGGAGCCGCTGCTCGACACGTTTCGTTTCGTTTTGCACCTCGGTGACGGCATCGACGTTTGCCGATATCGAACTAATCCCTTCTTCGACGAGAAACCGGATCATCTCGGGTTTCGATCCGGCCTGCCCACAGATACTCGTCTCGACGTCGTGCTCGCGGCAGGTCGCGATCGCGTCGCCGATCAGTCTCAGGACTGCGGGGTGGAGTTCGTCGAAGCGATCAGCGACGTGTTCGTTGTTCCGGTCGACTGCGAGCGTGTACTGGGTGAGATCGTTCGTCCCGAACGAGACGAAATCGGTGCCGGTCTGGACTACCTCTTTGGTCATCACGGCCGCGGCCGGCGTCTCGATCATCACACCCCACCGGCGCTTCCCGGGATCGATCCCGGCCCGCTCGAGCAGGCGCTTGGCTCCACGAACGTCGTCCGCGTCGTTGACCAGCGGAAACATGATCTCGACGTTATCGTAGCCCATCTCGTAGAGACGACTGAACGCAGCGAGCTGGTGTTCGAACATGTCCGGCCGGTCGAGCGACCGTCGAATACCGCGGTAGCCGAGCATCGGGTTGTGTTCGTGGGGTTCGTCCTCGCCGCCGTCGAGTTGCCGAAACTCGTCCGTGGGTGCATCGAGGGTGCGGACCCGAACCGGTCGGGGGTAGAACGCGTCGGCGACGCGGCTGATCCCCTGACAGAGCTCGGCAACGTAGGCGTCGGCGCCGTGTTGCTCGACGTACCGCTCCGGGGCCTGGTTCAACAGGAGGACCATGTGCTCCATGCGAAGGAGGCCGACGCCGTCGGCACCCGTCGCTGCTGCGCGTTCGGCCGCCTCGGGGATCGAGAGATTCACCAGCACTTTCGTCCCCGTCATTGGCCTGGCCGTAGCCTCCGGGCGATTCGGATCGGCCGTCTCTTCCCGTTCGGATTCTGTCTCCGTCTGCCCCGGCAGTACTGTCCCCTTTCGACCGTCGATCGACACCGGTTGGCCGTCGTCGAGCGTTGCCGTCGCATCGCTCGTCCCGACGACCGCCGGAACGCCGAGCTCGCGGGCCACGATCGCCGCGTGGCTGGTCATCCCACCCTCGTCAGTCACGATCCCTGACGCGCGCTTCATCGCCGGAACCATATCGGGCATCGTCATCTTCGTGACGATGATATCTCCGGTTTCGACCCGATCGAGGTCGTGAAGCTTCCGGATAATCCTGACCGGGCCGCTTGCCGTTCCGGGACTCGACCCCAACCCGTCGACGAGACTGTCCTGGGCCGTCCCGTCGTCGGTCGAGCGTGAATCGGTGCTCGCTTCCCTGTCGCCGTCGCCGTCAGTCGAGTTCGCTTTCCCAACGTCTTCGTCGTCGGTCGTCGTGATCGGTCGGGATTGTAAGAGGTACGTCTCCCCATCGGCGATTGCCCACTCGACGTCCTGGGGACTGTCGTAGTGGTTCTCGATCTGCTCACCGAGAGCGACCAGCGTCTCGATCTCATTATCCGATAAGACCCGGCGGTTGCGTTTTTCGTCCGGAACTGTCCGTTCAACTGTCTCACCACTCGTCTCGTCTTTGACGTGCATGACACGCTTTTCGGCGATGGTCGCGTCGATCTCACCGGACGGTGAGACCGAGTAGTTATCCGGCGAGACGGCCCCGGAGACCACGGCCTCACCGAGCCCCCACGCCGCCTCGATAATCGTCCGTTTCGCTCCGGTCGTCGGGTCGGCCGTAAATAGCACGCCGGATTTCTCCGCTGCGACCATCTCCTGGACGACGACTGCGATGGCGACATCCTCGTGATCGAAGCCGAACTCCTTGCGGTAGTAGAGTGCCCGCTGTGTGAAAAGCGACGCCCAACACGCCCGAACGCGATCGAGCAGGCTCTCTTCTGTGACGTTCAGAAACGTCTCCTGTTGGCCGGCAAACGACGCATCGGGAAGGTCTTCGGCCGTCGCCGACGATCGAACGGCCACGAACGCCTCCCCACCACCGATCTCGTGGTAGGCAGAGCGCAGTGCTGTCCGGATCTCCGCCGGAACTGGCGTCTTGCGAATCAGCTCTTGTGCTCGCTCGGCAGCCGCTGCAAGTTCGGACGGGTCCGTGGTGTCGACGTCGATAGCTGTGTGTAACTCCTCGCTGATCTCTGCGGCCTGGATGAACGACCGGTAGGCGTCAGTAGTCACGACGAACCCAGGCGGAACGGGAAGCGCTGCGGATGTCAGTTCACCGAGCGACGCGCCTTTCCCCCCGACTCGGTTTAGCTCATCTCCACTAACCTCTTCTAGCCAGACGACAGCCATCACGATTATTATAAATATACACATTGGATAATAATGATACCGATTGCTCTCTATGAGGACATGTCTTGGAACCATCTAATTTTCAATAGTTGAAATAGATGTGTTAGAAACGCACATAACTGGGGCGCACCATCTGATCATATTCTGACTTATTTATTGCGTTATCGTAGTGCCAAAATTTGATCTAAACCCGTCTTTGGTTGTTCTATGGTCGGTTAGGCTTTTTCGTGGTCATCGACTATTCCTATCTGGGCCTCAATAATTGTTGTATGGTATTGTGAATAGTAGAAAATAATGGAGGTGAACTATTAATTATGTGCTCTCTAACTAAACTATCTCTGGCAACGGTATCCAATGCTGGTTGGCAGAGGTGTGTTTCCGGCCACTGCGTTCCTCTCCTGTCAACGGGTGGTGGGGGAGTTTCGCTCTCCCCAGCGAACACCGCTGAGATCACGTCGAGAGTCACGATCCTTCCACCACATCCGCGGTTTGCGAGTCCGACACGCTTATTCGCGACGCGCGTCCAAAACGGAGTAGTGAGTACCGAGACGCCCGAACCGACCGAAACCGACGCGTTCGAAGCGGTCTGTGAGACGATAGTCGAGCGAATTCTCGCGGGCGAGATCGAACGCGACGAGGTCGAGAAAGCGAAACTCGAGGCCTGTTCGGAGCACTCGGCGCCGAAGGTGCCCAAGAACTCCGAGCTGCTCGACCACGCCGGCGAAGAGCACCGCGAGGTGTTAGAGCCGGTGCTTCGGCGCAAGCCGGTCCGCACCGCGTCGGGCGTCTCGCCGGTCGCGATCATGACCTCCCCGGAGCGCTGTCCCCACGGGAAGTGTCTCTACTGTCCCGGCGGTCCCGACTCCGAATTTTCGTCCTCGCAGAGCTACACGGGCGAGGAGCCCGCCGCGGCTCGCGGCGTCCAGAACGATTACGATCCCTACGGCCAGGTGACGTTGCGACTGGAGCAGCTTCGAGAGATCGGCCACCCGGTCGACAAGGTCGAACTGATCCTGATGGGCGGGACGATGACCGCCCGATCGCACGACTACCAGGAGTGGTTCGTCAAGCGCGCCCTGGAGGCGATGAACGAGTACGACGTCGACAAAGAGCCCGAACCTGCCGAGGGCGAGAGCTTCGCACAGGATCCCGCGGAGTACGACTGGACGTACGTTGAGGACGTTATCGCCGAAAACGAGACGGCGGATATCCGCAACATCGGGACCACCTTCGAGACGAAACCCGACTGGTGTGATCCCGAGCAGATCGATCGGATGCTCGACCTGGGCGGGACGAAAGTCGAGGTCGGCGTCCAGACGACCTACGAGCGCATCAATCGGGAGATGCACCGCGGCCACGGCACGCAGGACTCGATCGACGCCAACCGGCGGCTGCGCGACGCCGCGTTCAAGGTCGGCTTCCACATGATGCCCGGCCAGCCCGGGATGAGCACAGAAATGTGTCTCGAGGACTTCCGGCGCATCTTCGAGCAAGAGCAGTGGAAACCTGACTACCTCAAAATCTACCCGATGCTGATCGTCCGCGACACCGCCACCTACGACTGGTGGCACAAGGGAGAGTTCGATCCCCTCGAAAACGAGGAAGCCGCCGAGCTAATCGCCGAAATCAAGGACATGATTCCGCGCTATACGCGCCTCCAGCGTGTCCAGCGAGACATTCCCGCGGACTTCATCGACGCCGGCGTCTGGAAGTCGAATCTCCGCCAGCTCGCCCGGAAGCGGATGGACGAACACGGCTGGTCCTGCGAGTGTATCCGCTGTCGCGAGGTCGGCATGAACGACGCCGAACCTGACGAGATAGAGCTTGATGTCATGACCTACGAGGCCTGTGGCGGGACGGAACACTTCATCTCGTTCGAGGACTTCGAGCAGGACCTCCTGATCGGCTTCTGCCGACTCCGGTTCCCCGGCGGTGAGGCCGGCGCAGCCGGGCGATCCTCATCGGACTGGTCCGACGTAGGTCCGGCCAGAGACGAACTCGAAAACGCCGCGCTGGTTCGCGAACTCCACGTCTACGGCTCGGAGGTCGCGATGGGCGATTCGGGATCCGATGCGCAGCACCAACACCAGGGGTACGGGCGTCGACTCATCGGACAAGCCGAAGAGATGGCTGCCGACGCGGGGTACGATAAGCTGAGCGTCATCTCGGGGATCGGTGCCCGTGAGTACTACCGCGAGAAGCTCGGCTACCACCAGGACGGGCCGTACGTGAGCAAGTCCCTTCGCTAAGACGCCCTCGCTGGCGACGACCCCCTGCTGGAGGTCGACACCGGCTTGGTTTTGTCGGCTGCTAGACTACTCTGAACAGATCGCTGAACAGGACCAGCAGAAAACCGGCCAGGATCACCAACCCGAGAAAGGTGAAGGCGATGATCGCGGCTTGCCGCCAGGTCAGCTCACCGCCTTCGAGAAACTCACCCAGTTCCATAGTGTGGATGAAACTACCCCTCGCTTGATAAGCGTTCGCACTATCTTCGCAAGGTGATCTCCCGTCGCCGTCGGCTGTCGCTTCGCCCAATCGCGGCTCAGTCCGCGACTGTCGCCACGAGTTCGAGCACGCCCAGGTACGTCGGCGCGCCGCCCGCCGAGAGCCGGAACTCCTCGGGCGTCGAACCGACGTACTCGTAGAACTCAGACTGGGTTCGCGGATACGTCGTCGTCCCGTCTTCGTGCTGGAGGAACGCGGGCGACTTGGTCGCGTTGAGGCTTCGGGCCTGGCTCTCCCAGTCCGACCGGTCGGGAACGAAGACGCCGAAGGAGAACTGCCCCGCCTGGACGGCCTCGGCCTTCGAGCTGAAGTACTCGGCCTCCTCGGCGTCGAACTCGCCGTCGCTCATCCAGGCGACCGCCGCCACGTCCTCGGAGCGCAGCCGGTAGACGTCCCAGTTGTGGCTCGCGTCGAACGCCGCCCAGGCGTGGCGCGGGCCGACGGTGTCGACCTCGACGCCGAACGCGGGGACGCCCCGCGAGCCGCGGGGTTCGTCGAAGAGCGTGACGTCGTGAGCCGGGACTCTAATCCCACGGTCGTGGTAGACGACGCCGCCGACGTCGATTCCCAGGTCGAGCTCTCCGGCGAGGTCTCGGATCGAGATCCCGCCCGCTTCGGCCAGGCGCTCGAGAAACGACGGGAGGCGGGCGACGTCGTCCCAGCTTGCGGTCTCCGCGCTCATCGCAGCCCTCCGGTACGACGGCGGTTCGCTGGCGCTTCCGGCGCGCGTTGCATGTCTCGGTGGAGGAGGGTATGTGGATTAGGCCTTGCGACTGCGGCTCGCCCCGACCGACTCCGGACCGATTTTGGCCGTCGATTCCGTCTCGGCCGCTGTCGGCTCGCTTTCTGACACCGACTTCGTCTCGGTGTAGTCTGAATCACCCCCGGACGGCGGCGCCCCGTCGGTCGGTCCTGAAGCGTCCTTGGACGACGCCGGCTCACCGAGCAATGCGACTGCCATCCGCTTACAGACGTGGGCGAACCCGTTCAACAGGTGCAAAAAGGCGAGCCCGAGGCCGAGTCCGATCGGTACCGCGAGCAGCGCCTCCGGCAGCGTGTCGATTGTCCAGACGATCGGCTGGTCGTTGACCGTGATAAACTCCACCTCGTGTGGGTATCGTAACGGCGCGGTCACGAGCGACAGCACACTGGCGAACAGGAAGAGCAGGATAAACGCGGTGAGGGCGACCCAGAACTTCAGCATGAGAAAGCCCAGTCCCTGCCACGTCGACTTCGCTTCGAGGTACGCCCGAACGGTAGCCCATAGCCCGGTCTGGTCGGCCGAATAGACGTCCGCCGACCGTTTCAGGTCGAGACCCAACAAGGCGTTCGCGAGCCAGCGCTCTGCGCCCGCGAGCAGCCGGGAGCCAAGTACCGTCGCGATCAACACGGCGATCCCGACGAGGGCGATCGAGAGGAACGCGCCGAACATGAACCCGAGCATGAGGAGCATCGAGTAGATCATCGCCAGCGGAAACGCGAGCGCGAGGTAGAGCAGATTTTTGTACGTTTGGCCCTCTGCGACGACCCCGACGGCGTCGCCGATCCCGCCTCGAACCCCCCGACTCGGAGACTCTGCGGACGTCATCGATTTCGAACGCGTCCGGAGTGGTGATAAAGGGGCGGTCGCCGTTACTGGCTCGGAAACTGCCCCGTTCGACTCGGCTCCCGTTGCTCTCGATTCGGTCGTCAGCGGTTGGACGGCCGTCGCCGAACGGCGCCCTTCCGGAACGACACGCCTTTTGGGACGGCCCGGGCAGGTGTGGGTATGGATCCGAAGCGGGAACTGACCAGCGTCGACCTCGCCGCCCTCGTCCGCGAACTGGGTGCCTACGAGGGGGCGAAAGTCGACAAGGCCTATCTCTACGGCGACGATCTCCTGCGGCTGAAGATGCGGGACTTTGACCGCGGGCGGATGGAACTCGTCTGTGAGGTTGGCGAGGTCAAGCGCGCCCACCTGGTCGCCCCCGAGCGCATCCCCGACGCGCCGGGGCGGCCGCCTCAGTTTGCGATGATGCTCAGAAATCGACTCTCGGGCGCCGACTTCGTCGGCGTCGAGCAGTTCGAGTTCGACCGCATTCTCGAGTTCGTCTTCGAGCGCGACGACGGTACCACGAGAATCATCGTCGAACTGTTCGGCCAGGGGAACGTCGCCGTCACCGACGGCGAGTACGAGGTGATCGACTGTCTGGAGACGGTTCGCCTCAAATCGCGGACCGTCGTTCCGGGCTCGCGCTACGAGTTCCCCGACAGCCGGACGAACCCCCTTACGATCTCCCGAGAGGTGTTCGACCACGAGATGGACGAGTCCGACAGCGACGTGGTCCGGACGCTCGCGACCCAACTCAACTTCGGCGGGCTCTACGCCGAGGAGGTATGTACCCGCGCCGGCGTCGAGAAGGCGATGGAGATCGCCGACGCCGACGAGGACGTCTACGACCGCCTCTACGGCGCGATCGAGCGCCTCGCAATCGACATTCGGACCGGCGCCGTCGAGCCGCGGTTGTATTTCGAGTCGGCGGACGGAGAGGGGGCGAACGGAGAGGATGCGGGCGAAGCGGGGACCGACTCGACCCCTGACCGCGTCGTCGACGTCACTCCCTTCCCGCTCGAGGAACACGCCGAACTGGCGGCCGATCCCTTCGAGAGCTTCACCGCCGCTCTCGACGAGTACTTCTTCCGGCTCGATCTGGACGACGGCGAGCCGGACCCGACCGACCAGCGCCCAGACTTCGAGGAACAGATCGCCAAACACGAGCGCATCATCGACCAGCAGGAGGGCGCCATCGAGGGCTTCGAACAGCAGGCCCAAGCACAGCGCGAGCAGGCCGAGTTGCTGTACGCCAACTACGGCCTGGTTGACGAGATCCTGACGACCGTCCAGGCGGCCCGCGAGCAGGACCGCCCCTGGGACGAGATCGAAGCGCGCTTCGAGGAGGGCACAGAGCGCGGTATCGAGGCCGCCGAGGCGGTCGTCGACGTCGACGGCAGCGAGGGGACGGTCACCGTCGACGTCGAGGGTGAACAGATCGAGCTGCTGGCCCGCGACGGCGTCGAGAAGAACGCAGATCGGCTCTACACCGAGGCAAAGCGGATCGCCGAGAAGAAAGAGGGGGCACTCGCGGCCATCGAGGACACTCGCGAGCAGCTCGCCGAAATCGAGCGCCGCCGAGACGAGTGGGAGGCCGACGACAGTGCTGACGAGACCGACGAGGTCGACGAGGCTGCCGAAGCCGACGAGCGAGACTGGCTCGCTGCACCCTCTATCCCGATCCGTGAGAACGAGCCCTGGTTCGATCGGTTCCGCTGGTTCCACACGAGCGACGGCTACCTCGTCATCGGCGGGCGCAACGCAGACCAGAACGAGGAACTGGTCAAGAAGTATCTCGAACCGGGCGACAAAGTGCTCCACACGCAGGCTCACGGCGGCCCCGTCACCGTCCTGAAGGCGACCGATCCGAGCGAGGCCTCCTCGTCGGATATCGAACTCCCGGCGTCGAGCATCGAGGAGGCTGCCCAGTTCGCCGTCTCCTACGCCTCAGTTTGGAAAGACGGCCGGTACGCGGGCGACGTCTACGCCGTCGACTCCGATCAGGTGACCAAGACCCCCGAGAGCGGGGAGTACTTGGAGAAAGGTGGCTTCGCAATTCGGGGCGACCGAACCTACTACGACGACACGCCGGTCGGCGTCGCCGTCGGCATCCAGTGTGAGCCTTACACCCGCGTCATCGGCGGTCCGCCGAGTGCTATCGAGGGCCGGGCCGAGACGACCATCGCAGTCGAACCCGGCCGGTACGCCCAGGGCGACGCCGCGAAGCGAATGTACCGCCAGTTCCGGGACCGGTTCGCAGACGAATCGTTCGTCCGAAAGATCGCCAGCCCGGACCGTATCCAGCACTTCCTGCCGCCGGGCGGGAGCAGGATCGTCGAGGAGTGAGAGCGCCGATCTGTCGGTCGCCAGACGGACCGATTTAACGACAGATTAGCGAGTAAGTCCGTCCTTACGCCCACCCCGCTCTCTCTTGCATTGAGTTTATACTCCCTCCCTCCCTGGACGCAACTAGTGACCGAACCAGTTGCCCAGGAACTCGAGATCAGCGCCGACTCGGATCCCCTGAGCGAGCAGCTCGTCCGTGCGGTCGCCGCCCGCGAGGGAGTCGATCCGACTGCACTCGAGACGCCGCTGTACGAGGTGATCGACGGGGAAGCGCTCGATCGCCTCTTCGCACCGACTAGCTCCGGCGACCGACCCGGCGGCCGCGTCGTCTTCAGCTACTACGGCTACCGACTCACCGTCACGATCGACGACGATCCCGAAGTCAGAATCGAGGACGTCTCCTCACGGACCACAGACCCCAGCGTCGCTGACACAGACGTCGTCGCGGGGGCGCCGGCTGCGACCGCCCGGGCGGCTCCCGAGGCGGACGTCCACTACTGCATCGACTGCGGTTGGCGCGTCTCGGCCCGCGACGGGTACGCGACCGCCGAGCGCTCTCGTCGCGCCATCGATCACCACGTCGAGACGGGCCACACGATCGAGTCGAGTCAGGTCGAGGACGCCGCCTCAGAGTGACCGCAGCCGTCCCGTGGAGTGTCCCCGCGGACGACTGCATCGCTGTCGTCGCCGAACCCGGCACGAGCCGTGACTGATCGCAGGGCACTTACCGACCCCCCGAGAACGGCCACCCATGCAGATCACGAGCCGGGAGACGCTCGACAGCGGCCGCGAGCGCGTCACCGTCGTCCCCGAGAGCGTCGACGACCTCTGGCACCTCCAGTACGTCTTAGAGCCCGGCGATCGCGTCGCGGGCGATACGACCCGGCGGATCCAGCGCAACGACGAGCAGATGCGCGACACCGGCGGCGAACGCGAGCACATGTGGGTCGCCATCGCCGTCGACGATATCGAGTTTCACAAGTTCGCCAACCGGCTCCGGGTTGGCGGCGAGATCGTCGCCTGTTCGCGCGAGGACCAGCTCGGATTTCACCACACGCTGAACGTCGAAGAGCGCGAGGAGCTCTCGATCGAGAAGTGGTGGAAACCCGACCAGGAGGCCCGTCTCGAGGAGGCAGAGGAGGCCACCGAAAATCCCGACGTCGCTATCGCCACCGTCGAGGAGGGCCAGGCTCACGTCCACACGGTCGCCCAGTACGGCACCGAAGAGCGCGCGACGCTCACCGGGCCCACAGGGAAAGGCGAGTTCGCCCGCGAGCGCTCCGAACTCTTCGCGGAACTCGGAACCGTCCTCTCTCGGATGGACGTCGACGCGATCATCCTCGCCGGCCCCGGCTTCACGAAGCAGGACGCCCTGAAGTACTTCGATCGCAACGAGCCCGACCTCACCGAGTTGATCACGACCGTCGACACAGCCGGCGTCGGCGACCGCGGCGTCCACGAGGTGTTAAAACGGGGCGCCGTCGCGGACGTCCAGAAGGAGACCCGCATCGAGAGCGAAGCCGAGGCGATCGACGAGCTTACCCAGCGAATCGCCCAGGGTGCGAAGGCCGCCTACGGACCCGAAGAGGTCCAGAAAGCCGCCGAGTTCGGGGCGATCGAGGAGCTGCTGATCGTCGACGACCGGCTGCGACAGGAGCGCGGCCCCGAGGGCGAGTGGACGATCGACGTCGACGAGATCGTTCGCACGGCTGAGCAGAAAGGTGGCGAGGTGACGGTCTTCTCAAGTGAGTTCCCGCCCGGCCAGCAGCTCTCGAATCTCGGGGGAATCGCGGCGCTGTTGCGGTACCGGATCGACTGAGCCCCCATTCGTCAAGCTTTATTTAGCTGCTGGGGGATGCTACCGCATGCCCTACTGCTCGAACTGTGGCGCAGAGACCGAGGCCGGGCAGCGGTACTGCTCTGCGTGCGGAGCTGCCCTCCATGACGTCGACGAGCCAGGTACCGGCGACGCAGACGACGCTACAGGCGCTGGCCGAGCTCCTGTCGCATCCACAGCCAGCGAGCCGGACGGAAGCCGAGACGCTGCCGGAAACGAAAGCCGAGACGCTGCCGGAAACGAAAGCCGAGACGCTTCCGGAACGAAGGTCGATGCTGGCGCTGACTCCATCGACGCTACGTTAGAGCAGGATATCGACACCGTTCTGGAGGACGCAATCAGGTACCCCGGCCGAAACGGCTGGGGCACGGTGCTGATCGGCGGCGTGCTGGGATTGTTCTCGTTTCTGCTCATCCCGATCGTCCTGCTGGCGGGCTACTTCGTTCGGGTAACCGAACACGCGGCGACCCAGCGACCGAACCCGCCTCGTTTCGACGACTGGGTCGACCTCCTCCGACTCGGCGCGCTGGTGATCGTCGCGTTCGTCCCGTTTTTGATCGTCAGCGGCGTGGTGATCGCGGCGGTCGGCGCCGCAAGCGACGGATTGGCCGCGCTGGTCTCGCTGTTGGCGTACTACGTCGCCCCGGCGATTCTGCTGCGTTTTGCGGTCACACAGTCTCTCTCTGAGACGTACGATGTGGACCGCATGCAGGCGCTTTTAACCCACAGAACGTACGTCGTCGGCCTCCTCGTCCTCATCGTCGTGGCCGTCCTCGGCTGGTTCGCCGTCATCTTCATCAGTCTCGCCTCGGTGCTGACGATCGTCGGCTGGATCATCATCATTCCCACGGCGGTGTTCTACTATCTGGCGGTCTTGCACACGCTTTTGGGCCGCATTTCCCTGGAGATTCAGTTCGCGGACGAGCCCGAGACAACACGGACGGGACACGCCGAAACCGATCCGTTCTAGCCCGACGTATCCGACCTCATCGGTCGTCGCAACGAGAAAGCACTTATACTGCGGACGAATTCACTCGTTTTGACATACGAATGGCGGACACCCGGAGTGGACTCGACCGCGCCGCCGACCGCTCCCCGTCAGTCTCCGAACGACTGCACACCGCACTTGTGCCGCGACTCGGCGTCGATCTCCGCGCGCTCGCGGCATTTCGAATCGCGCTCGGTGCCATCGTGCTCGCCGATCTGGTGTTCCTTCGGCTTCCGGGGCTGGTCACGTTCTACACGGATGCTGGGATCTTTCCACGGTCGACTCTCGCGGAGACGTACCCGACATTTGCGACCTTCTCGATTCACGCCCTTTCTGGCGCTGCGTGGGTGCAGGGGGTCCTGTTCGCCGTCACCGGTTTTGCTGCCCTCTCCCTGCTGGTCGGCTACCGGACCCGACTCGCCACGGGGCTCTCTGCGCTCTTGCTTGCTTCGCTGTTCGCACGAAATCCCCTCGTACTAAACGGCGGCGACACAATCTTGCTCTCGCTGCTAGCCATCGGCCTATTCTTGCCACTTGGCGCACGCTGGTCGCTCGACGCTCGTCGCTATTCGATTCACGGACCGTCCCGTCCCGATTCCGCGCGAGGCAACGACCATGTGTTCTCCCTTGCAACCGCCGTCCTCCTCTCGCACCTCGTGGTCATCTACACGATCAACGCGCTCCTCAAGTACCGGAGCGATCCGTGGATGGCGGGGACGGCGGTTCAGCGGATCTTCCACGTCGACGAGTTCGTCGTCCTCTTCGGACCATCTCTCGCCGATAACGCGGTACTGCTTGCCGCAACGAACTGGCTCTGGACTGTCCTCCTCACGCTCGCGCCGTTCCTGATCGTATACACTGGCCGGCTACGGATCGCGCTCGTCGCCGCGTTCATCGCCAGCCATCTCGGGATGGCGGCGACGATGCGTCTCGGAGCCTTCCCATTTGTCATGGTCGCGGCCTTGCTCGCTTTCCTCCCGCCCCAAATCTGGGACCGCATGGATCCCCTCGCGGAACGCGTCGCGGCCTGGCTCGATCGCCGTCCGCTCCTCGATCGCGTCGGCCAGCGGGCTGGTCCCGACGTTCTCTGGACGAGGACCGCTGTCTCGATGCGACGCACGATCCGGATCGGGAGCGCCGTGCTTCTCATCTGTGGATTCACCGCCCTCGTCGCCTGGCAGGCGGCGGGCGCCGGGCTCGTCGACGCGCCTGCAGGTTCCGACGGCGAACTGTCGGACGGGAGCTGGGCGTTCTTCGCCCCGAACCCGCCCGACACCTCTAGCTGGTACGTCGTCGAGGCCACGCTCGAATCGGGCGAGACGATCGACGCCGCCGACGGCGGCGCAGTCACGTTCGATCGGCCGCCGGACGTTGCAGCGACGTACCCGACGACGCTCTGGCACCGCCACGGCTCGGAGATCCGATACGCAGACGACACTCACTACGAGCCCACGGCCGCGTACGTCTGTGAGAACGTGGCCGACGATCTCGAGTCGGTGACAATCTACTACGTCGAGCAGTCGGTCGGTCCGAACGGACCGGGCGGCGATCCGGTTCTCGACGAGCGGATCACGCGCACCTGTTGACGGCTCCGATCGGCGACCTCTCAACCAGGGGACGACATCGCGTTCACTCGCGAGGTTCGAGCGCGACTTCGCTCGCTTCGATCAGCTGAATGAGGACGGAAGCGAACAGCGAGCCTGCGCTCCAGATCGCCGTCTCGCTGCCGTCGTCGTCGACGACGCTCAGCAGGATGCTGTCGCCGTCGACGAGGACGATTCGGCCCGACCGGTCGTCGGTGTCTCGTCGATCCGGAGGGGAGTACGCCACAGCTCCCTCGATGGCTTCGATGCGACTGCGAATTGCCTCCGACCGGCTGACGCCCGTTACGGTCACGCCTTCCTCGGCTCGTTGTGCGAGCGCATCGGCAATTTCTGGGGTTAGAAGCTCCGGTAAGCGCGTCCCGAAGAGGATCCGATCCTCGGCGTTCGAGAGCAACTCGACGACGCGACTGTCGACGCGCGGGCGTCCTCGGACCGTCCAGATGTCCTCTTGCTCTTCTTCGCCTTCGGTTTCCTCTCTGACCGTTTCGACGTACTCGAACGCTCGATCCTGTTCGTTCTCGAAGCGCTCCCGAAGCGTCTCTTGGGCTTCCTCGACGCTCACCGGCCGGTACCGGATCGGGCTCGACTGCTGGACTTCAAGCAGCCCTCGTTCCTCGAGACTCTCGGCGACGCTGTACACCTGCGATCGGGGGACGTCGGTCGTCGTCGCCACGTCTCGCGCGGTGCCGGTGCCAAGTCGCTGGAGCGCGATGAACACTTTCGCCTCGTAGCTGGTCAATCCGAGCCGCGAGAACGCATTTACCGCCTCGGACTCGTCGGTAGTCACTGTCGATCGCCTCCGGACCCATTTTGAATGCTATCGCTATCGACCCAGTCGAACTCGTCTGCCGGATCGCTTGGCGCCGTCTCGTCTCCCGGCTCACCGGACGGAACCGTTTCGTCTGCTGGCTCGCCCATCGTCTCCAGGCTGTCGGTGGGTTCGTGTCTCTCTGTCGGTTCGTCTCCCGTCTGCTCTACGCGCGCTTTGGCTGCTGTCGTCCCTGCCTTCGCAGCCGCCTCTGTCTCGCCTTCGCTCTCGGATTCCGTCTCCGATTCATCGGACGGAAGGCTGAAGTCCACGTCCGGGCCGAAGTAGCGCGTCCAGAGGACGAGCAGTGCCGGCAGAACGATCACGCTCGCGAGGAACGCGTAGGTGATCGTCAGCCCCGTGATGATGCCGAACTGCTGGAGCACGGGGAAGATGGCCAGCGCCAGTGTCCCGAAGCCGCCGACCGTGGTGGCTGCACTGCCGAGTAAGGCGCCGCCGGTGCCAGTCACCGTCGTGTGCATCGCCTCCCAGACGTTACCCTGGCGGTCGAGTTCCAGCGTGTACCGCGCGCTGATGTGGATGCTGTAGGCGACTCCGAGCCCGACCGTGAGACTCGTGATCATCCCCGTTAACACGTTGAAGGGCATGTCGATTACGTACATCGTCCCCAGGATCCAGCTCACGGAGAACGCCACCGGGAGTAAGGTGACCGTTCCGAGTGCCGCGCTGTTACCGGTCAGCCAGTAGGCCAGCGTCAGGAACGCAAAGACCGCCACGAGCGTGATCAGCAGACTCTCTAAGACCGTCTCGAGCAGGTCCTGCTCGACGATGTAGTTGATGATCGGATCGCCGGTTGCGATCGCGTTCGCCTCGCCGGGCCCTGCATCGAGGTTGCGCTCGTCGCCGGTGCCGCTCGCGTCGATGGCACCCGCAATCGTACGCATCTCGTCGGTCGTGTCGCCGAAGTCGGCGTCGCCCTGGGTCGCGACGATGAGGCGTGCGGACTCGTACTCGCCGTCGTCGGTCCGGTGGATCACGTTGCTCGCGCCCTCCTCGTTGACCTCGAACAGTTCGTCGTAGAGCGATTCGACGTCATCCGTCGGCACGCCGTCGTCGGTTATCGCCGCCTGGTAAGATTCGTTGAACGACTCGTTTTGCGCTGCCGTCTCCTCCATGACGGAGAGGGGGCCCTGCACTTCGGCCTCGCCGTTGGGCAGCGTGTAGACGACGTCACTTTCCGCTGCGTCGTCCTGGGCATCGGAGAGGTCTTGCAAGACCGTGCCGTTCGCGACATCACCTTCCACGAGGATTTGGGCTTGGACGTCGTCACGCTGGAAGTTCTCGTTGACGAAATCGAGGTCGTCTTTGGCCTGATACTCTCCGGGAGCCATGAAGCCGGGGAGGTGCTCCGTCCAGGCAGGCGGACTCTCCGCGAGGAAGTCCTCCTCGTTGAAACTGGTGTCGACCTCACTCGCGCCGTAGACGCCGCCGGCGGTCAGCAACAGCGCGGCGATCAGGACGATCATCGGCGCCTTCCGGGCCGCTTTCGACCCGACCGAGAGCGCGCTGGTGAACCGGCCGCCACCGGTGCCGAAGGCCCGCTTCCTGCGGCTGTAGCCCCGCGCTTCGAGCGCCGAGTCGATCTCGACTTTCAGCGCCGGAATGAGCACGCCGAAGATGATCAGTGCCGCGAGGATGCCGACGGCGCTCGTAATTCCGAACTCCTGTATCGGGGCGATCGGACTGACCAGATTGGCCAGGAATCCGATCGCCGCCGTCGCGGTCACCCAGACAAGCGCGACGCCGACGCCCGCGAGTGCGATCGTCATCGAGCCCCGGACCGTGTCTTCGACCCCCGAGTTCTCCCGTTGTTCCCGGTGGCGCATGAAGACGTGTATGGCGTAGTCGATCGAGAGCCCGATCAGCAAGACGGGCACCGCGATCATCATCTGGTTGAACGCGATGTCGGCCCAGCCCATGAAGCCGAACGTCCAGATCAAGACGGCCAAGATGCCGACGACACCGAGGGCGATGTCGAGCGGATCTCGGTAGGCCACCGAGAGTGCGGCGACGACGAACAGCAGGGCGAATGGACCGACGATCGCGAAGCTATCTCCCAGCGAGCGGTCGATCTCGTCGAAGATGATTCCCGCACCGAAGACGATGATGTCCTGATCGTGCTGGTTTGCCAGCTCTCGCAGATCGAGCTGGGCGTCGAGTGCCGGACCGGTCGCGCCTTCCATCTCGTTGCCGGCGCCGGCGGCCTCCTGGCTCACCATCGTCATCCGGGCGTCGGCCTCTGTCGAGCCGGGATCGTACGCGGTCGGCATGAACCCGAGCACGCCGCTTCCGTCGCCGTCTTCGTCGAGGACGTCGGCGACGAGCTCCTCGTACTCCTCGTCGTCGAGTGCCTCGATCGCCTCGATCTGCTCATCCAGGGACGGATCGATGCCCGCTTGGAGGTCGGCCTGTGCCTCCTCGAACTCGGCCTGTTGTTCTTCGAACGCCGCCGAGTCCTCTTCTAACTGCTCGTACTCATCTTCTAGCACGCCAAGCGTCGCGGCCGTTCTGAGCTGCTCGATCGTCTCGGGATCGTCGGCTCCCCGGGCCTGCTCGACCGTCCCTTCGTACTCAGCAGCCTGCTCGTCGTCGAGCTCGGCGGCGGCGATCGTCTCCTCGATCGTCGCGTCGATCTCTGCTTCCGTCTCCGCAGCGGCCTCCTCGTCGCCGGCTTCGAGCTCTTGTTCGTACTCCGTCTGGAGGTCGAGCACCGCGTCGAAGCCGTCCGCGAGCGTCGCATTTCTGGTCTCGAGTTCGGCCTCTCGCTCGCCGAGTTCGGCGCCTTGCTCTTCCAGTTCGGCACCCCATGCCTCGAGCTCGGCGGCTTCTTCGTTCGAAATCGCGGTGATCGCGAGAATGTTCTCGACGCCCGTGATCGGGTCCTCGTCTGCGAGCGTCGCGTTGACCGTTTCGTTGTCGTGGATCTCCTGTTGGAACTCGAGTGAGCCGATAATGGCCTGCTGGGCGAGGACGTTCGGTTCATCACCCGTTCCTCGGTTGATCAGCTGTACCGACGTCGTATTGTCGTCTTCGTCGACCGAGAAGTTCCCGTCGATGTACTCGAGCGCTTCGGCTTCGGGCGACTCGCTCTCGAACTGCTCGAGCGAGGAGTCGTCGTCGACCATCGGCACGCCGGCACCGATCAGCGCCGTCGTCAGCAGTAACACGACGATGATTGCTTTCGAGTAGCTGGTCACCAGCCCCGCGAGGCGGTCTGGCAATCCCATCAGCCGTCACCCTCCGCTTGCGGCGTGTCAGTGGTCGCGATCATCTGTTGTTACGATCCTACAAACTGTTTCTATAAACGTGTTCGCATCCCCTACGTGGTGTGTGGGCGTGTGACAAATCCCTCTATCCGTCGCGAAGAACGCCCAAGAATTGCTCCAGACTCCGCTCAGTCCGTGTCGCCGTTCGAACTATCGGTCGCTGGCTCTCCCCGGACCGACTCACTCGTCACTTCCTGGTCGACTGCGTCGGCCCCCGCGAGCGCCTGCGGCCCCTCGGTGTCGGACCAGGAGATGTCAGCGGACCCAACGTAGCGCGTCCAGAGGACGAGCAGCGTCGGCAGGACGAGGACGCTTGCGAGGAACGCGTAGCCGACGGTTAGCCCGGTGACGATACCGAACTGCCGGAAGACGGGCAGGATTCCGAGCCCCAGGGTGGCGAACGCGGCCATCGTGGTAGCCACACTGCCCAGCAGCGCGCCGCCAGTGCCAGTCACCGTGGTGTGTAACGCGTCCCAGACGTTGCCCTGGCGGTCGAGTTCCAGCGTGTACCGCGAGGTGATGTGGATGCTGTAGTCGACTCCCAGTCCGATCGTCAGGGCCGCGACCGTTACTGTCAATACGTTAAATGGAATGTCGAGGAGGTACATCGTCCCCAGAATCCAGCTCACCGAGAGTGCGATCGGCAGGAGGGTGATCGCACCGAGCGCCGCGCTCTTGCCCGCCACTCGGTAGGCGACCGTCAGGAAGACGAACGCGCCGACGAACGCGACGATCAGCGTCTCGATAACCGTCTCGAAGAGATCGACCTCGACGATGTGGTTCGTGATCGGGCTCCCTGTCGCGGTCGCGCTCCAGGCACCGGTCGCGGCGCTCGAGTCATCGTCCCCGTTCATCGCGGCTGACTCGCCGCCGTTCGTCGTGTCACCGCCGCCGGCGCCCGCTGTTTCGTCCTCCTCCTCGTCTGTCACCATATACGCCTCGGCCGGGACGAACTCCCCGCCGTCGTCGAGCAGGTCCGCGATCGCTCGCATCTCCTGGGCTGTCTCGGCGTAGGCGGCGTCGCCCTCGATCGCGACGGTCAGGCGCAGCGCCACGTATTCGCCGTCCTCGGTTCGGTGGATGACCTCGCTTGCGGCTTCCTGATCCGCTCTAAACAGCTGATCGTACACCTCCTCGACGTCCTGATTTGGGACGCCGTCGTCTGTCGTATCCGCGTCGAGGTACGTCTCGTTGAACGAGTCATCGCTCTCTGCGACCTGTTCCATCACCGAGAGTGGTCCCACGATGTCGGCCTCCCCGTTAGGCAGGGTGTAGACCACGTCGCTCTCTGCTGCCGCTGCTTTTGCGTCGGCGATCCGCTCTACGGCGTCATCGTCGCTGACGGACCCTTGTATCAGTAGCTCGGCGTTCGAATCCAGCCGGTGGAAGTGCTCGTTGATCACGTCGAGATCGTCGGCCGCCTGGTAGTCGGCTGGCGCCATCGGCCCCGGCAGATACCCTGTCCACGCGGGCTGGCTCTGGGGCATGAAGTCCTCCTCCTCGAAGGTAGTGTCGACCTGCGTGGCGCCGTAGACGCCGCCGGCGGTCAGCAACAAGACCGCGAGCAGGACGACGAGCGGCGCCCGTCGCGCTGCGACCGCCCCCGTCGAGAGGATGCGGCTGAATCGGCCGCCACCGGTGCCAAAGGCCCGCTTCCTGCGGCTGTAGCCCCGCGCTTCCAGCGCCGAGTCGATCTCGACTTTCAGCGCCGGGATCAGCCCGCCGAAGACGATCAGTGCCGAGACAATCCCGATAGCGCCGACGATCCCGAACTCCCGAAGCACGCCCAGCGGACTGACCGCGTTCGCGATAAACGCCATCGCGGTCGTGGCGGTGATCCAGACGAGCGCGGCGCCGACGCCCGCCAGCGCGATGGCCATCGCGCGCCGGACGCCATCCGGCCCCGCTCCACCCTCCAGTCGGCGTTCGCGGTGGCGCATGAAGACGTGTAGTGCGTAGTCGACCGAGAGCCCGACCAGTAAGACCGGAATGGCTGCAAACAGGAGATTAAACGGAATGCCGATCCAGCCGACCAGCCCGAACGTCCAGACGAGCACTGCGATGATCCCGCTGGTACCGAGGACGATGTCGATCGGGTCCCGGTAGGCGACCGCGAGCGCGCCGACGACGAACAGCAGCGTGAACGGACCGACGATCCAGAGGGTGTCCGCCATCGACTGGTCGATTTCGGACTCGATAATCCCGCCCCCGAAGACGATGTACTCGTGTCCAGTAGCGGTTTCACCGCCTGCAGCCGCCTCTTCGTCGGTGTCACCTTCGTAGGCAGCGGCGAGTTCTCGCAACTCGAGTTGGCTCTGGATCACTCGCTCGTCTGTCACCCCGATCTCGACGCCGCCGGCGTCCTCGGTCTCCTGGAGGAGCACCGTCATCCGCGCGTCGGCGTCGGTCGACCCGAGTTCGTACGACGACGGAAGGAATCCGAGCATCTCGTTGGCTCTCGGCCCCTCGCCGTCGATGGTATCGACGATCAGCTCCTCGAACTCCTCGTCGTCGAGTGCCTCGAGCGCCGCGATTTGCTCGTCTATCGGGCGCTGATCGCCCTCCTCTAACTCCTCGATTCGCTGTTCGAGCTCGTGGGCCTCGCTTCCGATCCGGTTGAAGTCGACCCCGAAAATCGTGGTCGTCGCCCAGCCGTAAATGTCGTCCATCTCGGAGAGTGTCTGTCTGTATCGGGCCTCTTCCTCGTAGCTTTCTCCGTACTCTTCTTCGTACTCGACGAGCTGGGCCTCGTACGTCCGGACGGTGTTCATCGACTGCTCGTAGGAGTTGCGCTGGGCGTCGTCGAACACCTCGTCGTCGGTGACCGACTCGAACACCTCCTCGACGTCCGCTTCGAGCTCCTCGGCTCGCTGCTCGTACTCCTCGTCACCCTCCTCGAGTCCCGCCTCCAGCATCTCTTCTTCGAACGCTCGCTGTAGTTCTCGGCTCTCGTTGAGTCCCTCTTCGGCCCGGTCTCTCGTCTCGTTTACTGCGTCTGAACGCTCCTCGAGTTCGTCGGCCTGATCCTCGATCTCGTCGATTTCCTCCTCTGTGATCGCCGACATCGCGAGTACGTTCTCGATACCGACGATCGGATCGTCCTCGACGAGCGTCGCGTTGATCGACTCGTTGGCGCGAATCTCCTGTTGGAACTCGAGGGACTCGATCAGCGACGCCTTCGTCATGACGTTGTCCCCAGTCACGACGACCTGTGCTGCGGTCGTGTTCTCCGACTCGTCGTCGACGAAGAGCTCGTCAACGTACTCCTGGGCCTGGGTCTCGGGAGAGTCGTCCTGGAACTGATCGAGCGAGGCGTCGGTTTCGATCATCGTCAGCCCGGCGCCGACGAGGGCGGTCAGCAGCAGCAAGGCGACGGCGACGACTCGTGCGTTAGCGGTCACCGCCTCCGCGGTCCGTTGAACCCGACTCACAGCACCCTCCGTTTCCGTCCCACAGTCGCTCCGATCCCCATGATGTTATCGTCAGTAACGAACGTTCAGTAAAGTAGTTATTGGATGATTCGCCGACACGCTCGGCGCCGTACTCGCAGAACCGGTAGACTGACCCGCGATCAGTCGACCCGAACCGTCTGTCCATCGGTTGCGAATCGAACCTCCCCGTCGTAGTGGCGCTCGATCGACGCGAGCATCTCCTCGTGGCGGCCGTCGGTGTGTGGGTAGAGGTGGGTTAGATAGACCGTCTCGATATCTTTGCCGGCGAGTTCCGTGCCCAGTGATTCGGGCGTCGGGTGGTTCGACACGTCGACGTCGTCGGGAAACGAGCAGTCGTGAGCCACCACGGCCGCTCCGTCAGCGAAGTTCGCGAGCCCGCCGAACGCCTCGCTGTCGCCGCTGTAGACGAACCGGTCGCCAAATCGATAGGCCAGACACGGCAGGGAGTGGCGCGTTTCGTAGGCCGCGACCTCGAAGCCCGCGACCGAGAACTCGCCGGGGACGACTTCCCGAACCTGCAGATCCAGGCGTCCCGCCATGTAGTCGTGAACCGAGAGCAGCCCGTCGACCAGCCCCTTCGTTCCCTGTGGGCCGACGATCTCGAGGTGCTCCTCGCCGGCGAGCCAGCGAGCTTTCATCAGCGGGAGCAGATCGGCGACGTGATCCAGGTGGTGGTGGGTCAGCAGCACCGTCGAGACGCCCTCGTAGCCCACGCCGGACTGCTGGAGGCGGTGGAGGACGCCCGACCCGCAGTCGACCAGGAGCGTCCGATCGTCGTCCTCAAGCAGGATCCCCGTCTGCACGCGGTCCGCGGTCGGCAGCGCGCTGCCCGTTCCGAGGAAGGTCACCTTCATGGATCGACGTGAATCGTCGGCTCGGATAAGGGTACGGGTCGTTGCGCCAGTTTGGTCGCTTCGAGAGGACGAGCAGTCTCCCGCGGACACTCACGGACGGAACTCGAGTTCCCGAATAACGAGCTCCGACGCTGGTGTGATGTAAACCGCCCTGAACGGTTCGGCAGCAGGGTTCGGTGTCGTCTCGAGTCGCTCGCTTACTTCGGACCCGTCCGCGAGCTCGACGCGGAGATCGGTCTCCGAGCGACTCACGGGAACGGCATCGAGATACACGCCGCGTTCACCGCCGAGCGTGTACGTGGTGTCGAGTGCCACCGTCGAGTCGCCGTCGGCGTCGTAATGAACCAGTTCGACGCTCAGATCGTGCTCGGTGTCGTCGAAGTTCGCCAGCACGAGATTGTGCGGGCCGCCGTCCTCGAATCCAGCGCCAACAGCCTCTTGCACGTCGAGTTCGAGTCGATACGTGTCCGTCTCAGTGACGAGGTACAGAACCGGTACTTCAGCCGCGTCTCCCTCCGACGTGATGATATCGCATTCCTCCAATCCGACGTAAAAACCCTCCTCGTACTCGGCGGCCACCTGGGGTTCACAACCGGTGTACGGATTCTGTACCAACACCGTTCGCTGGTGTTCTCCGACGTACTCCAGGACTGATTCGTTGTCGAGTTCGTCCGGCCGGTCGGGAAACTCGTCCCGGGGAGGAGGGGCGCCGTTTTCGACTACCACATCCTGCGAGTCGGTAGCGTCGCCGTCAGCCGACTCCTGCGACCCATCGATGCAACCGCCGACACCGACGAGTGCTCCTGCCCCAGTTGCTGCGAGCAGCTGTCGGCGGTTCATAGAGGAAATGTCACTGGATCGGGTAAAGACCTTTTCCCAATAGTGGGGTGTGTTTCCACCAACGCTCCACTTTCGCTCCGGTGGCCAAACTCTCTTGGTCGCGTGGCCCGCAGACCCGCCAATGGATGGGGCCGAGTCGCCAATTTCCAACGAGCGGCTGCCGTTCGACCTCGACGCCGATCTACCCTTCGACCCGGACGCCGCCGAGATTGCAGACGCCGACGTCCTCTCGCTCCTCGAACCCGCCGTCCGAGAGTGGTGGGTTCGCGAGTTCGGCGACTTCGTCCCCGAGAACGGCGGCTTCTTTACCCCGCCCCAGCGCGGCGCGATTCCGAACGTCCACGCCGAGGAGAACACGCTGATCGCGGCGCCGACGGGGAGCGGCAAGACGCTCGCCTCGTTTACGGCCATCATCAACGAACTCTACCGCCGCGATCGCGACGGCGGTACAGTTGCGGATGGTGACGCGGCTGGCGCTGGTGACGCAGACGCACCGGCGGCGACGCAGTCGTCTGGCCTCGAGAACTCGGTCTACTGCCTCTACATTTCGCCACTGAAATCGCTCGCGAACGACATCCACCGCAACCTCGAGGTGCCGCTCGAGGGAATCGCCGAAATCGCTGCGGCTCGCGGCGACGAACTGGGCGAGATCCGCCACGCGATCCGTCACGGCGATACGACCTCCTACGAGCGCCAGCAGATGCTCGAGGAGACGCCACACATCCTCAACACGACGCCCGAGACCCTCGCAATCTTGCTCAATTCCCCAAAGTTCCGCGAGAAGCTCCGCACTGTGGAGTACGTCGTCGTCGACGAGATCCACTCGCTGGCGGCGAACAAGCGCGGCACGCACCTCTCGGTCTCCCTCGAGCGACTCGAGGCGCTTTCCGATACGGAGATCACCCGAATCGGCTGCTCGGCGACGATCGAGCCGCTTTCGGAGGTAGCGGAGTTTCTGGTGGGTTACGAGGTGCAACGCACCTCGGTGAGTGCGAGCGGCGAAGCCGCGAGCCGCGAGGCGCGTAGCGCCTCGGACGATGCGAACGGTGAGGAACGAGTCGCGAGTAGCGAGGTCCAACGGGCCTCGGAAACCGACGAACTCGAATTCGAACCGCGGCCCTGCGATATCGTCGACGCTCGCTTCTCGCGCGATCTGGACGTCCGACTCGAGTGTCCGACCGACGACTTGATCCACACCTCCCGCGCGATCGTCCAGGATCGCTTCTACCGGCTGCTCCACGAGCACGTCAGCGAACACACGAACACGATCGTCTTCACGAACACGCGGTCGGGCGCCGAGCGCGTCCTCCACGAACTGCGCGACCGGTTCGACGCCTACGACGAGGAGAACTCCGCGTGCCACCACGGCAGCCTCTCGACGGAGGTCCGCCAGGACGTCGAGTCGCGGTTAAAGTCGGGCGATCTCGACGTCGTGACGACCTCGACCTCCCTCGAACTCGGAATTGACATGCCCCACGTCGATCTCGTCGTGCAGGTCGGCTCGCCGAAGTCGGTCGCCGCGCTGCTCCAGCGAGTCGGGCGGGCCGGCCACCGCGTCGGCCAGACGGTCACGGGGCGGGTGATCGCGTTAGACCGGGACGAACTCCTCGAGTGTGCCGTCATGCTCCGAAAGGCCGAAGTGGGATTCGTCGACGCCGTCTCGATCCCCGAGCGAGCCCAGGACGTCGCCGCCCAGCACGTCTACGGGATGGCGATCGCCGAGATTCGCCCCGAGTCGGCGGTGCGGGCGATCCTCCAGCGCGCCTATCCGTACCGCGACTACTCGGCGGACGAGTGGGAGTCACTCATGGACTACCTCACTGCCGCCTACGCCGGCATGGAGGATCGAAACGTCTACGCGAAGATCTGGCGCGACGAGAACGATCCCCCCGATGGCGAGCACCACTACGAGGAGTTCCCCGTCGGCGAGCCCCTGCTGGGCAAGCGCGGCCGGCTGGCTCGGGTGATCTACATGACCAACATCGGGACGATACCCGACTCCTTCACCTGTGACGTCCACACCCGCGCCACAGACGAGTGGGTCGGCCAGCTAGACGAGAACTATCTGGACACCTTAGAGAAAGGCGACGTCTTCGTCCTCGGGGGCAACAACTTCGAGTACCGCTACCGCCGAGGGTCGAAGGTCTACGTCGACCGGACGAGCGCGCGGCCGACCGTCCCCTCCTGGTACGCCGAGCGGCTGCCGCTCTCGACTGATCTCGCCCGCGAGATCCTGGCCTTCCAGGGCGAACTCCTCGAGCACTACGAGGCTGGCGGCCCGGCTCGCGTGCGTGCTTGGCTCCGCGAGTTTCCGATCGACGACGACAGCGTCCGCGCGATCGCCCGGCTGTTCGACCACCAGCTCCAGTACGCGGGTCCCGAAAGCGTGAGCACCCCCGACCGGCTCGCGATCGAAGTCGAGCGCGATCGCGACGCCTACGAGCGCCACTACTACGTCCACAGCGTCTACGGCCGCCGGGTCAACGACGGGCTCTCCCGACTTCTTGCCCACCGCTGTGCGCAGGTGGCGACGGCGAACGTCAAAGTCGCAGTCGCGGACAACGGCTTCGTGCTCTCGATGCCACTGAACCGGAAGGTCGACCTCGACGGGATTCTCGCGGACCTGGACCCGTCCGACGTTCGCACGGACCTCCGGGCCGCGCTCTCGGGCACCGATCTCCTCCAGCGGTACTTCCGGATCAACGCCACGCGAGCCCTGATGATCTTGAAGCGGTACAAGGGCTACGAGAAGTCCGCGAGCGAGCAGCAGGTCTCGAGCGAGATGTTGCTGGGCTTCGCCGAGGATCTCGAGGAGTTCGCGGTGATCGAGGAGACCTACCGCGAGTTACTCTCTGACAAGCTCGCAATCGCCGAAATCGAGGCGATCGTCCGGGAGATTGACACAGGCGAGTTGACCGTCTGCCGTCACAGCCTCGACTCGCCGACGCCGCGGGCGTTCGGACTGGCGACGCTGTCGGCCAGTGACGTCGTCCTCGCAGAAGACGAGAGCGCCGCCTTGCAGGCGTTTCACGAGCACGTACTCGAGACAATCGGCGATAACGCTGGCTGATCCGGTCTCCGCGAGATCACCGTCTCACCTCCCCGCGAGCCAGCAAAACGGCTAAGTGTTCGCCCGTCGAAGCTTCTCATATGGGCGACAAGAAGTTCACCTTCGTCGAGTTGCATCTGGACGGGAATACCCAGTTCGGACCGAAAGAGATCAGCGACGCGCTCCCCGGCGGCCGCAAGGTCGAGGTCGGCGCGGAGTCGGACGTCGACGAGGAGGTCGACAGCGAGCACGCCGAAGACGACTCTGCCGGGAAGGGCGTCGTCGGCGCGCTCGTCGGGCTCGTACTCCTGGTCGGAATCGCAGTCGCGATCAAGAAGTTCCGCGGCGGCGACGAGGAGGAGCCGGCCGACGCCGAACAGCCCGACGTCATCGTCAACTGATCGAACGCTTTCTCACCACAGGTCGCGCTTCAGCCGAACCCTTTTGCCCGGCCCCGTCGTACGATCGCCCGTGAACCTTTATCGTAGCGTCCGGGCCGTCGCCGGCGCCTCTGGCGACGACGTCATCGACTGGACGTCGGCCGCCGAGGCGGCCAAAGCGGCCACCGATCCCGGCTCGCTCGCACTCGGGTCTGGCGAGCGCGAGGCCTACGCCCGGGACGTCCGCGACGCCCGAGAGCGGATCCGGACGGTTTCGACGGTCGCATTCGACGTTCCCGATACGATCGAGATCCAGAATCGCCACCACTGGATCGACGCCAACGTCGCGACGTTTCGGCGAGTCATGGCGCCGCTGGAGGCCCAGACCGGTCCCTTCCCGGGCGTCGCCCGGACGATCAACACGGGGACGATGAGCGTGTTGCTCGCCTTCCTCGGGCGCAACGTCTTGGGACAGTACGATCCGCTGCTCTTGGCGGAAGGACCCGACGAGAACCACGCGCTGTACTTCGTCCATCCGAACATCGATCGTGTCGCCGACCTGCTCGAGGTCAACCCCGCGCGCTTCCGGCGCTGGATCGCCTTCCACGAAGTGACCCACGCCGCCGAGTTCGGCGCCGCACCGTGGCTCTCTGACCACCTCGAGGCACGGATGGAGGAGGGTATCGAGGGGCTCACGTCGGGCCGGTTCGACAGGGAGTCGTTTCGCGAGCTAGACGCCACCATGACCGTCGTCGAGGGGTACGCCGAACTCCTGATGGATCACGCCTTCGACGACGAGTATGCCGACCTCCGGCGCAAGCTCGACGCGCGCCGGCAGGGACGGGGTCCCCTTCAGCAGCTGTTTCGCCGGCTCCTCGGACTCGGGCTCAAAGAGCGCCAGTACGAGCGTGGCAAGACCTTCTTCGAGGGCGTCGTTCGCGCTCGCGATCTCGAGACGGCGACGCGCGTCTGGGATCAGCCGGAGAATCTCCCGACACAGGACGAACTCGACGAGCCCGGACAGTGGGTTCGGCGCATCGAGCGGTAGCTGTTCTTTCGAATCGAGTTCTGAAGAACCGTCGAGTGCGTCGGTTCCGCAAAAATCCTCGGGCCAACCCCGAGACTGCCTACAACTCGTTTGGCGCACTCACGTGCAGCGTGTGGAACAGCCACGCATCACTGTCCTCCTCGCGGACGAGCGTCCCACTCCAGCGCGTCTCGAAGCGCCGCCGGATACCGGTCGACTGGTCGGTCCAGGCGAGGGTGACCCGGTCGGTAACCACGGCGCAGTCGCCGCGGACGTCGACCGCGAGGCGATCGCTCTCGACGCGCCACTCACCGGTCGTCTCGGACTGCTCGCGCAGCCCCGACGCGACCGCCTCGTAGCCGTACAGCGCCTCGCTCACGCCGAACTTGGTCGTCGCGTCGTCCTCGAGAAAGAACGCCGCGAGCGGTGCTCCCTCGCGGAGGGCCTCGTAGTACTCGCGGACCGTCTTCTCGGCGGCCTCGCGGTCGCCGTCGTCGCGGCTCGCGTCCATACGTTCGCTCTCGGGCGCCGACAGTAAAGAGCCACCGGCGACCGTTCGTCATCCCTCGCCGTCAGTGATCTCGCCGCGTCGCCGGTTCACATGAACCCGCGGTCGACCTCGTCGGTCTCGATGAGCTCGTCGAGTTCGGCTGAGAGCAGTTCGTCGGCCTCCTCGAACCGGTCTGCCAGCTCGTCCAGTTCGCCGGGTCGGTCGTACTGATCGTACTCCATCGGCCCGAAGGCGGGACTCTCGAGAGCGTCCATCACGTCGTCGAAAAAGGCCTGGGGTGTCGTCGGAGCGTCGCCGTGGGTCTCGACGACGGTCTCGAGGCGTTTGGCGACCGATTCGGCGTGGTCTTCGTCTTCGGGTGGGGACTGGACGGCGAATCGGCCGCCGCTGTCGCGCTCCGGCAGGAACGAGCCGATCTCGTCGTCAACACTTCGGGCGACGCGGGAGCCGACGCCCCGAACTTGAAACGGGTTCTTCGCGTACGTTTTGAGGAAAAAGACGCCTGCCCGTGGGTGTGCGAGGTACATATCTTCGCCGACGCCGCCGGCACGGTCGCCCGCGACGGCCCGCCACCCGTCCGGATCGACGTCGCGCTCGGTCACGTCCGTCACGATGTCCTGCCACTCGCGAATCCGCATGTAGCTACCTTTCGGGGCGGGCAGAAAGAACGTATCGGTCCTTCCCATCCGCTCGGCCTGTTTCACTCCGTCCTGTTGGTGTTACCGACGTAACGACTGACCGTAGCTGTTGGCGTTACCGACGCGGAGACCGATCGTAGCTGCTGGCGTTACCGACGCGGAGACCGATCGTAGCTGCCTGTTCTCGTCCGAACCGGTCGGTGTCGTCGCCCCTCGTGGAAGTCGTATCCCGCCACCACCGCGACGAGCAGTCCCGCTCCGAGCACGCTCCAGGTCAGCCCTGCATCGAGGGAGAACACCGCCGTCGACCCGAGTAGCCCGAGACCGAGTATCCCTGCCAGTGCCGTCACGCCCGAACTCGGTGGCGCACCGCTGGTGAGTCGATAGGCGTTGTACGCGCCGACCAGCGCCACAGCGATCCCGGCACAGACCACACTCAACAGCACTGCCGCGCTCGCCCCGTAGACTCCCGTCGAGACGACGACCCAGACCCCCGCCGCTGTGATGGTTACGTTGCGAACCGTGGCCGTTCGACGGCCACCGCCGTCGACTCTCGACAGCGGGTCATCGTGTCGAAATCGGTCCGTTCGGCCCCTCCCGTCGCGACCGGGCCCGGGGCTGCCATCGGGAGCGCGGCTCGAATCGCTCATACCGGTGCCTTCGCTTCACCTCGAAAAAAGCGCCACCTACCGTTACGAGGTGTCCGAGCCGATACTGCTGGGAGTAATCACTTCTTACCGCAGCCCCCGTCGCGTTTTTCAGTGCCGCTACCGACCGACGGCACGACCGCGGAGATCGATACCGTTTTTGACCGGTCGCCCCTTCCCTGATCCGTGCACGTACGCGGGACGGTCGTCGGCGACGTCGAGGCCAAGACGGTATCGACGAGTTACGGGGAGCGCGAGCTTGCGGAGATACCCGTTCGGCTCACAGAGCGCCCCGATAGCGACGCCGTCTCGACCGGCCCGGAACCGGACGTTTCCGGCGGCTCGGAGCAACCGGCCACGACCGTCACCGTCTGGGGGAAGTGGACCGAGTCGGCTGCGCTGTTAGAGCCGGGGATGGAACTGCTCGTCACCGAGGCCGAGCGCGAGGAGTACCGCGGCCAGACGCAGTACGCGACGACCGGCGACTCCTACGTCGTCGTCGAGCCGGAGTTTCTGATCAACGTCACGTCGATCCGCAACTGGGTCGAGTGTCCGCGTCTTTACTACCTGAACAAGCTCTCTGGCGTTCCGCTCAACTACCCCGTCACGAAGGGGACGCTCGTTCACGAAGTGTTCGGCGACCTGCTTCGGGGCCGGGATCTGGAGGAGTCGATCGCGGAGCGAATCGACGAACGCGGCCTCGAACTCGGCCTGCTCGGAGAGTCCCCCGAGTCGGTCGCGGAGGACGTTCGCCAGAATGCGACCGCGATCGAGGGTTGGCTCGAGCAGGGGCGGCTCACCGACGGCGACGACTGGCGATCCGAACAGCTGCTGATCAGCGAGACCTTCGGCATCCGCGGGCGGGCCGACGCGGTCCGACGGGGCGCGCCCGTCGAGCTGAAGACGGGGAAGAATCTGAAGAAGGAGCCCCGGTTCAAGGACAAGGTCCAGGCCGCTTGCTACGCTCTTCTGTTGGAGGAACACGGTGGCGACGTCGACACCGGGACGCTGCTCTACACGAAGAACTCGGCGCTCGACCGCAACGAGGAGACCGGCGACCTCACGCCGGCGAAGGATTTCTCGATGGGCGAGGGGCTCTTACAGTACGTCGTCCGGCTGCGAAACGAGATCGCTGCGATGGAGTACGACGATAGCGTCCCGACGGGCTACGAGGGGTCCGCGAAGTGTGAGTACTGCTTCGAGCAGGACACCTGCATGGTCGTCTCGGGCCGACTCGACCAGGAGTCGAAAGCGGGCCAGATCGGAACGCCCCTCCCCGAGGAGGAGCGCGAGCACTTCGATCGATTCTATCGCGCGATCGAACGCGAGCGCGGCGAGATCCACCGCGAGTACGCCAAGCTCTGGGAACAAAGCGCCCGCGAGCGCGCCGACGACGACCGCGCGATCATCGACCTCGAGTTCGTCGCCAAGCGCGAACTCTCGAGCGGCCGCTGGGAGCTGCGAGCTCGTCAGACCGAACCCGCGACCTCGAAGCTTCGCGAGGGTGACCTCGTGCTGGCCAGCGACGGCCACCCCGTCAGGGGCAGTTCGGAACTCGCGCGGATCGAGCAACTGGACGGCGCGGAGCGTGGCTCCGCGGAAGACGCGAGCGGGCGAAGCCCGCGAGACGACGAGATCGTCCTCACGGCCGACGAGCCGGTCGAGGTGACCCGGCTGGACGTCTACCCCTCCGAGCTGACGACCGACCGGCTGCTCGTTGCCTTACACGACGCTCTCCTGAAGGGAAGCAAGCGCCGCAAGGACGTGCTGTTCGGGCGCGCCGAGCCCGAATTTGCTGCTCTCGACGAGACGTTCATCGACAACAACGCGGCCCAGGACGAGGCGGTTCGCAAGGCCGTCGGCGCCCGCGATTGCGCGCTCATCCACGGTCCGCCTGGAACCGGGAAGACCTACACCATCGCCCGGGCGATCGAGGCGATGCTCGAGCGCGGCGATCGCGTCCTGCTCTCGGCGTTTACCAACCGTGCGGTCGACAACGCGCTCTCTGCGCTCGTCGAGCAGCTCGGCGAGGACACCGACTACCGCATCGTTCGTATTGGCTCCGAGACCGGCGTCCGCGAGGACATGCAGCCCTATCGCTTCGATCGCGCCGGTGAGCCCGGCGACCGAGTCAGCGAGCTCCGCGAGGCGGACGTGGTCGCGGCGACGACGGCCTCCTGTGGCTCTCGAACGATGAAAGAGCAGACGTTCGACGTCGCGTTAGTCGACGAGGCCGCCCAACTCACCGAACCCGGCACCTACGCCGCGATCAACCTGGCCGAGCGGTTCGTCCTCGTCGGCGACCACGAGCAGCTCCCGCCGGTCGTCCGATCCGACCCGCCCCAAGACGGCGGGGCGGTCGGCGATTCGACGGCCGACGACGAAGCGGCCGCGAGCGAGGGTGACGACGTTGCCGACCTCTCGGCGTCGCTGTTCGAGCGCCTCGTCGACCTCCACCCCGGCGCGGGCGTCATGCTCGATCGCCAGTATCGGATGAACCAACGCATCCAGGCCTTTGCTTCACGGGAGTTCTACGACGGGGAGCTCCGCCCAGCCACCCCTGACGTCGCGGGACGGACGCTCGACGATCTCGACGGCGTCTCACGAGCCGATCTTCCCGAGCCCCTCCACGATCCAGTCGCGTTCGTCTCCGTCGAGGGTGACGGCGCGGCCCACACCGACGAGGAGGAGGCAGCCCGGATCGCGGAGTTAGTTGCAACCTACGAGTCTGCTGGGGTCGACCGCTCGCAGATCGGTGTCATCGCGCCGTTCCGTGCCCAGGTCTCGACGATCTCGAACCGACTCTCCGACGACGTTACCGTCGACACTGTCGACCGGTTTCAGGGGTCGAGTCAGGAGGTGATCGTCGTCTCGTTCACCGCCACGGGGACGCTCGAGGGACCCATATTCGAGGACTACCGGCGGATAAACGTCGCCTTGACTCGTCCGAAGCGAGCGCTCGTCCTCGTCGGGGATCCGCGGGCGCTCGAGTCTGACCCGGTCTACGAACGGCTGCTCGGGTGGGCACAGTGCTGAGTGTCCGCCCCGCTTGACCCGCACCGGACGCGGGTGTACGTCCCAGCTAGGATGACTCGCCGCTGTAAAAGGGGATGGTAACTATGCGACGACCTGTTGGACCGCCTCTATGGCCGCATCATCCCAAACGTCAGTCGGGATCCTCTGTGAACAATTTCTCTATGAGTGGCAACGGCAAGCGCTGACCCAGCTCCGCCGTGATCCCGACGTCGACGTCTCGCTGGTTGTGACCAACGCGACGGCCGCGGCAGACGATCCCGAGGACTGGAACGGGAAGACGACGATCGACCGGGAGGACCTACGCCAGTTTCTCGAGGTGTACCGAACGGAAGGACCGTGGGCGTTCGTCATGGCCGAGCGGGCGCTCTGTCGCCGGTTGGGGGACGAACAGCCGCTGTGGCACCGCCACGACGTCGAGAACCTGCCAGCGCTTGACGGTGCCCGTCACGTTCAGTGTGTGCCACAGACTGACGGTGCGTGGTACGAGTTTCCCGATTCGGTCGTCGACGAAGTAGCCGAGCGCTGTGACGTCGCCGTTCTGTTCGGATTCGGCCTCGTCCGCGGCGAGATCCTGAGTGCACCCGAACACGGTGTGCTCGGCTTTCACCCCGCAGATATCCGCGAGTACCGAGGGATGGGTGTCCCGCCCGCGTTTTACGAGGGGCGTGACTGCACCGGTGTCACCCTCCAGCGACTGACGGAGTCAATCGACGGCGGTGACGTTATCGCAACTGTTCCTGTCCAGATCGCCGACTGCGATACCCTCTGGGACGCCTTCGATCGGCTCGCGGCGGTGCAAGCGTCTCTTCTCGGGGCAGGGGTCAGCAACGCTGTCGATCCTGCGTTCGAGTCCGCAGTCGTCCCGGAGTCGGAGTTAGGCACGTTCTACCCGCGCAGCCAGCGCCGGACCGTCGAGTTCGCAGGCACCGTCCTGGTACGCAATCTTGCTGGTCGAGCGCGACGGCAGTGGCGTCGGTTCCGGGGTGGTTCGTCTGAGGCGACGACGGCGGACGATGCAGACGTCGAGGCGAATTGGGCCGAGGAACAGTCTCCAACGGCGACTGTCGAACTCGAGCGATAAGCGCCCCCTCCCGCACAACTGCCCACGGCAGCCGGTATGCGCTCTCTCGGCTGGTCGACCGGCCTCCGGAGCGAGTACGGAAAGACAACGGTTAAAAGCGGGCGGACGGAAGGGCTGGGTATGAGCACGACCGACGAGCACGGTACGCGTTCGTGCGTCTCCTGCGGGATCAACATCGCGGGGACGAACGCCGCAGCGTTCAAATGTCCCGAGGGCGGAACGCAGATCTACCGCTGTGCCAAGTGCCGCAAGCAGAGTAACCTCTATGAGTGTCCCGACTGCGGATTCACCGGACCGTAACCATGGGAAAAGTCGCTGCCAAAATCAAGGTCATGCCGAGTAGCCCCGAAATCGACCTCGACGCGCTCCAGGAGCGCTTAGAGAGCTCCCTGCCAGAGGGTGTCAAGATCAACGGCGTCGAGCGCGAGGAGGTCGCGTTCGGCCTGGTCGCCCTCTACCCAACCGTCATCGTTCCCGACGGTGCGGGCGGCACCGAAACCGTCGAGGAGAGCTTCGCGACCGTCGACGACGTCGAGAGCGTCGACGTCGAGAACGTCGGTCGGATCTAACGCCGACCGTCTGTCCTGCATTTCGTTTTCAGGCCGTCGAGCCGGTGGGTTTGCCATCGGCTGGACCGGCTCGTCTTCGCGGATCCGTCCGCCGATCAGGAGAGTACCTGCGCGCCTTCGGGCGAGAGCTCCACGGTGACGTCCTCGTCGACCACCTTGTCGACCTCGTCGATGTTGCCCGCGAGCACCGTCAGAATGTCCTCCGGGTTCGGGTAGACGAGCATGTTGCCGTCCTCGCCCTCGGCGACGAGCTGGACGTCGTTCAACACGATCTGGTCGTTCTGGATCGTCGCCGTGACGACCGGAAGCGTCTCCGGCTTGCCGTCTTCGTCGTCCTTGACGCGGCGGATCGTCACCGTTTCGAGGCCCAGAATCTCCTTGTAGTCGGCGATCTGTTCGGCACAGGCCACCATATCGTTCAGGACAGCCGTCTTGTGGTCGTTTCCGTGGTCGCCGTCCAGACAGTGCTGGCAGACGCGGAGCTCGATTCGCATACCCGATCTCGGGGGCCGAGCCCGATGAGAATTGCGCTTCAGATCTCCCGACGGACCTGTCTTGAGGTCTGACCTCCGGTCGGATCCGTCCCGACCTCTCCGTCACTCTTGCTTCTGTGCGACCGCGAGGTAGCCCGATCCTGCGTCGTAGGTGCTCACGATCTCGACGGAGTCGAACGTCGACTCGAGCGCACCCACTGGATCCTGGTCCCGACGGTGGTTTACGGCGCGGGCGATCACGCGCTCGTAGACTGGATTCAACAGGCTCGCCGGCCAGCGCTGGATCTCGCGGGCGTCGGAGACGACGAACCGGCCGCCCGGACAAAGCGCCTCGTAGACGTTCTCGACGACGGCGTCGACGTCGGCCATCGTATGCAGCGCGAACGTCGTCACTGCGGCGTCGAACGTCGCCGGTGGTCCACACGACTGTGTCGCGTCTCCGCGGACGACGTGGACGTTCGACCAGCCCTCCTCGGCGACCTGCTCGCCAGCGCGCTCGCTCATCTCGGGGCTGTAGTCGAGTCCGACCACGGCTCCAGTCTCACCCACACCGGCTCGCAACACCTCGAAGTTCGTTCCCGGTCCACAGCCCAGATCGAGGATCGTCTCGCCCTCTGCCGAGGCGAGCGCCTCGAACGCGTCCTCGCGAAGCGATCCTGTCATGGCGATGACCGCGTCGTAGAACCCCGCCCGGCGACCCCACCAGTCGTAGAGTCGCTGTCCACGGCCGTCTGAACTGCCGTCGTCGGCCGTCACCCCGTCCGTCTCGAAGGCGTCCCAGCCGTCTGCCACGTCGGTTCCTGCAGGTTCCATATTCGACCGATCGCCTGCAGGTCGGAAGGTCGCTGTGGCGATACACATCGGCCATTTATCACAGATACCGTCCCATCATCCGTTATGAAATCCCTTCGCGCGTCGATCACGTTCTCCGAGGACGTGCTCCACCCGGCCCACGAACTCCTCTGTACGTCACCGACGCTGCACCGACAGGTGATCTACGGCGGACACGCCACGGATGGCGTCGAGGCCGTCCTCTCGTACGTCGAGGGCGATCCCGAGCCCTACCGTCGCGCGCTCGAGGCAGAACTGGACGTCGAGGCCTACGAGCTGACGCCCGCAGCGGACGGCTTTTACCTCTACGAGCGACGAACCCTCGACGATCGCGGCGTTCGACTGGCCGAGGCGCTCAGCCACGAGACGGTCGTCCTCGTTCCCCCGATCGAGTTCCGGGCCGATCGGACCGTCCACCTGACGCTGGTCGGCCACCCACAGGATCTGCAGGCGACGGTCGACGCCGTCCCCGACGGGATGACCGTCGACGTTCTCGAGATCGGCGCGGCCGTCGGCACGACCGCTGGCGGCCCGACCGACCGCCAGCGCGAGGCGCTTGCGGCCGCGTGGGAGGTGGGATACTACGACGTTCCCCGCCGCGAGGGAATCGAGTCAGTCGCCGAGAGCCTCGATTGTGCCGTCTCGACCGCCTCGGAGCTGCTCCGACGCGCGGAGTCCCGCCTCGTCGCGCGTGCTCTGGACACAGGTCGGTGACGACTGCACGGCGGTGGCGAGGATTCGACTGCGTGCTCCCACTCGGTGGGCGCGCTCGCTACTCACGTCTCGATGTCGGTCGAGAACGCATGTATCCCATCGACGGTAAAGGCCGAGATAACACGATCTCCGTCGAACCTGGGCGAGCCTTCGGCGCTATCGGCAGGGTTTGACCAAAACGTCCAAGCGGTGTCGCCTGAATCAGCCTCGAGTACGTCGATCTTGGCGACATCCGGCACGTCGCTGGGTAGCTCTGTGCCACTGACATAGAGCAGGTCGTCGACGGCCCTGACACCTTCGACGGAGTGGGGAGTCGACCCCTCCCACCGTACCTCACCAGTCGTGATGTCTATCGCGTGTATTCCCGATCTATCAGTCACGTACGTGGTTCCAGTCTGCGTATCGCGCACCGTTGGATCTGAGAGGTCGTCGTAGCTCCACTCGGTTTCACCGGTCTGGGCGTTCACTGCAGACACGGCGTCATCTGCAGTCGTCACCAGGACGGTGTCCTCGACGACCCGTGGCCGGCTCTGTCGGTCGAGAGACGTTGATTGTTCCCACAGAAGTTCGCCGGACGCTTCGTCTAGTGCGTACATCGCTGCATCGGAAGCGCCGACATAGAGCGTGCCATCCGTACTCGTCGGCGGCCAACGAATTGATCCGATGTCAGAGATATCCCACTGTTGTTCGCCCGAGCTGGCATCGAGTGCGGCCAGCCTGTCTCGGTCCGACTGAACGAAGATGGTGTCATCCCCAACGTCCGGAGTACTACGGCGGCGATACGATACTACGTCGTCGTACGTCCACAGCAGGTCTCCGTCGTCTCCGTCGACGGCGTAGAGGACCTGGTTTTGGGAAGTGACGTATACGATCCCGTCGGCTTCGACGACTGGTGAAGAGATCGGACCCGTGACCTCCTCGAACTCCCACACTCGAGAGCCGGATTCGGCGTCGAGCGCGACGACCGTCTCGTCGGCCGTTCGGGCGAATAGACGTCCATCGCCATCTATTTCGACCGATTCGATGATTTCGACCGACGGCCGAAAATCTTGATCCCGCTCACCAGTTTCGATGTCGAGGGCAACGATCGACCGCTCCGCTCCGTCAGGGGGATGCCACGGGGCGTATATTCGATCGTCGGAGACGCCCAGTATCGCTCCGCGAGTTGATTCGGCAACCCACTCCACGAACTGATCATCTCGGTCGTTGGGGTGGTACCGATGTGGCTCGTCATCGCCACTGGTACAGCCGGCGACGAGTCCGGCTCCACTCGCTACCGCCCCCTGGAGGAACCGTCGACGACTCGTCCTGTCCCGGAACGGCTTGGAGGGGCTTTCTCTCATAGTGTGGGTTTACTCACCGCTGCAATAATACTTCTGGGAATTAACAGCTTTCTGGGCGGTGGTTCACACTTCCCGTCACCCGTACTTCCTTTTCGTTAGGTACCCGTGCGCGAATCGCTTGTCTCCGGAGTTGTGACCCGAAGCGCTCCCCTGTGTCGACCGAGGCTCGTCCTCAGACATGACTGGAACCGCCCGACGACTCACAGCTGTTCGTATTATCCAGTCACAGTTGCCTTCAGGTATTCAGAGACGGCATGCCCGGGAGCGCCAAGACGTGTGTTTTATAACCGTCTCCGGCTAACAGGGTCGTACGACTATGCCGAAGTCTAATGGACCACGCCAAGGGACTCGCCGAAAGCTCGCCAACAACCCCCGTGAGCGGGGCACCTCGCCGCCACAGCGCGCGATCCAGCAGTACGACGAGGGCCAGAAGGTCCACCTGAAGATCGACCCAAGTGTCGCCGACGGACGGTACCACCCGCGCTTCGATGGTCGCACCGGCGAAGTCGTCGGCAAGCAGGGCGACGCGTTCAAAGTCAAGATCGTCGACGGCGGCACCGAGAAGACGCTGATCGTCACTGCAGCGCACTTGCGCGCACAGGACCAAGAGCAGACCCGAGTGTAGGATGACGATCTTCAAGGAGATCGTCGACGAGGAGTTCCTGACGGTGCCGGAGGCAAAGGAGCTGCTCGCCGACATCGAGACCGAGCGCGCCCTAGACGACGAGCGCGAGCTCCAGTACGAGCTGGCCCGTGCGATCGAGCACGTCAACCGGTTTGCGCTTCTCGAGCCCGCGGAAGCCCAGGAACTGGTCGGCGAACTGCAGGATCTTGAGAAGATCGACGAGCCGACCGCCTACAAGATCGCGAACCTCCTGCCGCGAAACCGCGACGAGCTCCGCGCGGTCTTCGCCCAGCAGCGCTACTCCCTTTCGGGCGACGAACTCGACGAGATTCTGAACGTCGTCGCGAAGTACGTCTGAGCCGAGTCCACGATCTCGAGACTTCGGCACCCTGTTCGGAGCTGCGACACCATGTGTGAGTGCACCTCGTCGGCCATGGAGCCGATTCTTTAAGTACGCCGTCGCCGTATCCGGACGCAATGAGCGAAGACGACAGCGACGACGCGGACGTTCGAGACGCAGTCGTGTTGGACTACCTTGCACACGGTCTCTCCGGCGCCGGGCGTCAGCAGTACGCCACATCGCCCGCGGGCTACGCGGTCGCCGTCGACGACTTCGAACTCTACCAGGTCGCCTTCGACGAGGAGGAACGACTGACCGTCGGTAGCCGCGTCGTTATCGAGCCCCGCGAGGAGCGGACGGTCGTCACCGACGCCCGTCCCACCGAGTACGCCGATCTCTCCTCGGGGGCCCAGTCAGAGCTCGAGTACGTCGTCGCCGACGTCGTCGAGGAAGCCGAGTCGCGGTTCGTCGACTTCTACAACGACGCCCAGCCGATCACGCTCCGGCTTCACCAGCTGAATCTCTTGCCAGGGATCGGGAAGAAGCTCCGTAACGGCATCTTAGAGGAGCGAAAGCGAAAGCCCTTCGAGAGCTTCGAGGAGTTAGAAGAGCGCGTTTCGGGACTGCACGACCCCGACGAAATCCTCGCCGAGCGTATCTTAGAGGAGCTTCGCGACGAGGACTTAAAGTACAAGGCGTTCGTCGGCCAGTCGCCGGAGTGAGGGCGTTTCGGGCAGCGATTTCGACTCTCGGTGCCAGTCCCGACCGTCGGCGAGACGGTGCGTTTACACCACCCCCTCGCCTATCGACGGAAAATGAGAGATCCAGACGGCCTCCTCGCCAGGGCCGGCGTTCGCGGCAACCCCGACCGCGACCAGCACTTTCTGATCGACGACCGAGTGCTCGACCGGCTGCCGACCTATCTCGACGGCGTCGACGCGTCGTACACTGATGCGACCGACGCCGCCGATCCCGCTACTGCTGCTGATCCAGTCGGCGCCGCCGACTCAGCCGACGACGCTCCACCCTCGGAATCGCCTACGGGAACCGACACGTCCCACCTGCTCGAGATCGGCGGCGGTACCGGCGCGCTCACCGACCGCCTGCTCGCGGTCGGCGATCGGGTGACTGTCGTCGAGCGCGACCCCGAACTCGGCGCATTCTTGCGCCGCGAGTTCGCCGACGAGATCGACGCCGAGCGCCTGACCGTACTCGAGGGTGACGCCCTCGAAATTGACCTGCCCGACTTCTCGGCGTCGGTTTCGAACCTCCCCTACGGCGTCTCGAGCGAGATCACGTTCCGGCTCCTGCCAAAAAAACGCCCGCTCGTGTTGATGTTCCAGCAGGAGTTCGCCGAGCGAATGGTCGCCGAGCCCGGAACCAGTGAGTACGGTCGGCTCTCGGTCTCGACCCAGCACTACGCCGATGTCGAGATCGTCGAGACGATCCCGAAGGAGGCCTTTTCGCCCCCGCCGGCCGTCGAGAGCGCCGTCGTCCGGACCTACCCGCGAGAGCCCGAGTACGCGGTCGGCGACGAGGCGTTTTTCCTCCGGTTCGTGAAGGCGCTCTTTACCCAGCGTCGGAAGACGATCCGCAACGCGATCCGGAACACCGCTCACATCTCGGAGTTGGCAGAGCCCGAGGCGGTCGTCGAGGCCGTCGACGAGGACCTGCTGCGCAAGCGCGCAGGTGCCGTCACACCCGCGGAGTTCGCCCGGATGGCCGATATCGCGGCCGACGTCGGGCGGTGAGGCGGGCCGGGAGTTCGTCGTAGGCGAGACGTCACCAGACGGCAGAAACCGGTCACCCTGTTGGCAAACTGCCCGACCGACGGATACTCGTAGCTGGCGCGAGGAGTCGCGGGACGATGCTCGAGGTCCTCACGGGGTTTGACTGGTTGGGTGACCAGTTCCCCACGACCAACCAGCGACTCGCGGTGACAGTCGTCGCCGTCGGGCTGCTGGTCTACGCCCTCCTCTTTTACCGGCGGCTGCGCGACTGGCTCGAAGGGCGGCTTCGGCCACTGTATGCCGACATAATCGTCTTTTCGCTGCTCGTCACAACCGGCGTGGTCACCGCTGCAGTCGTCGTCGGCGTCTGGGGCCAGACCGCCGAACTCCAGGAACTCTACGCCGAGATCGACCTCGGTGGCGGCGACGTCGCGCGAATCGTCCTCTCCATTATCTTGTTCGTCAGCACGATCATCGCCTCGCGGGTCGCCCGCCGCGTGATCAACGAGGTCCTCAACTCGGCGAACGCGGTCACCGACCACCAGCGAGAGGTCACCCGCCGGCTCGCCCAGGTGACGATCTGGTCGATCGCGTTCGTTGCCGTTCTCGGCGTCTGGGTCGACGATTTGAGTGGGCTGCTGGTCGGAGCCGGCCTGCTCGGTGCCGCCCTCGGGATGGCAGCCCGCCAGACGATTGGCTCGATGATCGCTGGCTTCGTCCTCATGTTCTCGCGCCCGTTCGAAATCGGCGACTGGATCGCCGTCGAGGAGCGCGAGGGGATCGTCACCGACATCTCGATTTTCAACACGCGCGTACGGTCGTTCGACGGCGAGTACATCATGGTTCCCAACGACCTCATCGCCTCCAGTATGGTGACGAACCGCTCCCGGCTCGGTCGGCTGCGGATCGAAGTCGACGTCGGCGTCGACTACGGTAGCGACGTCGACCGCGCGACTACCCTCCTCGTAGAGACGATGAACGACCTCGAACTGGCGGAGTCGGCACCCGAGCCCGCCGTCGTCACGAAGGGCTTTGGCGACTCGGCGGTCCTGCTCAGCGCGCGCTTCTGGATCGACGAGCCGACTGCCCAGCGCCGGGCCGCAGCCAGGACCGCTGCCGTCGGCGCCATCAAGGAGACGTTCCAGGGTGAGGGGATCAAAATCCCGTACCCCCAGCGCGAACTCTCTGGTCGGGCCGAAGCCGGCGGCTTCCGGATCTCGGAGGGAGGCGCCAGACCGGAGTCCGACGATGGCGGGGCGGACGGTCGGGGCCGACCGACCGAAGTATCGATGGATTCGAACGACCCCGACTCACGAGCGGGACAGGCACCCACTCCGGAGGACAGGTAGATGGACGAGCGCGACTCCGACGGGACCGAGACGAACGCCTCACTCGCCGAACGTAGAGGGCTCGAGACCGACGTCTACCAGCCCGCCGAGGATTCGGCGCTGTTAGCCGAGGCCGCCTGCGACCGACTCGACGGCGGGCTCGTCCTGGAGGTCGGAACCGGGTCCGGGTTCGTCGCTGAACGGGTCGCCGAAGAGACGAGTGCGCGCGTCGTCGCCTCGGATCTGAATCCGCACGCGGTCCGCACCGCGGGCGAGCGCGACGGCGTCGAACCCGTGCGAGCGGACCTCCTTACCCCATTTGTCGACGGCGCGTTCGACGCCGTGTTGTTCAACCCGCCGTACCTGCCGACCGATCCCGACCACGAGTGGGACGACTGGATGGAGCGGGCGCTGTCGGGCGGCGAAGATGGCCGGGCCGTCATCGATCCCTTCCTCGAAACCGTCGGGTGCGTCCTCGCTCCCGACGGCGTCGTCCTCCTGTTGGTGAGCAGCCTCACGGGTGTTGAGCCCGTCGTGGAACGGGCCGGCGAAGAGGGGTTCAGCGCGGTTGCGGTCGCCGACGAGTCGTTTCCCTTCGAGACGCTTTCGGTCATCGAGCTGCGGCGGTGAGTGCCGGATTACCGTAGTGCATATCATGATGGAAAATATTAAGCGTCGGCATAGCCTAGCCGCCACTACGATGACCGAATACGTCTCGACCACGCCGGGACTCTTTCCGCTCCCGGACTGGGCGAAAGACGACCTCTCGGATCTGAAGGGCCACCAGAAACACGACCTCGTCAGCGGCGATGAGGGCGACGAGATCACCGCCGCCTACGAGGAGGCTCGCAGCGAAGTGATCGGCGTCCAGCAGGACGCGGGACTCGACCGCATCGCCGAGGGACAGCTGCGCTGGGACGACATGCTCGCCCACCCGCTGGCCGTCCACGACGCCGTCGAAACTCGTGGCATCGTCCGCTACTACGACAACAACAACTTCTACCGAGAGCCGGTCGTCTCCGGCGATCTCGACTTCTCGGGCGACGTCGCCTCCGAACTCGAGGCTGCGGGCGAACTCGTCGACGACGACGCGCTTCAGGCCGTCCTCCCCGGCCCGTACTCGCTGGCCGACCTCGCGACCGATGAGCACTACGGCGACGAGGCCGACTTTCTCGCCGCGATCGCCGACTTCCTCGCGGACGAGGTCGAGGCCTTCCCCGCCGTCGAGACGCTGTTCTTACTCGAGCCCTCGCTCGTCGAGTCCGCACCCGAGGATGGACTCGACGAGCGCGCAAGCGAGGCGATCGACCAGGTTGCACAGGCGACGGACGCCGACGTCGTCGTCCAGCCCTACTGGGGCGCCGTAGAGGAGAAAGTGTACGCCCACCTCCTCGACGCCGATATCGACGCGGTCGGCTTCGACTTCGTCGCGAATCAGGACGACAACGTCTACAACATTCAGGAGTACGGCACGACCGACGACGTCTCGCTCGGACTGGCCGACGGCCAGAACACGCTCGTCGAGGATCCCGGGGCGATCCACGACCGCGTCGAGTGGGTCGCAGAGAAGGCCCCCGTCTCCGAGTTCGAGACGGTCTACCTGACGACTAACACCGAGACCTTCTACCTGCCATACGCCAAGTTCGAGGAGAAACTCGCCGCCCTCGCCGAGGCGGCCGAGCTCGCGAACGCCGAGGTGACCACCGCATGAGCGCAAACGAAAACAAAGACCAGTTCCGACCCGAGAATCACGAAACCGACCACTTCCTGCTGACGACCGTCGTCGGCTCCTACCCGAAGCCCAAGTGGCTCAACCGCGCGAAGGAGCTCTACCAGGACCCCGACCACAGCTTCGACGAGGACGACTACCAGGAGGCCAAAGACGACGCCGCCCGCCTTATCACGGCCGAACACGAGCGCGCCGGCTTGGACGCCGTCGTCGACGGCGAGATGCGCCGAAACGAGATGGTCGAGTTCTTCGCCCACCGGATCGAGGGCTACGAGTTCAACGGCCCGGTCAAAGTCTGGGGGCACAACTACTTCGACAAACCCTCCGTCGTGAGCGAGGTCGAGTACACCGACTCCTGGCTTGTCGACGAGTACGAGTTCACCGCGAGCGCGACCAACCGCCCCGTCAAGGTCCCGATCACGGGTCCCTACACGCTCGCGAACTGGTCGTTTAACGAGGCCTACGAGGACGACGACGAGCTCACCCTGGCGCTTGCGGACCTCGTCAACGAGGAGATCGAGAAACTCGTTGACGCCGGCGCACGCTACATCCAGATCGACGAGCCAGCGCTCGCGACGACGCCCGACGACCACGCGATCGTCGGCGAAGCCTTAGAGCACATCGTCGCCGACATCCCCGAGGAGGTCCGCATCGGCCTCCACGTCTGTTACGGCGACTACTCCCGGATCTACCCCGAGATTCTCGACTACCCCGTCGACGAGTTCGACCTCGAACTCGCCAACGGCGACTACGACCAGCTCGATGTCTTCAAGGATCCCGACTTCACCGCCGACCTCGCGCTGGGCGTCACGGACGTCCACGTCGCCGAGGTCGAGTCCGTCGAGCAGATCGAGCAGAACATCCTGAAGGGCTTAGAGGTCGTCCCGCCGGAACAGCTCGTCGTCTCGCCGGACTGTGGCGTGAAGCTCCTTCCGCGCGAAGTCGCCTACGGCAAGATGGCCAACATGGTCGAGGCCGCCCGTAACGTCGAGGCCAAGCTCGACGCCGGCGAAATCGACGTTGAGCGCGACGTGCCGACGCCTGCCGACGACTGAGCGGTTTTCGATCTCGCATAGGTGACAGCGGAGAATCGCTCTTTTGCGGTTCGGTCCCGTGTTCCGCACCGGCCGATAGATTCTCGAATCGCAGATCCAGAGTGGCAACGCCAACCCTTTTTCTGGGAGTTGTGGATACACGAGTATGACGACAAGCCGGAGGAGCGTCTGGGAGTACGAGACGGTCCGGCCACCTCGCGAGGCGACAATGGAGGAAGCGAGCGATCCTGAGGAACTCCTTAACGAGTACGGGCGGGAGGGGTGGGAGCTCGTCAGTACGATCGAGTACACCGGAGGCGGTACCAAGTACCTCGTGTTCAAGCGACCGGCGGATGGTAATACCAATGAGTGAAAGCGAAGATGATGAGAAAGTCAGCACCAGGGACACGATGCGCGAGCGGGCCGACGAGAGTCGGTTAAAGCTCTGGCTGCTTATCGGGGCGAACCGCCAGATCGTAACCGGCGTGCTTGCGGGGTCGTTTTTTGGACTATTCATGCTGGGGAGCCTCCTCGAACCAACGCTCTCAGACCTGCTCGAGACTCGGGGCATCATCGAGTCGTTGTACACACAGATGGTCGGCGCGCTGATCACCGGTGTCACCCTCGTCGTCACAATCAGTCAGCTGATCATCTCACAGGAAAATGGCCCGCTCGGTGAGCAACGAACGCGAATGAGCGAGACGCTCGACTTCCGGGATTACATCAAGGAACTTACCGACAAGCCGGCGCCGGCGGACCCGTCAGCGTTCCTCCGTGAGATTATCGATGCGACACAGCAACGTGCCGAGACCCTCGACGAGACCATGGCGTCGGCGGACAACGACGATCTCAGAGACGAGGTCGACGAGTTCGTCGACAGCACCACTGGCAACGCCGAGACCGTCCGCGAGAAGCTCGAGGGTGCGAAGTTCGGTACGTTCGACGTCGTCCACGCCTCGATGGACTATAACTACTCCTGGAAGATTTTCCAGATCGAGCGGCTGCTGGCCGACTACGAGGACGACATCGACGAGGAACAACGCGCCGCCCTCGAGGAACTCCGAACCTCCTTCGCGATGTTCGGACCAGCTCGTGAGCACATCAAGACACTGTACTTCCAGTGGGAGCTGATCAACCTCTCGCGGTACATCCTCTACGCCGCGGTTCCGGCACTGCTGGTCGCGGGGATGATGATGACGTTCGTCGATGCGACGACGTTCACCGGGACGGTTCTTGGAATCGAGACGCTGCTCTGGGTCGTCGCGATCACCTTCACGATCACGCTCGTTCCGTTCTTCCTGCTGACCTCGTACATCCTGCGGATCGCGACGGCTGCGAAGCGGACCCTCGCGATTGGCCCGCTGATCCTGCGTGACTCCCAGCGCTGAAGTCGGACGCTAGTTCGTGAACATCGACGCCCCCGCCTCGGCTGATTGATTCGATCTTGTCGAGTACACGCTGGACGCCGAAATTTCACTCCCAGCTACTGCTATTCTCCCGCGTTTCCATTACTGACCGCCGGCTCCTCGCCAACCGCGTCAAGGTCGACGGTTCGGCCCTCGAACGGAAGCGCCGTCTGCAGCTGACGAACCGCCTCGGTATCGTTCAGCCTCGCGGCGACGAACGGCACGGCGATCGCCCCGCCGAAGGCGATCGCGTAACCCACCGTCTGGGCGATCGAGACGAAACTCACCGTCACCGTGCCGGCGAGTGTGATCCCGCCGTCGACGGCGATCAACACATCGAGGAGACGAACGAGGGCAAGCGCGAGCAGGACGAGCAGGCCCAGCAGGAGCATCGAGGCCCCCATCGGATTGGCCGTCCGATCTTTGACCACGTGCCAGACGACGAGTCCGCCAAGCGAAGCCCCGATCGCCATCTCGGTGAACTCCTGAGAACCGAGTGTGAGCGCCGCGAGCGCGATCACGAGCGACAGGCCGAACATGGGGGTGACCGAGTCGGTCGTGATCCGGAGGGCGACCGCGACGAGCAGGAGACCAAGTGCCGCGCCAAGGACGACATCTCCGATGTAGTGGACGCCGAGAACGACCCGCGAGAGGGGGACCGTGACGACGAGGAAGCCGGCCCCGAGATAACGCTGTCGGCGTGTTCCCACGTCCATGACGACCGCAAGCGCGCCGTACACCGCGGCCGCACCCATCGCGTGCGCACTCGGCGTGCTCCAGCCGCCGTACTCCGCCGGCGCGAGCGGGAGCGCCGGTTCGGCAGCGTACAGCGGTCGCTGGACCTCGAGAATGCCTTTCATGCCCGCCACCAGCGCGAGCGTCGCGACGGCGACCGCGAGGACCATCGCCCGCTGGGCGCGGTTGCGTTCGGCGCCGAACCAGTACAGGAGGACGGCGAGAGCGACGAGCGTCGCCCCATCGCCGAGTCTTGTCAGGACGCCGAAGGCGTCGACGACGACGGTGGGAAGCGACTCCTGGATCGTCCTGTTTACCTCCGGATCCCAGAGCGGCGTGGGGAGGTCTCTGCCCTTGCCAGTCATACTCCCATCGTGTGTCCTCGTACCCTTAGAACGTTATGGCCTGCTGATTGGTTGCATTGATAGCCCTCTCTCGCCCATTGTGAGCTATGCTCCCCGTTCCGGACGCCTTCGAGTACGAGCATCGGGGCTGTGAACTGGTCTACGGCCGCGGCTGCATCGACGGACTTGGCGCCGTTCTCGCCGAACACAACAGAGAGCGCGCGCTGATCGTCTGTGGCGCAAACGTGGGCGCCAACGACGCCCTGATGAACCCCATCCGCGACGGCCTCGGCGAACGCCACGTTGGCACATACGACGGGACGACGCCGGCCAAGACCGCCGAGTCGGCGTTCGAGGCGATCGAAACGGCCGAGCACGCAGACGCCGACGTCCTCGTCGGCGTCGGCGGCGGCAGTAGTTTAGATATCGCCCGCCAGGCGGCCGCCTTCGCGGCCGACGACCGGTCGCTCGCGGATCTCCGCCGCGAGGCTCGCGAGGAGGGAACAGTCCGTCCGCCTGAGTCGGACGGGTCGGCCGCATCCGACGATGATCGCCCCGACGTCGTCGTGATTCCCACCACCTTCGCCGGCGCCGACGTTTCAAGCGGCGGTTCGCTCGAGGTCCTCTCGGCCAACGAATCATCCACGGGACAGCCCGTCACGATCTCGGGCTCTGCGATGCCGATCGCCGATTTCGCCGATCCCGCGCTCTTCGAGACGACGCCTACGCGCGTCCTGGCGGGATCCGCGATGAATGGCCTCGACAAGGGAATCGAGACGCCCTATGCCCGGAACGCGACACCGGTCAGCGACGCGACGGCGATCCACGGACTGAGATTGCTCTCCGAGGCGCTCCCGCGGGTCGTCGGCAGCGACTCGGGCGCGGAAGCCACCGACCCCGGTACCGATCCGGCGCCGATGGACCGCGCCGTCGCGGGCTCGCTGCTCGTCCAGCTCGACCGAAAGCTCTCGGTGATCCACGCCTTCGGCCACGGCTTTGCTCGCCGGTACGACGTCCAGCAGGGGGCTGTCCACGCCGTCCTCGCCCCGCACGTCCTCCGATACCTCTTCTCCCGCGTCGACGCGAGCCGCGAGCTGTTGGCAGCCGGGCTCGGCGTCGATCCGGGCGGACTCTCCGAAGCGGAACTCGGCGAGGCGGTCGTCGACGCGGTTGCGGAGCTCCGGGACGCGCTCGGCCAGCCCACCCGGCTGCGCGACCTGCCCGAGACCGAGCGCGAGGAGCTGCCGGCGGTCGCCGAATTCATCGTCGAAGATTACTTCATGGACAACGCACCGGCAGGGCTGGAGCCGACGCCGGCGGGAATCGAGGCGGTGCTTAACGACGCTTGGTGAGTTGTTCGCGCGGGAAATAGCCAGTAGAGAGGCGTCTATCCAGTTCGTTACAACTGCTGGGGCGTAACGCCTTGCGATCGAATTCGGTATTCATATATCCCCACCACAAGGAGGCCGATGAGTAAGAGCGGCCACAGGACAAGTACCATTTCAAACGGTGAGACGCTGAACCCCGGTGGTATTGCAGCCCCACTTTCCTCTGCCTGTGCCCGACTAGCCATCCTCGACCAGGAGATGCTGAGCAAACCGCCATAGATCACGCTGGCCAACAGGAGCGGAGAAATGACACGATACCGTGACAGAAGATACGCTGGCACCGTTCCGAAAAGGAACATCCCCGTTACCACCCACGCTGAAACAAATTCCACTGGACCCTCGAGTTGTACATAAACCGTAACAGTGACGAAAAGCGCCCCACTCCCGATCGCAAAAAGAAGTGCAGAGATCTGTCGGCGGACGTGTGCCATTTTATAATACATAATTGTCGCGAGAGATGAATTTTCACACTGACTCAGTCACTGTATTCCTCGTGCTGACCATGATCTACGAAAGCGGGTCTGCTGAAACGACCTCCACAACCGCCACGACGGCGCGGCCGACAACTGAACCGGTCTACTGAGAGCTCGCCGTCTACACGCACCTGATAGTTCACTTCCACCCTGCCCACACGACAGTTTTTGTACGAACTCGCCCAATGCGAGCCCATGAAGATCGTCAAGGACAGCGTCCACGACCACATCGAGGTCGCGAGCGTCGCCCGGGACCTGCTCGACACGCCCGCCGTCCAGCGACTGCGCGGGATTCGCCAGCTCGGGACCGTCTCGCTGGTCTACCCCTCGGCGAACCACACCCGCTTCGAGCACAGTCTCGGCGTCTACCACCTCGCCTGCGAGGCCCTCTCACACCTCGGAATCGAGGGCCAGCAGGCGTCCCGAATCGGCGCCGCGGCGCTGCTACACGACGTCGGCCACGGGCCGTTCAGCCACAATCTGGAGCCGTTGACCTACCGTCGGACGGGGCGGTACCACGACGACGTCCACGATCTCCTCGCGTCGGGGCCGGTCGGCGAGGTACTGCGCGACCACGATCTCGAGCCAGATGCGATCGCCGATCTGGTCGCTGGCGAAGGGCGCTACGGCCAGCTCGTTTCGGGCGAACTCGACGTCGACCGGATGGACTACCTCGTACGGGACGCCCACCACACCGGCGTTCCCTACGGGACGATCGACCACGGCCGGCTCGTCCGCGAGCTCACGTTCGTCGACGACGAGCTCGTCCTCCGCGAGGGGAACGTCCAGACCGCAGAGAGTCTGCTGGTCGCCCGGGCGCTGATGAACCCGACCGTCTACAGCCACAGCGTCGCCCGAATCAGTAAGGTGATGCTCAGACGGGCCGCCGAGGCGCTTCTCGAAGCGGACGAGACGGACGCCGACTCTCTCCAGCGCATGGACGACCACGATCTGATCGCCGCGCTCCGCCGGTGCGAGGCAACTCGCGACCTCTCTCGGCGGCTTGATCACCGCGATCTCTACAAGCGCGCGGTCTGGGCCGAGATCGACGACGTTCCCGGCGGGATCATCGAGGCCGACCACGAGCAGATTCGCACGTTCGAACGGGAGATTGCCGACCAGGCTGCAGTCGATCCCGACGCGGTCATCGTCGACGTCCCCGATCGGCCGACGATGACCGAATCCACCTCTCGCGTGGTCGTCAACGGCGACATTCGACCGCTCGGTCGCCAGTCGCCACTGGTCGAGGCCCTGCGCGCCGCCCAGTCCTCCCAGTGGCGCCTCGGCGTCTACTGCCCCGCAGACGTCCGGGACCGCGTCGGACGGGAGGCCCTCGCCGTCCTGGGACTCGACATCGACGGCCCTCTCGTCAGCGAGGTCAGAAACGGGCTCTCGACGACGCTCGACCAGTTCGGCGGTGACGCGAACGGTTGAAAGGCCCCGGCTGCGAACGGGACCTATGGAACGCACGGGCACGATCCTCCGGGGGAGGGAGTTAGATCCCGTCGAAGGACGGATCGTCGTCGGCGACGACGGCCGGATCGAGCATATCGAGGAGGAGTCGGTCGATAGCGACGACATCATCTTTCCGGCATTCGTCAACGCACACACGCACGTCGGCGACTCGATCGCCAAGGAGGCCGGCGGTGGCCTCTCGCTCGAAGAGCTGGTCGCGCCGCCGGACGGACTGAAACACCGCCTCCTCCGGAACGCCTCGCGCCGGGAGCTGGTCTCGGCGATGCGCCAGTCACTGCGGTACATGCAGCGTTCGGGAACCGCAGCCTGCCTCGACTTTCGCGAGGGCGGCGTCGTCGGCGTTCGCGCGCTCCGCGAGGCCGCCACCGGGCTCGACGTCGAGGCGCTCGCGTTCGCGCGCGGTTCGGTCGAAGCGATGGAGGAAGGCGACGGATTCGGTGCGAGCGGCGCCAACGACGGCGTCTTCGATAGCGAGCGAACGGCGACCCGGGAGGCGGGCAAACCCTTCGGCATCCACGCTGGCGAGGCCGACGCGAGCGACATCAACCCCGCGCTCGATCTGGACCCGGATTTCCTCGTCCACGTCGTCCACCCCGAACCGCTTCACCTAGAACGGATCGCCGACAGTGAGGTTCCGATCGTCGTCTGCCCGCGATCGAACCTCGTTACCGGCGTCGGCGTCCCGCCGCTTGCAGACCTCTTAGAGCGAACCACCGTCGCGCTCGGGACGGACAACGTGATGCTCAACGCGCCGTCGATGTTCCGCGAGATGGAGTTCTGCGCGAAGCTCACGGACGTTCCAGCCGCCGAGATCCTGCGCATGGCGACGGTAAACGGCGCGGAACTCGTCGGTCGGGAGTACGGCGTACTCGAGGCAGGCCGACCGGCTCGCCTGACCGTCCTCGATGGCGACTCGCCGAATCTGGCTGGCTATCGGGATCCCGTCCGGACCGTGGTCAGACGCGCGGGCGTGGCCGACGTCAGCGAGGTCCTTCTCGCAGAGTGATCTGTGTTGTATAGAGTGTGGGGTGTGAACGCTCGACAGGATTTTATCCCTCGCCCGTGTACGTCCTGCGAAGGACGATGTACGACCGCATCCTCGTCCCGACCGACGGCTCCGCGGAAGGCGAGCGCGCGCTCTCGTACGCCGCCGAGCTCGCGCGCACGCACGGTGCCTCGATCCGGGCGATCTACGTCGTCGACACCGCCAGCTACGGCGGGCTGCCGATGGAGACTGCCTGGGAAGGGATTACGGATGCGCTCCACGAGGAAGGACGCGCAGCCGTCTCCCGGGTCGCGGAGCTCGCTCCGGACGACGTCACGGTCGAGACCGACGTTATCGAGGGCGCGCCCAGCCGCGCTATTATCGAGGAGGCCGGCTCGGGGGACTACGATCTAGTGGTGATGGGAACGCACGGCCGCGGTGGGATCGACCGGCTGCTGCTGGGAAGCGTCACCGAACGAGTCGTCCGGAAGGCGCCAATTCCCGTTCTCACCGTCCGCCTCGACGACGAGGTGGCAACGCGGATTATCCGCTCACACGAGATCGAAGGCGACCACCCCACGGATCGGACGACGACGCTCGAGTAGATCAGTCGGTGTCTGTTTACTCGCTTCTGACTACGTCGGTCGCAGGTGCTCACAGTCGCCCGCGGCAACCGTGACCCGCCCCGAGCTCGTTTCGACGACGAGGGCTCCGGAGTCCGTGACGTCGACGGCCTCGCCGACGACAGCTCCACCGGGGCGGTTGACCCGCACGCGCTGGCCGAGCGTGAGCGCGAGTTCACGCCAGGTCGCCACGATGCCGTCTACGTCCTCACACTGCTCGTGGAACGTCTCGAGCAACCGCTGGACGAACCGCCGCCGATCCACATCGCCGACTTCCGCTCGGACGCTGGTCGCCCCGTCGGGGAGCTCGTCGGCGTCAATGTTGACGTTGACGCCAGGGCCGACGACGAGCCACTCGATACGGTCGGTCTCGCCTTCCATCTCGGTGAGGATTCCCGAGAGCTTCCGATAGGAGCCGTCACCGGCTTCCTCGTCCGGTACCACGACGTCGTTTGGCCACTTGATTCGCGCGTCTACGCCTACCTCTCGGGCTGCCTGGGCGGTCGCCACGGCGGCCGCAAGCGTGTACAGCGGCGCTCTCGGCGGCGCAATCTGTGGTCGGCAGACGACGCTTAGCCAGACGCCGCCCGAGGGCCCCGTCCACTCGCGGCCGAGCCGTCCCCGACCGCCGGTCTGGACGTCCGTGAGGACGACCGTGTCGGTGGCGCCCGCGGTCGCGAGTTCCCGTGCGCGGTCGTTGGTGCTCTCGATTGCGTCGTGATACTCGACGGTAAACGGTGCCTCGAGCCCGTACTCGACGGTGGGGCCGTTGTAAGCCGTGACGTCTGCGAGTCGATAGCCATCCGGTCCGCTCTCGATTTCGAAGCCAGCCTCCCGGAGCGCTTCGACGTGCTTCCAGACGGCCGCCCGCGAGATGTCGAGCTCCTCGGCGAGTGTCGGTCCCCCTACCGGACCATCCGCGAGCGCCTCGACGATCGATCGCCGCGTCTCGTTCATACTGCCGGGAGGGTACGGAGTCCACTTGAACTCGCCGCCTGTCACCCGAGTGCGGGGATTGCGGCGTGATACGTGTTATACTCTCCCAGAATTGACTATATGGTTTCCCAATAGCTGGGAATGGTGGTGTTTGAATAACTATGATGGGTTACAATGGACAAACGTAAGGTAAAGACGATGTCGACAACAACTCAAAACCGGCTCGAAAGCCGGTACGGCGGTGTCACGCTCGCAGGCGAACCCCACGCGTTGAGCGCGTGGTTCGTGGTCGCGCTTCGGCTGACGATGGGGCTTGCGTTCCTCGGCGCGGGACTGGGGAAGGTGACTGGCGAGGCGTTCAACGCCAGCGGCTACCTCATGGGCGCGGAAGGGCCCATCGCGGGCGTCTTCACCGCGATGGCTGCGAACCCGGCGCTGATGGACGTCATCAACGTTGTCGTGCCAGCAACCCAGCTCATGATCGGTCTCGCGCTGATCGCGGGCGCGTTCGTCCGCCTGGCGGCGCTTGGCGGCGCGATGCAGATGGCGATGTTCTACCTCGCCAGCTGGGACGTCGCGGGCCCGCTGGGCTTCGTCAACAGTGACCTGGTCTACTTGATCGTCTTCCTGGCGATCGCGGCGCTGGGTGCGGGTCGAATCCTCGGCCTGGATCGGTTCATTGAGCGCATCGACGTCGGCGGACAGGCGCTCATCGAGCGCTTCCCCGCGGCGCGATACGTCCTCGGTTGAGTTTGCCAGCGCCGACCACCTCTTTTTGCACCTCCCTAAATACTCTCCCTGCACCTCTCCTAACTCTCTGCACCTATCCGAATAGCGCGTCGTAGGCTCCCTCGTGCGGTGCCATCGTGAACGTCACGCGCGTCTCGTCGCGGCCGACTCCGACGACATCCCCGTCGAGTTGCCACCGCTCGCCGTCGGCCGATCCGCGATCGTCGTATGCATCTTCGACGGCGCTGGCGATTGTGGTCGCGTCGGCTTCGGTCTTCCACTCGACGGTCCACGCGTACGCCAGCCCGTCCGGATCGGCGATCTCTCCCTCCAGATCAAAATTGGTGTAGCCGACGAACGTATCGCTGCGCCAGTCGGCGAGCAGTTCGGTTCGGTACACGTGTTCGAACCCCGTTCGTTCCGTAAGCGAGGGCGCAGCCCGTGCTGCCGGATCGTCGAGTGAGACGACGTCGAGCGACAGTAGCTTCGTGTAGAGCGGATAGACGCCGAGTCGGTCTTCCTCGAAGATCGTCCAGTCGTCTGTCTCGGAAAACGGAACCGGGATCGACACGGGGGAGAGCTCACCGGCGAAGAACTGTTCTGGATCCATGATCGAACGCGTCGACTCGGGGACCGATCGGTGGACCTCCCAGACGCCCTCCCAGCCGTCCCGTTCGTACACCTCGTGGACGAAATGTGCGCCGGTAGTGTACGCCTGGTGTACGCCGGCTAGCTGAACGAGCGGAACCTCGTCGAGGGCGGGATGCGGAAGCGTCGTGCACGGGTCGTAGGCTCCGTCCAGACAGCGCTGGTCGTACCAGCATTCGACGTACGTCGCTGCCCCTTCCAGGATCGAATTCGCGGCCGCCGACCCGTCACTGGTCGAATCCTGCGACGTTAGTGACCCGATGACGTCGTCTTGAATCGCGTGAAACAGTTCGTGTGCGACGAGGGCGTCGTCGATCTCCGCTCCGATAAGGAGGACTGTCCGCTCGTCCTCCTCCGTGATGAGCGTGCCGCCCCGGTCGACGTGTCCCTCTTCGGGCGGACCGGAGTCCGGTACCTCGGGGGAGACGTGCTGTGCCGCAAAGCGCAGCGTTTGGTGGCGATCCAACGACACCTCACCGCTCGATCCGGGCGGATCAGATAGCACCGCTATCGAGACCGGCGATTCCGGTCGACGGTCGACGAGTTCACCGAGTCGCCGATCGACGCGCCACACCTGTTCGCGAACGGAATCGGGCACGTCGTCATCGAACTCGTAGCCGTCGGCTCTTCGCTCTCCGGTGTCGTCCGTACCACCCGGGAGCGTACATCCCGCAGTCCCGACGGCTGACCCGGTGAGACACGCCTGGAGGACTCGCCGTCGCGACCATGTCGAACCTCCGCTGCGGCTCTCCTTGCTTGCTTCTCGCCCACGACGCCTGGAACTGGCGTCTCGGGATCCCAGCCCTTGGTCCCTCGAACCTGACTCTCTCATTCAGTCGTTGTATTTGACACACTCGGATGTGATATAATTGTGCCCGGAACCCGATGTGTGTTGTCCCCTTCTCAGACGACAAGCAGCACGTCGACGACGACCAGCAGCGAAAAACCCGCGAGAAATGCGGCCGTCGCCGCGTCGGCATACCCGTGGCCGTGGCTCTGTGGGACCATCTCGCGGAAGACGACCGCGATCATCGCACCGGCGGCGAACCCGGCTGCGAGCGGAAAGAGGCCGTCGATGAACTCGACGAGCAGGAAGCCAGCTAGCGCGGCGACCACCTGCGGAACCGCTCCCGAGAGTGCCGTGTACAGCAGTACTCGCGGGCGAGAGAGCCCGGTCTCGGCCATCGGGACCGCGAAGGCGAAGCCGTCGGGAACGTTCTGGAGGGCGATGACGACGGCCACGGCGAGGCCGACTCCCTCGAGACCCGAGGCGAAGGCAACCCCAATCGCCAGTCCCTCGGGTGCGTTGTGTAGCGTGATCGCGCCGCCGATCAGGACCGCACGTCGGAGCGCGTCGGCGGCTGCCGGCTCGGTGTCCGGCCCACCGCCGTGGCCGGTCCACCGGTTGTAGTGGGCGTGGACGTGCGGGAACAGCCGGTTCGCGATCAGCAGCCCCACGCCACCGACGAGCACGCCGGCCACGACCTCTGTGACGGTGCCGATTTCCAGACCCGGCATGATGAGCGCAAACGCCGACGCCGAGATCATCATACCTGCAGCGAGCCCGAGGGCAGCGTCGTAAACCCGGTGGCTGACTCGGGTGCGAACAAAGACGGGAATCGCGCCCAGCCCCGTCGCCAGCCCTGCCACCGTCGTGATCGCGAGCACCGTCCAGACGTCGCTCATCGGCTGAGGCTACGGTTTCGATCGCAAAAAATCGGCCTCCGATTCGCAGCCAGGAGAGGAGCCGGGAGAGCGCCGCTCCCTACGCGCGAAGCTCTCTGAGCGCTTCCCGTCCGGGCGCGATCAACTCGTCTAAATACGTCGCGAGCGTTCCCTTCGCGTCTGCGGGGTGGAGTTCGCCAGACTCGAGATCTGCGGCGAGGTCCTCGTAGACCTCGTAGGTGAGATCGCCGCCGTACTTCTCGGGGCGCTCGACGACGACCTCCTCGAAGCGCGGGAAGACGTGGTACTCGAACAGCTCGAGGACTGGGTTCTCGAGGTCGCCCTCGGGATCGCGCGTCGGCGGACAGAACGCCGAGTTGACCTTCTCCTCGAGGTCCTCCGTCGAGTCCTCCATCGAGATCGTGACGCCCTCACTCGAGGACATCTTCCCCTCGCCGGAGGTGAGGTCAGCGACGATCGGGGTATGTAAGCAGGGACGCGCGTCGTAGCCGAGGTCGGGCAGTTCTTCGCGGGCGAGCATGTGGACCTTGCGCTGATCTAAGCCGCCGACTGCGAGGTCGACATCCAGGTACTCGATGTCCAGACACTGCATCAGCGGGTAGGTGAGGTGGCTCACCTTCGCGACCTCGCCGGACTGGAGGTCGGCCATCGCGCGCTGGGCACGGTTCATCGTCGTCGACAGCGAGAGCTGGTGGACGTCGAGGGTAAACTCCTCGTCGAGTTGGAACTCCGACCCGTAGACGAACTCCGTCTGTTCCTCGTCTAACCCGTAGGCGACGAACTGCGCCTGCATCTGCTCGGCGATCTCCTGAATCTCCTCGAAGCTCCCCTTTCCGTTTAAGTAGGCGTGGACGTCAGCGAGCAAGACGACGACCTCCATCCCGGCCTCCTGGAGGTCGATTAGCTTGTTCGCCGTCAGCAGGTGCCCGACGTGGAGAACCCCTGAGGGCTCGTAGCCGACGTAGGCGCGTTTACCGGCGGGATCTTCGGCCAGCTCGCGCACCTCCTCGTCGGTGACGACCTCCTCGGCGTTTCGCGTGATCAGCTCGTACGCGTCCATGTCCTCACGAAACCGGAGCGGGAATTTATGACTTCTCACTCCCGAGCGCTCAGATTCCGCCGCTCCGGGAATGCCGTCCGAAAACCGAGAGCGGTCCCGTCCCGACTCCTGCCGGGCCAACGCTGATACTGAAGCCGGACCAACAGACGAGGCCACTATGGGTTACAGAGAGGATGCGATAAACGCCGTCCGGCGCAGCCTGCTCCCGCAGATTCACTTCCTCCTTCGGGGCACCTTCGACGGCTACGCCGTCAGCCACACTTCGGCAGAAGAGTACGTCCTTACGGCCGAGTGCTCGGAGGACGAACTCGAGGCGGCGCTTGAGGAGATGGGCTTCTCGCGCAACCCCATCGCCGCCCTCAAGGTCAGGATGGACGGTAACACCGCGGAGGGCTCGTGGGTCTGGCGGGCCTCTCCGTTGGCCTCGAAGCAACTCCACATCGTCCTCCACGATCTGGAAAACGAGACCGGCGTCGACGTCTACGCCCACTGGGAGTGTTCGTGGATCCGCCACCCATACAAACACTACGTCGCCCGCGGCTACGACGCCGAGACCGGCGTCGATCTCACTCGCCAGTGGTTCGACCGCTACGCCGGGGAGGTCGTCGACGGGCAGGGAATCGAGTACGAGATCGATACGTCGGCAAAGCGACGGCTGAGCGAGTACCTCTCGCTGTCGTACTACCAGACGACGGAGTGGGCTGCCTCGATTCGGTCGCGGCTTCCGCTGGTCGACGGCGGGGACGAGTCGGCGATTCCGATCGGCGGCGACGAGTCTGGCCCGCTGTCTAGCGCTGACGACGAGTCAGCTGGCGATGAGGGCGGACGAAACAGCGTTTCGCCCCGCGTGACCGACAAAATTTGAGCAGTTCGGTTAGGCGAGCGTTCCCGACCGGATCCGCGTTTCGGCGTCTTCGAGCGCCGCCTCGGGGTCGAACCCGTCGACGATCTCACGGAGTTCCTCGGGATCGGCGTCCGCCAGCTCGCGCGCGCGGGCAGTCACGTTCGGGACTGCTCGGATGATGTTGTCGACGATCGGGACGTCTGCGACCTGCGGGGATCGCGAGAGGGGATTGAGGTCGATCACGATCTCGGTTTTCCCCATCGCCGACAGCGCCTCCGCCCGGTCGCCGTCCTCTAAGGGGACGAGGACGACGTCTGCGGCGTGGATGCCAGCTGAATCGACCTTCGCGCGTTCGTGCTCGAGATTTGGAATCCGTGCGTCGGCCTCGATCCCCTTCACATCCGTGGCGCCGTGCTCTCGTAGGTGATCAGCGATGGCGTCGATTCGCTCGGGCGTCCGGTTGAAGAGATTGATTTCGAGGTCGGCGTCGACGGCCTCAGCGAGCGCGACCATCTCGCCGGGGACGAGCGCGGCGACGTTGCCGTTGATCGAGAGGACCGGTTTCTCGGCGAGCAGCAGGTTGGCGGCGGCGGCGCGCTCGGCGGCGTCGGCGCTCGGGATCGTCTCCTCGCCCAGCAGATAGTCGAAGGCACTCCCTCGCCCCTCGGCGTGCATCCCCTGGAGGTGCGTGATCCCCTTCCTGACCCCCGCCTCGATCCGGTGGCGCGTGAGCAGGTCCTGGTACCGCGGGTGCTCTTCGGGAAGCTCCTCTTCGTGGTCGACCTCGGCGGGCGCAGGATCGTGCTCGCTCACGTCAGAGGGGTAGGGGTCGCCGATAAAAAGCCGACCGATCGGCGGTGAGCGTAGCCTCGTCGTGCCACGGTCGCCGTCATCGGGCCGTTCCCCGATTACTCCGCCCACTGTCGCCGCAGTTCGACGGCCGAGAGATCTCTCGGCTGGCCGACTTCTCCTGCCGACTGAAACCTCGGTCTGGACTGTCGTTCTGCAGAACGCTCATATCACTATTTCTGGCGGTACAGGTGGGATTAATGGGTGAATCCGGCGTACACTATCCTCATGGCATCGGTTCTCATGGAGGGCGTTAGCAAATACTTCGATGTGGGGGGCACCGTCGCGAACTACCGGCTCTCGCTCGAGGTCGAAGACGGCGAGTTTCTCGCCTTTCTCGGACCGTCGGGCTGTGGCAAGACGACGGCGCTTCGGCTCATTGCCGGCCTCGAACAGCCTTCCGAGGGGGCGATCTACTTCGACGACGAGCGCGTCGACGGGCGGTCGTCGAGCGATCGGAACGTCGCGATGGTCTTCCAGAACTACGCGCTGTACCCACACATGACTGTCGCAGAGAACATCGGCTATCCGCTGAAGGTTCGTGGCTTCTCGCCCGACGAACGCGATCAGAAGGTCGAGGAGGTAACTGCGTTGTTACACATCGAAGATCAGGTCGACAAGAAGCCGGCGGCGCTCTCGGGTGGACAGCGCCAGCGAGTCGCGCTGGCCCGTGCGATCGTCCGCGAGCCGACGGTGTTTCTCTTAGACGAGCCGCTGTCGAACTTAGACGCGAAGCTCCGCCAGGAGATGCGCATCGAGTTAAAACGCCTCCAGAACGAGCTCGACATCACGACGATCTACGTCACGCACAACCAGGAGGAGGCGATGAGCATGGCCGACCGGGTTGTGGTCATGAACCAGGGGACGATTCAGCAGATCGCCCCGCCGAAGGAACTCTACGAGCGTCCGCGAACGGCGTGGGTCGCCCGATTTATCGGTTCACCGCCGATGAACCTGTTTCGAGGGACGCGCCAAAATGGGGCAATCGATCTCGGCGAGGCGGGATCCGTCGAGATTGCCGGCCTCTTGCCCGCCGACGAAGCCATCGTTGGGGCCGACGGCGACGAGGCTGTCCTGGAGACTGGCGGGAACGAGGCGAGTACGACCGGCGTGGTGACCCACGGTACGCGCGGTGACGTCTCGCTCGGCGTTCGGCCCGAGGATCTCACCGTCGCTACCACGAAACCGTCGTCGGGACACGCGATTGCGGGGACTGTCGACACGATCGAACCGCTCGGTGAGTACGACCTCGTCAACGTCTCTGTCAACGACCAGATCGTCCACACCAAGGTATCTGAGTCGACCGTCCGACGGGGCGACCCCGTCTATCTGACGTTCGACGACGGCGACGCGTACCTCTATGACGCAGATGGGACACTGGTCGGAGGGCACAGCTGAGGCGCAGTCATGAGCTTACGAGACAGATTCGAATCCGCCGACACCGATCGTGACCTGGGAATCGGTCTGGATATCGACCGCGAGAAAGCGATCGCTATCATTGTGTTTCTGGTCCCTGGCCTCACGCTTTTCGGGATCTTCTCCGTCGGACCGATCGTCTACTCCGCGATCGGGAGCTTCTACGCATGGGACACGTTCACGATGGAGAATTTCGTCGGATTCGACAACTGGACCCGATCGCTCACCGATCCACTCATCGTCCACTGGTCGAATATTCAGGAGTTTCGGTATCCGATGGGCGCGCTCACCCACAATCTCCTGTGGGTCGTCGTCCACGTCCCCGCGAGCACCTTCCTCGGCCTCGGGCTGGCGCTGCTGTTTGCGGACCTGAAGGGGCGGCGCATCCTCCGGTCGATGGTGTTTGTGGGCTTTACCGTCCCGCCGATCGTCATCGGACTAGTTCTGCTGTTCGTCTACGATCCTCAGGCCGGGATCTTCAACGAGGTGCTTCGGGTGCTCGGACAGGACCAGTGGGTCCGCAACTGGACGCAGTCGCCACAGGTAGCGATCTACGCACTCATCGCGGGCGGGATCTGGGTTCACACCGGCTTTAGCATGCTGCTGTACAGTTCGTCGCTTTCGGCCATCGATCCGTCTCTGATCGAGTCGGCCAAAGTCGACGGTGCTGGCCCGTGGCGGCGGTTCTGGGACATTATCTGGCCGTTGGTGAAGCCGGTGACCGCCGTCGTCGTCATTATGGGCATCATCTGGGTGATGCGCATGTTCGACATCGTCTACGCGGCCGGCGGCGCGGCAGGCGGACCGAACCACGCGTATTCCGTACTTGGAATCGAGGTGTACCGAGCCGCCTTCCGGCCGGAAATAGACTACGGGATGGCAATGGTCGTGGCGCTGATTCAGCTGTTCATCGTCGCGCCACTCGCACTGTACATCGCCCGCATGAGGTAATCCGACATGAGCAACGACGACTCCCCCGACTCGACTGACACCGACGCAGAATCGAGCCTCCCGGCCGACGCAGAGGCGGAAACAGACTCCAACGCGAGAACCGACGGCGCCGGCACCGACCGCTACCTGCGAATGGAGGACGTCCCCGAGACGGCTCCTGATCCGAATCTAACCTGGCAACAGCGCCTCGCCGACGCGGTTCCCACGAGACGGAGAACTCTGAAGTACGCTGTCGCGATTACCGTCGCCGTTCTCTGGATCGTTCCGTTTCTCGGCCTGTTCATGGCGTCGATCCGGCCGCTCCCGGAGATTATCGGCGGCTGGTGGCACCTAGAGGGGATGACGATTACCTTCGAGAACTACGTCCAGGCCTGGAACTACAGCACCGCCCCGCTGAGTCAGGCGCTGCTCAATACGTTCCTCGTCACGATCCCTGCCGTACTCGTCGTCATGCTCCTCGGCGTGATGGCGGCGTACCCCTTCGCCCGGTTCGAGTTTCCGCTGAAGACGACGCTGTTTTTCCTCATCCTGCTGGTGATGGCTGCGCCCCCAGAACTGGTCGCGATGGGCAACTACAACGCCCTGCGGGAGATGGGGCTGTTCGACACCTATATGGGGCTGATACTGATCCACATCGGCTGGGGACTGGGCTGGGTCGTCCTCTTCCTCCGGAACTACCTGCTCGGGATTCCAAAGGAGCTAGAGGAGGCCGCGCGCATCGACGGCGCCTCGCGCTACCAGATCTTCCGGACGATCATCCTCCCGCTGTCGACGCCAGCGCTCGTCTCGGTCGCGGTCATCCAGTTCACCTGGGTCTGGAACGCCTTCTTCTTCCCGCTGGTGTTCATGCGCTCGCCAGAACTCTACCTCGCGCCACAGGTTCTCCCGCTGATGCGCGGGCGCATCCAGGTCGAGTGGGGGATGATCGCTGCGGGATCGATCCTGACGATGGCCGTGCCCGTGCTCTTGTTCCTGATACTGGAGCGGTACTACAAGCGTGGGATGGTCGCCGCCGTGGCGGACTGATCCCCTTCTTTTCGGCGTTGGTTCACAGTTCTGTGCGTACCAGTTGGTGGTGGATTCGGTTAGTACACGTGCTTACTGACCGCAGAGATTCCCGACAGTCTTCGTATATTTTTGAAGAGCCGTCATGAATACAGGGCGCGAATGTGTCACGAGCTTGGACTCGATCTACGTAAGGGGTAATCGGTCGGGAAGTTCGTAACGTGTGCAAATCGCGCGTCCACCTGAACGACGCGAGCGTGACTCACTGGTAGCGAAACCGAACGCTGGATCGTCGATATTTCCAGCGTAGATCCTTCGTTTGCTCATGTCTCGTACAACACCATCCACCCCACAAAACATATATGCAAAAGTGGATGTTTTTCAGACATGTACCGTCGGGAAATACTTGCCGGGGCAGCTGCTGCAGGTGCGGTTGTCCTCGCCGGCTGTGAAGGTTGTCTGGGGGGTAGCCGCAGATTCCATTTTCAGGAGATTTCGCCAGCAGAGATCGCAAAGCAGGAGGCATCCACAATGACCGATGTAGCCTATAATCCGCTGCTTGAGGATCTCGTTTCCCGACTCCTTGATGAGGAGGAGGTTATCATAGAAACGATGGCTGCATCACTGCTAGATGAACGTACTCACTTTCGAGAGGAAGAGCAGTTCTATTGGATAGAGGAGGAGGTACTGGAAGAGAACGAAGTGACCGGGCCTCAGTACACTATTTCAGGACAACATCACACTACGGTTTCTGATGACGAGGCCCTGTCGATTACAGATCTTCCTCGCCACGACCAGTGGCGAATCACTGATGCAGTCGAATTCAACGACGATGGGGAAGTTGATCTAAACGTTTCAACGGCAGTTACTGCGGGATATCTTGACGCAGACGATCATTCAGAATCGCTACTCGTCGATGGCCTTGACCACCAGTACATCGACTTTCACGGTAGTTACTTGGAAGCTGAGAGAGGTGATGAGGAGTCAGCGACCGTGAACAGAATTCAGCTATCAGCTACCCCTGCAGAATCTACCGAACAGTTTATTGACAATGTTCTGGAAAAATATGGGACTGAGTTATCTCATGTAGATGACGACGCGTCATATCTAATCAACGAGACGAAACAGGCTGGTGGAAGCCTTCGGTTTGAGACTTGTGAACAGGATGACGGCCCACAGAGTACACCAGAATATGAAGGGTACAATCAACTTCAAGACGAGATTGAGGACACACCAGAAAGTAGTCGGGATCTTCACCGAGAAGAGTACTACGTCCTGTATGAGGATGAGTGGTACTCTGTTCGGTTTAGAAGGTAAATTACTTTTCTAAAATTACTGCTATTGGTAGATGTTCGGGATGCAGCACGTAAAAAACGTTCAACCGCTGTGCCTGCGAGGGCGTCCGTGAAACGTAGGGACGCTTCGAGTGTTCCGAGTGTGGACTGGACGACAACACCGATTTGATCGATCCGGTTTGTCGTGCATACACTCTCTACTCAGCAGCCGTCTTTTAATACAATTTGGATAGATGGATAGCTGCTTCGACAATTGCTTGCCCTGTATTGAACGGAAGTAACAGTGTCAATTTCGAACGAATAAACTGCTACTATCGTAACAACTGAACCGATTTCCATACTGATCGCCGATCTGTCTGTCGATCAGGTGTGCATTGACGTTCTGTGGCAACAATAGCCACTGTCACAGCGGGACGTAGCCAGCCCGCGTCGCTGCCACGGTCAGAGCCAGGACGATCACGTTCGTGATGAAGAACAGCCGTGAGGACATCAAGGCGAACGCGAGCAACACGGCGAGGGGAAGTGCGGCGATCATTGCCGGCCAGAACCCGCGTATCGCGAGCGTGGCGAAAAACGCCGTCGTGAACAGGTACAGCACGTCGACAGCGACGGCGTTGGCGCTGCTGCGTCGAATCTCTTGTCCGACGACGAGGAGTGGATCGAGTACACTGCTGTCGCTATCGCCCGCCCCGACTGTCCTCCCGGATCCGTCCTCGACACCGCCGTCGCTAACCGCAGAAACGCGATCAGCGTCGCTTCCCGCCCCGCTTCGATCGCCGTCGCTGTCGGCGCCCCCGCGACCGACGTTTCCACCCTCGCTCGGTTCGGTCACGTCACTCCTCGACGGTCTCCTGTAACACGCTGTCGAGTGATTCGGTGATCGACTGGACGTCCTGATCTGGCTCCGCCCAGAGGCCGAGCAACTGCGACCAGAACTCCGCCTGGAACGGATCGCCCAGCGCGTCATCTAAGTCCGGGACGAGTTCGACCTCGTCGGCCTGCTCCGAGATGTCCTGCATGACCTCGAGGTCGAAGGCGTCGTCGGGAACGTCGAGTGCCGTCGGAACGAACCCGCCGCGTTCGGTCCAGACCTCCTGGCCTTCAGGCGAGATAATTGCCTCGACCGCGTCTCGGGCCGCGTCGATGTCTGGGGCGTACGCTGGGACGGTGAACCAGTTGATACTCGTCACCATCGCCTCCGCGCCGGGAAGCATGAAGTAATCCAGATCTTCAGGATCGTCGATCGCACCGAACGCTGGCGTCCACGAGCCCATGAAGTATAGCGGCGTCTCGTTCGCCCAGAAGAACTCGTACTGGATGCCGAAGTCTCGAACCTCGCTGAAGTATCCCGCCTGGAGGAGTTCCTGTAGCTCTTCGAAGGCAGTGACGACGCGGTCGTCGGTGAACGAGGCGTCACCCTCGATGAGATCGACCTGCAGCTGGGCGCCGTCCTCTTGGCGAAGGATAAACGCCTCCGTCACGTCGCTCAACGGCCAGCCATCGCCGTTGCCCGATGCCAGCGGTGCCTCGACGCCGTCGATCCCGTCGATCTCCTCGAGCAGATCGAGAAAAGCGTCGTAGTCGTCGGGCTCTTCGAGGTCGTGCTCCTCGAAGAACGACGGCCGGTACCAGAAGCCGGGCTTGATATCGCCGCCGAAGGGTGCGGCGTAGACCTCACCGTCGACCGTGACGGGTCCGTAGTCCGTCGTGTAGTCGTCCTCGTCCCACAGGTCATCCAGCGGTTCGAGGTGGCCGGCTCCGCCGTCGCGTCGCACTCGTCCCTCCGTCGGTAAGACGACGATGTCCGCGGTTGCGACGCCCACCTCGTAGTCCATCAGCGTCTCGGTCAGGAGTGTCTCGGTATCCCGCGGTGCGTACGAGATCTCGAGTCCGGTCTCGTCTTCGGCGTAGTCGACTACCGCGAGGAAGTCTTCTTCCTCGTCGTCCGTCCAGACGGCGGTGACTGAGAGCGCTTCCTGTGCGCTCGCGCCGCCGATACTTCCCAGTCCAACGACGACCGCAGCAGCGCCGCCCGTTCCTCGGAGCACTCCGCGCCGATCGATCTGTATGGTATTGTCTCCCATACAGGTACGTATGGACGATCGTTATCTTAATGGTTTCACACATGTGTATGTATTTACAATTGTGTGTACAATCAGCCCGCAGGACAGGTCGTCGCAGCGAAGCGCGCTCTGGCGGGTGGTTTCGCTGTCCTCGCGCTCGCCGACGTCGGCAATACCAGCCTCGCGTCCTGGACTCCCGAGTGCTTAGTGTAACACTGCGCCTGCCGAGTGCGTTTCACAGACCGCAGGATCATACCCCGCATCCGTGAGCCCGGTTCCGAGCGCGAAGACCGTCTCGCCGAGCATCGCCATCGACGCCTCGCCACCCGCATCGGCGGTGGCCTCGATCGCCGTCTCGACTCGGGGCGTGAGCAGGTCGGCCTCGCGGGCGAACTGTCTCGAGGTGCGCACGAGCGCGGGCAGCGTCGGATCATCGACCAGCCTCGAGAGCGCACGTTCCCCGGCTGCCGACAGCGTCTCGGTATCACCTGCGAGTACGTCGGCCGTCGAGAGTTCGTCGAAGGCAACGTACTCGACTCGCGAGCGCTCCGGGATGGCGTCGAGTTCGTTGCGTGCCGGCGCCCCCGGTTCGAGTCGAATCGGGGCGCCGCCGCGAGCCTGGGCAACCACGTCGCCCAGGCCAGTTCCAGCTTCGACTTCCGCACAATGGGCGAGCGCCACGAGTTCGTTCTCCGACCGATGTTCGCCGAACACCCGGTTTGCTGCCAGTGCTGTTCCCAGCGCCATCGCTCCCGAGACGCCGAAGCCGGCTCCGAGCGGGAGATCGGATTCGGCCGTTACGTGGGCAGACGCTCCGAGTGCGTCGAGAACCGTTTCGACTGGTTCGACGTGGATCGGCTCGCTGTCGAGCCAGACTGTCTCCGCTGACGCTCCATTCGATCGCGACGCGGATCCGGCACGTTCGACCGACGAGACGGTCACCTCGACGCCGTCGGTAAGCGTCAGGCCCGCGCCTCGCGATCCCGCCTTCATCGGATCCGTGTCCGGGTGGGCACTGAAAAAGCCCGTCACGTGGCCCGGAACGAACGCTGTCGCCTCCTCGCGCATTGCCCACGGGTTGTCACCCGCCGGGTATAACCTTGCAGATTCGGCGCGCCGTGCATTTACTGATCGTCCCCACATATTTCTCGCCATTAAAAATATGGAACAATCATGCTCAGTACTGTTTAGTTGGTAGTGGTGGATGCTCGGCGTCCCAATCGCACTGCTCGACGGCGCGCTGACTTCGGCGTTGACGGGCATGGAGGGCTCGCACGCGCTCTTGCTCGGTGCGATCATCGGCGCGATGATGGCCTTCGACATGGGCGGCCCGGTCAACAAGGTCGCCTACGTCTTCGGGGTCGCGCTGATCGCCGACGGCATTACCGAGCCGATGGCCGCGGTGATGATCGCCGGGATGGTTCCGCCGCTGGGCCTCGCGCTGTCGAACTTCGCCGCTCCGCACAAGTATCTGCCCGAGATGGACGAGAACGCGAAGGCCGCCGTTCCGCTCGGCTTCTCGTTCATCACTGAGGGCGATTCCCTACGCCGCGGCCGACCTGCTCCGGGTTATTCCGAGCATCATGGCCGGCAGCGTGACCGCCGCCACCGCGATATGACTCGGCGTGACGATGCCCGCACCCCACGGAGGTATCTTCGTCGTGCCGCTGGCGAATAACCCGCTGCTGTTCCTGGGCTGTATCGCTCTTGGCGCGGTCGTAACCGCCGCGGTCATCACGCCGCTCAAGTCGGACGTCGAGGTTACGGTCGACGACGCCGCGGGAACTGGTCCCGTCAGCGGATCGGGTCAGTAACGCTCTCTGACCACTTGCCGACCGAAATCTCCACTATGTTCGGTATGCTACCACCAACCACTGGCCTCCCCGGCTCACCGGGGCAGACGAACACACGACCCAACTCCAATCCATGACTACGGCAATCGAGGCAGACGACGCAGACGAGTTGCTGCCGACCGCTCACGTCTCGCTGTCAGGCGCCCCCGACCAGAAGGAGGCCTGCATCGAGCACCTGCCCTCTCTGATCGACGACAACGGACGCGTCGAGGATCGGGAGGCGGCCCTCGAGGCGTTGCTCGCGCGAGAGGAACAGACCACCACCGGCGTCGGGATGGGGATCGGTATTCCCCACGCGAAAACCGACGCTGTCAGCCGCCCGTCGCTCGCTTTCGCCCGCGCCGACGGCGGCATCGACTTCGGAGCGATGGACGACAAGCCCGCCCGCCTCGTGTTCACGATCCTGGTTCCCGAGTCCGGCGCCGAGGATCACCTCTCGATCCTCAGCTCGCTGTCTCGGGCGCTGATGCACGACGAGGGTCGCGAGGGGCTGTCGGACGCGTCGTCGCCGGACGCCGTGCAGTCCGTCCTTCGGGAGGCGATCGCATGACTGCCCACGAGCGCGTCGTCACGGTCGTCCCCGAAGCCGGCCTCCACGCGCGGCCCGCGGCCGAATTCGTTCAGACTGCCGCCATGTACGACGCCGAGGTTCGAGTCGGACGCCCCGGCGACGAGGACTTACACTCTGCGGCGAGCATGCTCGCGGTGACTGGACTCGACGTCGAGAACGGCGAGGACGTCCTGCTCGTCGCCGAGGGCGACGGCGCTGAGGACGCGTTAGACGCCCTCGAAGCCCTCCTCACGTCGCCTGAAGCAGAGCTGAACGATGACTGAGACGTCGAAGCACAACGTCCGCCCTACGCACGAACCACTCCCCCTCACACACGAATGATCACGCCTCACGCCTGAACACCATGTCCGAACGAACCCTTACCGGAACCGGTGTGACACCTCGAAGCGGTGCCGGAACCGTCGTCTGGTACCGTCCGTCCGACGGAGAGTCGGCCGATACCGTTGCGGAGGCTACCCTGGATTCGCGGACGGACGCGATCGACCCTGGCGCCGAGTGGCGACGATTCGTCGACGCTCGCGACCGCGCCAGAGATGCCCTGGCCGACGAACGCGAGCGAACCGCAGCGCGCATCGGCGAGGAGGAAGCCGGCGTCTTCGACGCCCACATCCAGTTCCTCGACGATCCACAGATCGAAGACGGCGTCGCGGACGCGATCGAGGACGGAGCGGCGGCCGAAGGCGCCGTCAGGACGGCGTTTGCCGCCCCGATCGAGCAGTTCGAAGGGATGGATGGCCGGATGGCAGAGCGGGCCGACGACCTGCGGGACGTCCGCGACCGTCTCGTCCGTACCCTGACCGGCGACGAGGGCGCTGCTCTCGCCGAGCTACCGCCTGGAACAGTTCTGCTCGCCGAGCGCCTCACGCCGAGTGACACCGTCCAGCTCGATCCGGAACGAGTCGCCGGCTTCGCCACCGTCACCGGCGGGCGGACCTCCCACGCCGCAATCTTCGCGCGCTCGCTCTCCCTGCCCGCCGTCGTCGGTGTCGGTGAGGCGCTTTCGGACGTGGCCGACGGCGCGACGGTCGTCGTCGACGGCGAGGCCGGCGAGGTCGTCGTCGATCCGACTCCAGAGCGCCGCGCCGCCGCGGCCGAGGAGGACGCCGTCGACGTTCGGTCCGACCCGGTGATGACCGCCGACGGGACCGCCATCGAGATCGCCGCCAACGTCGGCCGGCCCACCGAACTGGCCGGCGCTCGTGAGCAAGGAGCCGACGGAATCGGCCTCTATCGAACCGAGTTTCTGTTTCTCGATCGAGACGCTCCGCCCGGCGAGGACGAGCAGTACGAAACCTACGTCGACGCCCTCTCGACGTTTCCCGACGGCCGGGTCGTCGTCCGAACGCTCGACGTCGGGGGCGACAAGCCCATTCCCTACCTCGACCTGCCCGACGAGGAGAATCCGTTCCTCGGCGAGCGCGGAATCAGACGATCTCTGGGGCCTGACGCCGATCTCTTCGAGACCCAGCTGCGGGCGCTGCTCCGGGCGGCAGCCCACGACGAGGGTGCCCTCGCCGTCATGTTCCCGCTGGTGACGACCGTCGAGGAGCTCGACGCCGCGCTCTCGGTCGTCGACGACGTTGCCGAGGCTCTCGACGCCGAGGGGGTCGACCACGCCGTCCCCGAACTCGGCGTGATGGTCGAGACGCCGGCCGCGGTCTTCCTCGCCCGCGAACTGGCGTCGCGGGTCGATTTCCTGAGTATCGGGACGAACGACCTCACCCAGTACGTGATGGCCGCCGCCCGCGAAAACGAGCAGGTTGCGGGACTTCGTGATCCCTGTCAGCCCGCCGTGTTGCGCGCGATCAGACGGAACGTCGAGGCGGCCCACGCCGAGGACGCCTGGATCGGAATGTGCGGCGAGATGGCCGGCGATCCGTCCTTCACGGCGTTGCTCGTCGGCCTCGAACTCGACGAACTGAGCATGAGCCCGGTCACCGTTCCCGACGTGAAAGCCGCCGTCACCCGCCAGCACCGAGCCGACGCGAGCGAACTTGCCGAACGCGCGCTCGCGGCGACGACCGAACGAGACGTACGCGACCACCTCCCAGACCACTGAAATTCGTTGCAGTCACAGCCTGTCCGACCGGAATCGCACACAGCCAGATGGCCGCCGAGAAGTTAGAGACAACCCCCACAGCGCGCGGCCACGAGATCACCGTCGAGGTTCAGGGGGCGATGGGTGCCGAGAACGAACTCCCCGACGGCGACATCGAGGCGGCCGAGGCCACGATCGTCGCGGCCGACACCGCCGTCCCCATGGACCGCTTCGAAGCCCTTCCAGTCGTGAAGGGAACGGTCAAAGATGCCGTCAACGATGCCGACTCCCTGATCGCGGCGGCCATCGACGCCGCCGGCGGCGACCCCGTCGACGCTCCGCAGGCGTCTGCAAACGACGAAACCGTCGCCTCGGCGGCGGACGATGCCGAGGCCCAAACCGCCTCGTCGTCTCCTGCCGACGGGACGCGAACTATCGACCAGGAGGCGCTCGAACGACGCCGCGAGAAGAGCCTCCTCGCTCGGGTCAAGCGGAGGCTCTCGTAACGAGTGAAAGCGGGAACGCTTTGGGATCGGCTCGCGTAGCGTCGACCGACTAGGGATGTTACCGGCAGTCCGCAGGCGCGAAATCGTCGAACTCGTCAGCGAGCGCGGCGAGTGCTCTGTCGCCGATACGACGAAACTCGGCAAGCAGAGCTTCGTCCAATTTGCCGATCACTCCGACCTCGACCTGTTTTATCACCGACGACGCCCTCTCCGACGCACAGCGGGAACCGTTCGAGGCCGCGAACGTCGAGATCGTCGCGGAGGATCCCTGATGGGGCTCGAAACCGAACGCTGGCTCCGTACTTGGGGCTCTACCCACCTTCGTCGCCGCTTGAGTTCGGCCTCGGCACCAGCGGTTCGGGTGGTGCGATGATCGAAGCCGACGCAGACGTCGCCTCGATACTCGAGGCTCTCGCCGAGGTGACGCCGACGATCAATCGGACGCTTTGTGACGTCGCCGGACGGTCGACCGTCGAGACCGCTGGCGAGAACGAAAGCGGCGACGAGCGACTCGCCGTCGACCGCCGCGTCGACCGCCGTCTGCAGGATCAACTCACCGCAGTCGACGCCGTCGGAACCTACGCCAGCGAGGAGCGCAGTGATCTCCTCGACGTCGGAGAGGGCTACACCGTCGCCGTCGATCCGGTCGATGGCTCCTCGAACCTCCGGCCGAACACCGTCACCGGCACCGTCGTTGGCGTCTACGATGATTCCGTTCCTGCCCGAGGCCGGGACCTCGTTGCGAGCACGTTCGTGCTCTATGGCCCCACGACGACGATGACTGTCGCCACCGACGATCGCTGCGTGCGCTACGTCATCGACGACGGTGCCGTCGTCTCCGCAGATCCCGTCTCGATCCCCGAGACGTCGGAAATCTGTGGTGCTGCCCGCTCGACTGCGGGGTGGCCACCGGAACTGCGCGATCACTGGCGAGAGCTTCGGCGCACGCACAAGCTCCGGTACACGGGGGCGATGGTGGGCGACGTTGCCCACCTGCTCGACCGCGGTGGTCTCCTCGCGTACCCCCCACAATCGGGCGGTCCCGACGGCGTCCTGCGGCTCCAGTACGAATCGAACCCGATCGCCCACATCGTCGAAACGGCGGGTGGGCGCTCGTCGACCGGACACGGTTCGATTCTCGATGCCGATCCCGACACCCTACACCAGCGCATTCCGACGTACTTCGGGAACCCGGATCGGATCGCCGAGATCGAGGCGCTGTACGCCGAGTAAGGGATCACGCGAATTCGGCCGGGACGTTCTTCCGAACGCCGCCGACCGAGACGCTTTTTCGCCTCCCCGCCCTGTCGGCCGTATGGGTGACACGTACGACGAAACGCGGGAACTCGCCGAGTTTGCCTGGTTCGTCGCCGACGACGACCGCGATCCGGTCGTCCTCATTGCGGGCTGTGGCTCCGCGACGACCGTCGAGCGACTGCGGGCGAACGACGTGGCTACCTACGGATTCGACGCCTCGGCGGACGCCGTGGACGCGGTCCCTGAGGCGACGCGACAGTGGGTTATCCAGGCCGATCTTCGCGACCAAGACGTAATCGAGACGCTTCGCGAGGCGTTCGGTGTCGACGAAATTGACGTGCTTCTGACAGAGTGTATGCTCTCGTTTTTAGGGCCCGACGAGGCGACCGAGGCACTGGGTCGGATCCGTAAACACCCCGATATCGGGGTGCTGTTGCACAAAATCAGGACGGATCCGCCCGTCGAGGCCCAGACCGGGGAGATCGATGCGACCATTATGTCGCCGCGAGAGTGGCAGGCGGTCTGCGATCCCGACGAGGAAGACGTATGGCGCGACGCTGTGGGGCGATGGGAGCTGCCGCCGTGCGGGGACGGTGACAGTGAGCTCTGACGGTTCGTTCTCTTGTTCTGATCAGTAGTTAGTGGCGCAATTTCTTATTTAGCGTCGCTCGTACAACTCGCGTTCAAGAGCGGAGGTGTTGGTACCGAACCGGGATCGCTCAACGTAGCTCGGATCGTCTCCTCGGTATGGGTGGTTGCCTCAATACATTCAAATCAGTCGATGAGAACTGGGGCGGTGCGAAGAATCTGCAACCCATTTCAAATCCATACCTTTTTATTGGTAAGTAGATGGACACTAGTCAGAATGGCCAATGGTTTCGGGAAGGGGTTGAATCGGCGTCACCTGCTCCGGACCACCGCCGGAATGGGACTCGCTTCGGTCGCCGGATGTGTGGGCCTCTACGGCGACTCCGGCGCTGGCACCGTCCGCTGGGAGTTTGACGACCCAGTCTACGCCATCCGGTCGTCGCCGACGATCGTCGATGGGACTGTCTACGTCGGATCGTACGACGGGACGCTGTACGCGGTAGACGCGGAGACGGGCGACCGGGAGTGGGCCTTTACCGAGCCGTCCGAGGAAGTGTACTCCTCACCAGCGGTTGCGGACGAGATTGTCTACGTCGGCTCAGTCGACGGCACGCTGTACGCCGTCGATACCGAGGCCGGCGAGCAAGAGTGGGCTTTTACCCAGTCCGAGGATGAGATCCACTCCTCTCCATCGGTCGCGGACGGGACGGTCTACGTCGGATCCGATGACAGCTCGCTGTACGCGGTAGACGCGGCGACGGGCGAGCAAGAGTGGGTCTTTACCGAGCCGTCGCATTCGATACGACTCAATCATATCCGGTCGTCGCCAACGGTCGCTGGCGAAACGGTCTACGTCGGGGCGGACGACGGGACGCTGTACGCGGTAGACGCGGAGACGGGCGAGCAGGAGTGGAACTTTACCGAGCCGGCCAATCCGATGCAGTCGTCGCCGACGGTCGCGGACGGAACGGTCTACGTCGGGGCGAACGACAGGACGCTGTACGCGGTAGACGCGGAGACGGGCGAGCGGGAGTGGGCGTTCGACGAGCCCACTGTGGGGGTGACCTCGTCACCGACGGTCGCCGACGGGACAGTGTACGTAGGAAACGTCGCGATCGACGCGGAGACCGGTGACCGGGTGTGGCCATCCGCCGAAACGGAGTACGCAAACACCTCGTCGCCGACTGTCGCCGGCGGACTCGCCTTCCACATCTCGTGGGATACGCTGGTCGCTGTGGATGCGGAGGCGGGTGAGGAAGTGTGGTCGTTCATGGCCGAGAGAGCGATACGGTCCTCGCCGACGGTCGCGGACGGGATCGTCTACGTCGGCACGATCGGCGGAACGTTGTACGCGCTGGACGCAGGTGCCGACGGGTCGAGCGAGGACTCGCGGGTTCGACTCGGCACGCTCGGCCACCACGACGAAGCAGCCAACCGGTAAACGTCTTCGGGCGACCGGAGGGGCGAAACGTAGTGCTACTCGACGACGATCTCGCCGACCATCAGTCCGGAATGTGGCTCGCAGACGTATTGGGCCATCTCCTCGCTGGCTTCGAACTCGAGCCACTGGTCCTCACCGGGATCGCTCACCTCGGGAGTCCTGAGATTGTCGACGATCTGGGCTTCCTCGTCTCGAATGGCGATGTTGTGAAAGGTGCCGTCGCCCATGCTCCAGCCGATCTCGTACACCTCGCCCTCCTCGAGAACGAGTGTCGGGTTCGAGACGCCCGCAATCTCGTCGGGTTCGATGCCGATCCAGCCGCTGGTGATGCCGTCGAACTCGATCGTCGTTCCCGGATCGATCTCGAACAGTTCCTCTTCGTCGCCGTTTTCGTCGCCGTTATCGTTGCCGTTTTCGTCGCCATTTTCGTCGTCGTTCTCGTCGCCGTTGTCGTTTTGGTCTCCGTTGCCGTTCTCGTTGCCGTTCCCGTTCTCGTCGTCGTTGCCGTTACCATTGCCGTTGCCGTTTCCATCGTCGTCGCCGTTCTCGTCGTCGTCGAGACAGCCGGCGAGCGAACCGAGAGCGACCAGTGTGGTTCCCGCGAGCATCGTTCGTCGAGTGACTGTCCGTTCGCTACCGATTCGCGAGCATTCGCGTGGTGTCATACGCGACCCTTGGAAGCCGGGACAAAAGGCCGATCTGGTCCAGTAGACGAAAACGGCGGCGAGAGCACCAGCCGCTCACTCTTTAGGGGTACATCGATCACAGCTACCAGAATTCGAACCCCGGTGATGTCCAACGATCCGCGCAGCGACTTCCGCTGATTACGGAAGACCACGCCGCGTCACGGTGGTCTTCGGACCCGGTCCGTGCTTGACGACTCGTCACTCCCGTCCGTACATCGAGATAGATAGTCTGCGACAGTCGTGCCCTGTTTTCAGCACGACTCTGTCCTCCCTACAAAATTTTCGTGGAACATCCAGAGCATGTGATCAGCGTGGCAGATTCGTTTTTTTACGTAGATCGACGTGATGCAGACTTCGTTTCGACCTACGAACGGACGGTTGATCTAGCTGCTAGTGCCGACAGATCTCCTCACCACCGTGTAAGACACAGTGACTCCCCTCTGGCAGGTCCGAGCGCTAGTCGGTAATCCTCTGTTGATCGCACGTAGTATTCACAACGATCGAAGGAGACAGGATTTTGCCTGCTGGGGTTCCAACATGATGTGATGATGGACCGAATCGAGACTGAGCGGTTGCAGGCGTATAAGCGACGGTTCGACGAAGTCGACATGCGGATCACCTCGGCGATGAGTCAGTGGAGCATTCCGATACTTCGCGTCTCTCTTGCGGTCGTGTTCATCTGGTTTGGCGCGTTGAAACTGTTCGAAATCAGTCCGGCAGCAGACCTTGTTGCGGCGACCGTATACGTTGTGCCTCCGGAGGTGTTTGTTCCTGTGCTTGGCGTTTGGGAAGTGGTCATCGGCATCTGTCTGTTGTATCGACCGCTGATTCGCGTCGGCATTTTCTTGTTGTTCTTGCAGCTTCCAGGGACCTTTCTCCCGCTCGTTCTCCTCCCAGAAGTTGTCTACACGACCGCTCCGTACGCCCTCACTGTCGAGGGACAGTACATCATCAAGAACCTCGTCATCATTGGCGCTGCACTCGCAATCGGCAGTACCGTCAGGACCGAAGCCAAGCAGTAGCACCTTCCTACCTTGTCTCTCCATCTTGCCTGGATTTTCTATTGACATGGCGATCGGTCTCAGTTCGAGACCTCACCTCCCATGCACCGGGCGATCGCCATCTTCACTCCGTGCCACATTCGCGCGAGCTATTCACCACGACTTGCCAGACATCATCTGGAACTGATTGGGCTCTCAACGGTGTGTCCGCACATGTGGCTAGCGAATCACTCAACTCAGTCTCAGCCGCATTTCTGAATACCGACATCGCGCTCCTACCGACTGTTACGGGCCGCGCCGCTGCCGGTCCGGCGAGGCAAATTCCGTTCGCCTCGCTGGTTCTCAACGCCTTCGCCCTACGGGCTCAGACGTTGACGATCACGCAAGGTGTGGCTCGTACACTCGCCACGCCTTGCTGCTTCCCAGGTTTGTCGCCTACGGCGACAAACGCTGGCGATCTCGCGGGAACAGAACAGCCTCCCGAATATTGTCGAGTCCGAGCATCGTCATGACGACGCGCTCGCCGCCGAGCCCGAAGCCAGCGTGGGGCGGCATGCCGTACTTGAACATCTTCGTGTAGTACTCGAACTGGTCGGGGTCTAACCCCTGCTGCTCGAAGCCCTCGATGAGGGCTTCGTGGCGATGTTCGCGCTGGCCACCGGAGACGAGCTCCATCCGCGGGTGCATCAGGTCGAAGCCGGTCGAGAGCTGCTCGTCGTCATCGTGATCCTTGATGTAGAAGGGCTTGATCTCGCTGGGCCAATCAGTGATAAAGTAGTGGCCGCCAACGTCGTCGCCGAGGGCCTCCTCGGCAGCCGTCGAGAGGTCGTCGCCCCAGACGAGCTGCTCGTCGAGTTCGCCCGTCGCGTTGATGCGCTCTATGGCCTCCTCGTAGCTGATGCGGGGGAAGTCGCCCTCGGGAACCTCGAACTCCTCGGCGAGACCCAGCGCCTCGAGCTCCTCGGCGCAGTTCTCGGAGACGGCCTCGTAGGCCGCTTTCAGGACGCCCTCGGCGACGTCCATGGCGTCGTCGGCGTCACAGAACGCTCCTTCGAAGTCGATCGAGGTGGCTTCGTTCAGGTGCCGGGGCGTGTTGTGTTCCTCGGCGCGGAAGATCGGCCCGATCTCGAAGACGCGCTCGACGTTCGAGCCGGCGATCAGCTGCTTGAACAGCTGCGGACTCTGGTTCATGAAGGCCTCCTCGCCGAAGTAGGTGATTGGGAAGAGCTCGGTGCCGCCCTCGGTTCCCGTGGCGACGATCTTCGGCGTCGTGATCTCCGTGGAGTCGAACGCACGGAACTGCTCGCGGACCGCACGCAGGATCTCGGCGCGGATCTCGAAGACCGCCTGGACGCCCTCTTTGCGGAGGTCGAGCGTGCGGTTGTCCAGCCGCGTCGAGAGTTCGGCGTCGACCTTGCCGGAGGGGTCGAGGGGGAGTTCGGGGTCGGCGGCCGAGACGACTTCAACTGACTCCGGGGTGACCTCGACGCCCGTCGGTGCGCGGGGCTCCTCCTCGACGGCGCCCGAAACCGAGACGACGCTCTCGCGGGCGACGCCAAGGCCGGTCTCGACTAGCTCTTCGTCCATCTCGTCTTTCTCGAACTTGACCTGGATCTTCCCGGTCGCGTCTCGGAGAATCAGGAAGGCGATGCCGCCCAGGTCGCGGATCTCGTGGACCCAACCAGCGACGGTAACGTCGTCGCCCGGCTCGGCGTCCGCAGTGTAGGTTCTGTTCTGCATACCTCCTGATTCTCGGAGCCCAAACTTAAGCGCCTTCGTTCGTGTCCGACGGAACGGGTCCGGTCGCCTCACTCCGCGACGTTCCCTCGCTCGACGAACAGGGCGACGGCTTCGTTCGGTTCGAGGTCGTCGGCCAGCAGGCCGAACTCGTCCCTGCCGGTAAACGTCCGCACCTCGACCGGTTCCTCGCCCTCTGTGCGCTCACAGACGAGTTCGAGCGTGCCGGTGACGTCTGCCTGGAGGTCGAATCGGTCTATCTGCATTCCGGTGACTATACGGCGGGCGGCGAAATCAACGTTGGCCAGACGACTGCAAGAGGCGGTGGTTTGGACTCCGGTATCGCTGTCGAACGCTCAGGCGTCGTTTGCCGCCTTCACCGTCTCGCGGACCGCTTCGACGTCCTCGTCGTGGGCGAGGTTCCCGACGACGATGACGTCGGCGTGGGTGGCCATCTGGTAGGCGGAGTCGTAGTCACGAATTCCGCCGCCGTAGAAGAGCGTCGACTCGTCGACGGCCTCGCTGGCTGCCTCGACGACCGACTCCTCGCCCAGCATGCCCGAGTACTCGACGTAGACGACGTCTTGACCCAGCATTCGTTCGGCGACGGACGCGTACGCGGCGACGTCCTCTGCAGAGAGGTCACACTCGGCTTCCGTCAGCGTCGCGACGTCGGCGTCGGGATTGAGGACGATGTACGCTTCCGTGGCCAACCGGTCCCAGTCTAAGTCGTCGGCGATCCGGACCCACTCCTTGTGGGCGCCAGTGATCCAGAACGGGTCGCCCGCGTTGAGCACGATGGGGACGAAGTACCCCTCCAAAACCTCGTCCTTGACGACGACGCTCGGGTCCGACGGCTCCTGATAGAGGGGGACGTCGTGGTCGGCACACGCTTCGATGACGGCGGTCATATTCTCCTCGGTGATCCCCATCGTTCCGCCGACTTCGATCGCGTCGGTTCCGGTCGCACAGAGATCGCCGTAGGTGACACCCTCGGGAAGATCCTTGTCGGGATCGATCTTGAGGATGTGGTTCCAGTCGGCCCACGGTGTAGACATACCGCCCCGTTTCCCGACAACCAGCAAAAGCCCTGCGGATCCTCGCGTCACCGATTGCCGGAGCGAAGACGCCGATTTAGGCCGGTAGCGCGGGCGACTCTGCAACCAGTCGCTGGCCGAATCGAGCGGTGTCGTCGGGGTTACCTGCTATCACCGGTGTCCGGGAACGCATATATCGGTTACAGAACGAACCAGGTAACGTGATGAAACTGTCTGCTGTTTCGGACGTACTGTCTGATGACTCTCCCGACACCTCCACTGTGTCCGCCCCTTCGGCGGTGATCGCCTAATGTTCGAGTCGACCGCTGCGGAGATCGCCTTCCTGCTCGCCCGCGTGCTCTTTGGCGGCGTACTCGCGTTTACGGGACTGAACCACTTCCTGAACACGGACGAGATGGCTGCCTACGCGGAGTTCAAGGGGCTTCCCATGCCACGCCTCTCGGTGCTCGGTAGCGGTGCCTTACTCGTCCTCGGCGGTCTCTCGATCGTCGTGGGTGTCTTCCCAGGAATCGGCGCTGCCGCGCTCGCGGCGTTCCTGCTCGTCTCCGCGGTAGCGATGCACGACTTCTGGCGCCAGGAGGGCGAGGACGCCCAAAATGAGATGAACAGCTTCCTGAAAAACGTCTACGGCGCCGGCGGCGCGCTCGCGTTCCTCGTGGTGGCGAGTGCGACGTGGCCGTACGCGATGAACATCGGGCTGTAAGCGGCCGATTTTGCAGTCTCGTTAGATTCCGCGACCCATCAGGTGGCTGCGGAGCACGTCGGCGCCTTTGATTCCCGCGCCGGCGTTGACGATCACGACGGTCTCGTCGCCGTCGAACTCGCTCTGTTCGGCGAGCTTCCACGCGCCGCTGGCAGCGACCGCGCTGCTCGGGGCCATCTCCAGTCCCTCGCCTTGAGCGACGGCGACCGCCGCCTCGAGGATCGCGTCGTCCTCGGTGGCGACCGCGCCGCCGTCGGTCTCGCGGACGGCCTCGAGCAGTCGGCTTCCGGCCACGGGGTCGGGCACCTCGATCTCGCCACAGATCGTGTCCGGATGATCGACCGGCTCGGGGTCGTCGCGGTCCGCCTCCATCGCCTCGGCGATCGGGGCGCAACCCGCGGCCTGCGCCGCGTACAGCGCCGGTAGCTCGTCGACGAGACCGAGGTCGCGACACTCCCGGGCCGCCTTGTACGCGCCGAGGAGCCCCACCCCTTCGCCGGTGGGAACGACGACAGCGTCCGGCGTCGTCCAGTCGAGTTGTTCCACTATCTCGTAGTAGAGGGTCTTTGCCCCCTCGTGACGGTATGGCGTCTCGAAGGCTCCGAGCGGAGACCACTCCTCGTGCTCTGCGAGGGCCTCGTCGTAGGCCTCCCGGGCGTCCCCGAGGCGACCGCCGACGACGCTCATCTCGCCGCCGTGGACGTTAACCATCGCCTTGGTCGCAAAGCCCGATCGCGAGGGGAGGTAGACCTGCGAGTCGAGATCGGCGCGGGCGGCGTAAGCCGCTGCGGACTGGCCAGCGTCGCCCGTATCCGAGAGTGCGACCGTCTCGGCGCCGTGCTGGCTCGCCGCGGTCACGGCCACCGAGAGGCCGCGATCGGCGATCGTCCCCGTCGGATTCTGGCCCTCGTCTTTGACCAGTACGCGCTCGACGCCGAGTTCATCGGCGAGACTCGGACACTCGACCAACGGCGTCGCCCCCTCGCCAAGAGTTACGGCGGTGTCACGCTCGAACGGGAGGAGGTCCGCGTATCGCCACATCGAATCGCCAGATTGGGAGGGGGCCGCCGCCCGATCGAATTCGATCGCATCGTACTCATACGTTGGGTCGAGGAGCCCACCGCACTGCTCGCAGCGGGAGGTCGGTTCGGTATCGTCGGCGAGCGCCCCGCAATCGAGACACGCGAGACCGGCGAAGGCGTCGGTGACGTTCATACTAGAGGAGTTCGTTGCTCGCGACTAAGTGCTGTCCATCCGGTGTCGCCGGCGTCACCGATCCCCTGAGTTACACGAGCGCACTGCAACCAGTTCGAAGTGGTAAACCATCAAATCAGTTCGAGGTCGGGTCCGAAGCACGAGCACAGTACTGCTGCCGAGGCCACTACACGTCGTCTTCCTCGGCGACCGGATGCAGCGCCGCGACGCCGCGACTGGTAATCGACGGTCTCGTTCGGATGTAGACGGCGTCGTTCGCCGCGACGATTCCGGCACAGTCCGCGTCGGCGTCCTCGAATCGCCGGTCGCCGTTTGCCTTGTCGAGAGCCAGCAGCGTTCCGCCCGAGGTCTGATCGTTCTCGACGGTATAGACCGTATCCGACGTGACGATGGTCTGTTGAATGTCCTCGGTCCCGATATAGTCCCACAGCGTTTCGCCGGAAGTGACGTCGACCGCGTACATGATGTCGCCTTCCCCGTAGTAGATGGCGTCGTCGTCGATGGCGATCGATCCACGGATTCGATCCATCTCCTCGGTCACCCACTCGAGTTCGCCGTCTGCGTCGAGTACGCACAGGGTGTCGTCGGGGTCGTTGTACAAGACGATGCGGCCGCCACGGGCGGCGAAGTGCCTGTCGCTTTGGGAGCCGTACTCCGACTCCCACAGGACGTCTCCGGTCGCGTCGTCCACGCCGTACGTCTCGAACCGGTTCGAGAGGACGAGCGTATCGCCGCTGAACAGGATGTCGCTGTTCCATGTGCTGAGTTCGAGCGTGCGCTCCCACTCGGTTTCGGTCGATTGAACGTCGTACTTTCTGAGCACGTATTCTCCAATCGATTCGCCGTCGGCGACGGTGTAGATCCCCTCGGGGCCGAGGTAGACGATGCTCCCCTCGAACTCCGGATCGGCCGCGTCGAGTCGGTCGCCCGTGTCGGCGTCGAAGCGAAAGAGCCGCTCGTTGTCGTTTCGAGCGACGATCTCGCCGTCGACAACTGTGATGTCGCCGATCACGTGGAGGTCCTGTACCCACCGGATCTCGCCGTCGGCGTCGATCGCCACGATACCGTTGCGGTCTCGGTTCACGTAGACGACGCCGTCTCGGACGAAGTGGCTGCTGGCGTATTCGAACGAGTGGGTCCAGACTGGTTCGAGATCGCCGATCCATGCTTCATCGGGGTTGTACCGCGTGCGTCCGGCATCGTACGCTGGACGGGGCCAATCGCTGCCGATCGCTTCAGCTTCTCCCTCGTCGGAGTCGTCGTCTGCCTCCGACTCCTCGTCCTCTGATTCCTCGTCCTCCGATTCTGGCTCGTCCGTTCCCGGGCCGCCGTCGTCCGTCTCCGGTTCGTCGCCGGTTTCCGAGTCGTCATTCGTTCCCGGTTCGTCGTCCGAATCGCTACCCAGACAGCCCGCGAGACCCGCAGTCAGTGCGCCAGTTAGCGCGATGTACGTTCGTCGTCTCACTTTCGAAAACTTCGCGCTTCAATATATATAATTTCGGAAATATTTCGACGTTCATCGTGATTGTATCCGACACTCTGCGGTAATTCATATTTATGATATTTCCTGCCGATCGCTTCGGCTACGCTGTCCTCGTTCCAGCGCGCCATCCCCAGGAGAGGGGCACCTTTCTGGCATGAGGACTTCGACGGATGCGCGATCGACGAACGTACCGGAGCAAAGCGATGCCGCCCGGGACGAAGAACGCGCTGACCAGGGGTGAAAGCGACCACTCAGCGCTCGAAACCGTCGAACGAAGAGTCGAGAAGCGTTAGTTGTCGCCGGTTTTCGACTGCCACTCGTAGCCGCGGCGCTTGGCGGACTTGCCAAAGCCACACGAGGAGCAGACGCCCTTTCTGGAGTGGTAGGATTTTTCGCCACAGCGTCGACACTTGACGTGGGTCGTCTTGTTCTTCTTTCCTTGGCTCGGGGTTCCTGCGCCAGTCATGGAGTGATCGAGACGACGTTATCGCCGCGTATAATCGTTGTGTCTTCGGTCGGCGTCTCGACGTCGGGCTCGCCCGCCGCCGGGCTCTTCACGTCCGCAAGGACGAGGTTCATGTGCTGGTCGTAGCCGGCGAGGTCGCCGACGTACTCGTCACCGGTCTTGAGCCGTACAGTGACCTGTTCGTCGAGGGACGCCTCGAGGACGTCAAGCGGTCGTCCACTCATACGAAACAAGGCAGGTGATGCACACTTAATCGTACCGGTCGGTGACCGGTCGCGAGTCGATCCCATCGATGGTGACGAGCCACGAGAGTCCGGGGCCGTTGTCCGAATGGCTACGATGTGGGTGTTGTGTGTTCGTCTGCTGAGTTATCGCTTATACGAAATACAGGAGAAAACCCACGGCTTTAGCCGTCCTCAGAACGCAAAGCGTTCTGATGGGCTGTCCCCAGAATGCAAAGCCTTCTGGTGGGCATGGAAGACGCACGCGTCTTCCATACTGCACAAGACCTTCGGTCTTGTGAACGTGGGATGAATCCGTCACTGCTGAATCGAACCACGCTACAGTGGCAGGCCAACTCCCCAGTATTTAAGAAATACCAGTGCTACATATAAGATATGGAGGTGCGGCGTACCGTCCCCGTTGCACTCGACGTGGACAGCGACGACGACGCACTCCTCGAAGACACCGTAGACACTTTCCTCTGGTCGGCACAGTACGTCGTTGACCACGCTTTCACAGGCGAGTACGTCACTACCAGCAAAACCACGCTGGATGACGAAACCTACGACGATGTACGCGAGAAAACGGATGGCTTCAACGGTGGACTGGTGCAAGCCGCTCGGAACAAGGCCGCTGAAGCCTGCAAAAGCGTCGTCGCACGCTGGAAACACGATAAGAAAGCGTCGAAACCGACGTTCACCAGCCCACACGTCGTCTACGACCACCGCACCGCCACATTCCACGACGACTACGTAAGCCTCGCCACCACAGACGGTCGCATCGAAGCCGATTACGTACTGCCTGACAAGGAGAATGACACGCCACACTCGGAGTACCTATTTTCAGACGAATACGAAATCACGGGTGCGGAACTACACTACCGCGACGGCAACTGGGTGCTTCACGTCCACTGCAAGAAGGAGGTGGAGTCCGACACGTCGGACAGGGCAACACCTGAGAACGGAACGGTTCTCGGGGTTGACCTCGGCGTGAACAACCTCGCCGTCGCCTCGACGGGCACGTTCTGGACGGGCGACGAGTTCGACCACTGGCGGCGCGAGTACGAAAAACGTCGTGGCTCGCTCCAACAGTGCGGAACGCGCTGGGCGCACGAGAACATCCAGTCAGTCGGACGGAAAGAAGAAGGGCGGTTCAAACAGATGCTCCATCGCATCAGCAACGAACTCGTCGCTGAAGCTCGTGAGAACGAGTGTTCGGTGATTGCGTTCGAGGATTTAACCGACATTCGTGAGCGGGCTGGTGCGTCGTGGGGACACAAGTGGGCGTTCAACCGACTCTACGACTACGTTGAGTACAAGGCCGAAGAATACGACATCGACGTAGAGCAGGTTGACCCTGAGAACACGAGTCGGCGTTGTTCACACTGTGGGTTCACCCATCCCGACAACCGCGACGGCGAGGAGTTCGAGTGTCTGAAGTGCGGGTACGAGAACCACGCCGACTACAACGCCGCGAAAAACATCGGGTTACGGTATCTCCGTCGCAACCAAACTGGGGGCGACGGAGGCGCATCCTTGGGCGTGCGCTTGAACAGCGGGACGCTGAACGTGAACGGAGGCTATTCTCCTGCCGAGGTCGTTCGAGACGGCGAAGCCGTCTCGTGATGACGAGAGACCGAAGGTCTCTCGAACCAAATCGGCCAGAACGGGAGTCCACGCTGAATCCCACCGCTTTAGCGGTGGGTAGCTCAACTCACGCGCTATCAGTTCGGACCTGCCTCCGGTGACTGACGACCCTCTCATCAGAGTGGGTAATTGATCACCGCTCGAGAACGTACAGGGTAAAGAACGCGACCGCGGCGACCGTCTCGCTCACCTTTGTGGTGAGTGCGACGTAGTCCTCGCGAAGGTGGTCGATGACGACCTCGTGGACAGGTCCGTCGTGATCGTGGTCGTGGCTGTGGCCGTCGTCGTGGCTGTGGCCGTCGTCGTGGCTGTGGCCGTCGTCGTGGCTGTGGCCGTCGTCGTGGCTGTGGCCGTCGTCATGACTGTGGCCGTCGTCATGACTGTGACCGTCGTCGCCGTGACTGTGACCGTCGTCGCCGTGACTATGATCGTCGTGTCCGTGATCGTGGACGTCGGCCCCGGTGGCCGATTCGAACAGCCCGAGCGCGTGGACGTCGACGTAGGCGAACAGGTTGAGAAGCATCAGCGCGCCGCCGGCGAGGTACGCAACCGGTGGTGCGAGTGCGCCGGTTGCCAGCGCTGTCAGGAGGGCGAAGACGACGACGCCGCTGACGACGAATAGGACGGCCACGATGGCGACTCCGTCGCCGGTTATGCCGTCGACGATTTCGGAAACCCCGATGCCGAGGTGAACGAGCGCGGAGAGGACCGCGAAGACGACCGCGACGCCGAGAAGCACCGTCTGGCGCTCTCTCAGGGCCGCGAGATCGAGTTGAGTCATACTGACTTTCGGCCACAACTCAGTAAACCGATTTTGGTACGACTCTCGAAAACCCTCGATCACTGTCGACAGCTACAAGCGCCCAATCCACACAGGATGGTACTATGCCGGGGAAAGCACGCCCGTCGACGCTACTCGAGCACGTCTTCGATCGAACTGGGGCGCCCGACGACGCCGTCTTGCAGGGACCGGCCGACGGCGAGGATGCAGCGGCCATCGACTGGCCCGGAGGCACCCTCGTCGTCAGCTCCGATCCGATCTCGCTTGCGGCCTCGCAGGTCGCCACCCTCGGCGTCCACGTCGCCTGCAACGACGTCGCGGTCGCTGGTGCCGACCCGCGGTGGCTCACCGTCGTCGCCCTCCTTCCCGAGGCGACCGACGACGCCGTGACGCAGATCACGCGGGACCTGGACGTTGCCGCCCGCGACGTCGGCGTCGCCATCGTCGGCGGCCACACCGAGTCCGTCGACGCCCTCTCGCGGCCGCTGCTCTCGCTGACCGCGATGGGCGCCACGGACAGATTCGTCCCGACCGGCGGCGCCGAGCCTGGCGACCGCCTGCTCCTGACGAAGGGCGCCGGTCTGGAGGGGACGGCGATCCTCGCAACCGACTTCGGCGACGCGCTCGATGTCGACCGCGAGACGCGCGATCGGGCCGAAACCTTCCTCGAGGAGGTCAGTGTCGTTCCCGACGCTCGCATCGTCCGCGAGCACGCGACCGCTATGCACGACCCGACGGAAGGCGGCGTTCTCGCTGGATTGCTCGAACTCGCCCGCGCCTCCGACTGTCGTCTCGCGGTCGAGCGCGAAGCCGTCCCCGTTCGCGACGCGACCCGGCAACTCTGCGAGGCGGCGGACGTCGACCCGCTTCGCATCTTCGGCTCCGGTGCCGTACTCGCCACTGTTCCCGAATCCGCCCACGAGGCGTGCCTTGACGCGCTCTCAGCGGCCGGAATCGACGCTGCGACGATCGGCACCGTCGAGGCCGGCGAGTCTGCACTGATCCTCGATGGCGAGGCGATTTCCGGCCCGGTCGAGGACGATCTCTACCCCCTCTGGGCCGATGTCGATGCAAACGCCGACTCGTAATCCTTTCCGAGGCTGTTTCGTTCGGTGAAACTCAACATTGAAACGCCGTCCGTCCCTACTCGAACCGAATGCGCCTCGACGACTACATCGAGGATCTAGAGCCCGACGCGGAGGCCGAGCGCCGGCGCCTCGCGAAGGAAAAGTCCTACGCGATCACCGACCACCTCGAGGCGTTCGAGCGCGACTTCGAGCAGGCGCTCTCAGGCGACACGCTGGTCGGCTCGACGGCCCCCTCGATCTTCGTCGGCCGGTCTTCCTATCCCGACATTCCGGTCGGGCTGCTCTCGCCGGTCGGCGACGAGAGCGCCGCCACTGAGTACGTCACCGACGCCAGCTGGTACCGCGAGGGGTACGGAATCGACGACGTCCTCCAGCGTCGAACCGGTCTGCTGAACTCGAACAAGCGCGCGAACGTCGACGCGCCGGGAATCGCCAGCCGGCTGGCGCCCTCGGTTCACGACACCTGGGATGGCTTCGTCGGCGTCCAGCGCGAGGTGGCGATCGCCGATCGGCCCGTCGATCTGGAGATCGGCCTCGATGGGAAACCCGATCTCGGGCTCGATACAGGCTCGGACGTGGCGACGCCCCGCGGACCGCGAGCCGCGGCGAGCGACGCCTCGCTGCAGGAGAATCCCCACGTTCCCCGTCCAGTGAAGAAGACCCTCGAAGACGACGACTGGCAGGCCCAGGGAGCGATGACCTACCTCTACCGGCGGGGGTTCGACGTCTACGAGATCGACTCGATCCTCTCGGCTGGTGCGCTCGGACAGGCCGAGAACCGTCGATTGGTTCCGACCCGGTGGTCGATCACCGCCGTCGACGACACGATCGGCCAGTTCCTCCGCGGCCGGATCGAAAACGCCCCGAGCATCGACGAGGTCCAGGTCTGGGTCTCCGAGTACATGGGAAACCGCTACTGGGTAATTCTCGCACCGGGCACCTGGGAGTTCGAACTCGTCGAGATGAAGGCGCCGGGCAGCATCTGGAATCCCGACCCACACGGTGACGTCTGGATGGCCAGCGCCTCGGAGGGCTACGAGGGACGTTCGAGCTACGTCGAGGAGACCGCAGGCGCCTACTACGCCGCTCGCCTCGGCGTCTTAGAGCACTTAGAGTCGGTCGGCAGGCAGGCAAAGTGTCTCGTTCTCCGGGAGGTGTCCGACGACTACTGGGCCCCCGTCGGCGTCTGGCAGGTTCGCGAGAGCGTCCGCAACGCCTTCGAGGACGCCCCCGGCGGTGCCAGCGACCGAGATCGCGGAGCCCGCGCCTCGCTCGCCGGCGAGTTCGGCACCGCAGAGACGTTCCACGAGGCGGTCGCGACGGTCGCCTCTCAGCTTCCGGTCTCGCTGTCTCGCCTCCAGCGCAAGTCGGCCCTCGCCGCCGGGTTACAGTCGAATCTGAACACCTTCTCGAGCCAGTAGCTTCAGCAGCGCCGGTATCGACCACTGTCCGGTGATATTAAATAAGATGTCGAATAATTGTTGAATATGCTCGTCGAGATATCCGCGTTCGTGCCCGGTGCCCCCGGTGGTCCGGAGCTACTGATACTGCTGTTTCTCTTCGTTCTCATCGGTATCGTTCCGCTGGCCGTAATCGTCCTCCTAGTGTTGGTTCTCACCGGTCACTGGGGCGGGAAAGAGGACCGACCCTCACGCGAGCCGGTCGACAGCGGCGCTACTGGCGATCCAACCGAAGCCCGGACTACCCGTGAGGGCCCAGTAGCCGACACCTCCCGTCGCGACCCCGATCCAGAGGTCCGCCGTCGACTCGACGACCTCGAGCGGGAGGTCGAACGGTTGAAAGAGCGCCTCGACGGGGAGTGAGTGCGGGGCGACTGAGATACTCCGAACCGCCGAGTAACTCGACGGAGAGCGCACCGTTTTTGCCTGTTCAGAACCGACTCAGCGTATGCTACTGCCGGCCGTCCTTCCGACCGACCTCCCAACGATCCTGGCCGTCCTATTTCTGTTATTCGGCGTCCCCGCGATCCTGTTCGGCCTCATCATGCTCTACACGGGCTACGTTCGCTACGATGCCGAGCAGTATCTGGCGGAACTCGAGGATGCCGAGGGTGACCACACGCCGGACGAGGCCGAAGGCGACCGCACGCCAGACGACGACGCAGCCGACGCCACGCCTCACTCTACGGCGTCGGCTGTTGAGCTGACGTCGGAGGGCGCCGGGGGGTCCGAACCTGAATCCGACGGCGAGGAGCCGTCCGACGCCGACGGGCGCGATTCCGACCCCTCGTCACCGTAGGTCTCTCCGAACACGTTGAGCCCGGCTTTGAATACCGCGAGCAGGATCGGTCCGAGGAAGAGTCCCAAGATGCCAAGCAGGTAGATTCCGCCGATGACGCCGACCAGTACCACCGCCGGATGCAGTCCCGAGCCGCGGTCGACGAAGATCGCTCGCAGGTAGTTGTCGACGACCGAGAGCACGGCGATGCCGTACAGCAGGAGAACGACTGCCTCGAGTGGGTTTCCGACGACCGCAAGATAGGCGACTGCGGGACCCCAGACGAGCCAGATGCCGATCGCCGGCAGGAACGAGACGACGATCATTACGATCGTCCAGAACGCCACGTTCGGCACGCCGAGCAGCCAGAGTCCGAGTCCGCCCAGGATTCCTTCGACGACGGCCACCAGTACGTGGCTGTAGATTACCGCCCAGGTGACGACCTCGACTTCGTCTGCGAGGCGCTCTTGAATCCGCCCTTCGAGCGGGGCGACGGCGCCGAGCCACGCCACGAACTCCGCGCCGTCGACCAGGAGATAGTACAACAGGAACAACAACACCATGAGGCCGAGAGCCATCTGAATCGTGGTGTTTACCAGCCCGATGAGTTCGAACAGCGCGAACTCGACGGCCGAGGAGAGCGAGCCCTCGACCTCCGAGAGGAGTTCGCTCTCCATCGCGTCGATCGTCGCCTCGTCTGCGCCGAACTGGTACGCCAGATCGTACACCGCGTCGACGGCTGCGTTCTCGTCGAAGTCGTTCAGAAACGAGATCACCGTATCGAGGATGATCACCGAAAAGACGAGCAGCGGGACGACTGCGAAGACGACGGCGAGTCCCGTCAGGACGAGCGCCGAGATGCGCGGACCGAGTCTGGGTTCGAGCCGTTGCTGGAGGGGGTAGAGGACGAACGCGAGCAGTCCCGCCGCCAGCACGTACTGCAACAGCGGGGCGATCATCAGGGCTGCAATCATCCCCAGGAGGATCAAGAGGAGGGCGAAAAAGCCCGTTCGGACGTCCATGTAGCCGACGTGTCGCGTCAGTAATGTAAACGTTCGTGTTGGATTTCAGGACCAGTTACGGAAATGCAAGGAGAAAGCCCCGCCCTTCAGGGCGGGGATGAATCTGATACTACCCTTCACAGCCCACCGTTCGATGGCACGGCAGGATATTCCACGCTGCGCAATCCACACCTTCAAGTAGGTTTGTCTACATAGGTTACGTATGGCGAAACAGGTCGTCACCCGCACCTACACTGCTTCCATTCGGAATCAGTCACAGGTGTCTGACGACCTTGACGCCCTCGGGTTCGCCGCCTCGAAACTCTGGAACGTCGGACGGTGGACAATCAGTCGTGTCTGGGATGAAATCGGCTACATTCCGGAACACGACGAACTCACCGCGTACCTCAAGAGCCACGAACGCTACGATGACCTGCATTCTCAGTCAAGTCAGCGAGTCCTTCAAGAACTCGCTGAGGCGTTCGACGGCTGGTACGGTAAACGGCGTAACGGAGACGTGAGAGCGAACCCGCCCGGCTACCGCAAACGCGACGACGACCACCCGCGTAGCACGGTCACGTTCAAAGCCGCTGGCTTCAAACCCGATACCCAGTACGACCGCGTTCGGCTCTCAAAAGGGTCGAACCTCAAGGACTACTGGTCGGACTTCATCCTCTGCGAGTACCAGACTCGTCCCGATGTTGACCTCTCCACCGTGGAGAACGTCCAACAAGTTCGGGCGGTCTGGAACGGCGAGGAGTGGGAGTTGCACTTCGTGTGCAAGGTCGAGATAGAGGTGTCCGAAGCCCCCGGTGAGAAGACGGTGGGTGTTGACCTCGGGATCAACAATTTCGCCGCTCTCGCCTACGAAGACGGTCACGCCGAGTTGTACCCGCTGAACTGCCTGAAGGAGGACGACTACTACTTCAGCAAGCGTATCGCCCGATGTGACGACTCGGACTCCAAGCAAGCGAATCGGTTGAACCGGAAGAAGTCGACTCGCCGCACCCACTACTTCCACACGCTCTCGAAACACATCGTTGAACGATGTGTGGACGAGGGTGTCGGAACGATTGTGGTTGGCGACCTCTCTGGTATCCGTGAGGACGAGGAGAACGGGGAGGCGAAAAACTGGGGCAAGCACGGAAACCTCGACCTCCACTCGTGGGCGTTCGACCGCTTCACAGACCTGCTCGAATACAAGGCAGAGATGGAGGGAATCACGGTCGAAGAAGTGTCCGAGCGGGACACGTCGAAGTCGTGTTCCTGCTGTGGTCGTAAGCGTGACGCGAACCGTGTTGAACGCGGGTTGTACGTGTGCGATGAGTGTGATACGGTGGCGAACGCGGATGTGAACGGTGCTGAGAACATTCGGCAGAAAGTATCTCCGAGTCCCGCCACGGATGGCGGTGATAGGAGTAACGGCTGGTTGGCACAGCCATCGACGTTCCTGTTCGATTCAGAGAGCGGATGCTTCGCACCGCGAGAACAGGCTACGTCGTAAACCACAATCTCCCAACGTGGGAATCCTCGCCCTTCAAGGCGGGGAGGATGTCAATGGGCTGGATCGTCGTCTCGCTCCAGATTCGCGTAGGCGTCAGCGACCATCGCACTCGTCTCGTCGACGATCTCTTGCCAGCTCTCGTCGTCCGGGGCGATCCCGAGCAGGCGTGCGATCTTCATGATCGAGAGGTGGTAGACGACCTGTCGACCCGGCGCTTCCTCCCAGATGACGACGTTGCAGGGAAAGAGTCCGCCCATCTGCCTCGTCACATCGAGGACTCGGTCGGCCATCTCGGGGTTGCAGGCGCCGAGAACGTAGTAGGGATCGCGGTTCGCGTCTACCTTCTCGTTTAACAGCTCCGAGGGCGAGAATTCGACGGGGACGCCGAAGCCGGCGGCCGTGAACACCTCACGGCAGTGTTCGATCGCTTCCTGGTGGTCCATCTCGAGGACGGCGCGGTGCTCGCCGTAATCGTCGGGGTCGATCTGCGTCGGATCGATTGGCAGTGACATACGGAGACGTTTGGACCGAGAACCTAAAAGTGAGTGTCACACTAGATCGAGCGCTCATCATTTTGTTCCCGCTTCCAGATCGGAATCACGCACAGCAGACTGACGAACGCGACCGCCAGATACCAGAGCGCATCCGGGGCTTGGGAGCCTGGCAACACGACCGTTCCACCCCAGACTACGAGCACAGCACCGAGTATCGTCACCAGTAGCGCGTACAGCAGGAGACGGAGGCTGACCATCGCCGCATCTAGGTTCTGCCTGGGCAAAAACATCGAACCTGACCTGGCAGGGTCCCGTCTCCGAGGAGTAACGACCGCAGCTACCGTTGTGGCCCCTACTCGTCTGTGTCACAGCGGAATCGGGAGCCACGAGAGCGCTTCGAGTGCGGGCCTCGGATCGAACAGCGGATCGTGCAATACGAGCCAGTCGAGTAACACGAGGCCCGCACCGTGGGCGATCACCGAGGGGAGAATCGAGTTCGACTGGTAGTCGACCGCACCGAAGAGTACGTCAGTCGGCCCCGAGAGCAGGAACTCGATCGGGGGTTTACCGGCGTGGTGGATCATGTAAACGACGGGACTGATGAACACCGCGACGAAGCCCAGATCTCTGACGCCGACACAGAGTAGCCCCCGGTAGTAGGTCTCGGCGGCGAGTGCGAGGACGAACAGTTGCACTGCGTGGGGGACGAACTCCGCTGGCGCGGCCGAGGTTTCCCACATCGGGTAGAACGCCCTGATCGTCGGTAGCGTCGAGCCCACGATGTAAAATGGGAGGACGAACAGCGAGAGTAAGACGGCGTTTCGAACCGCAACCCGGTTGATATTCCAGCCGATGTGCCGACCGTGCGTGAGTCCCAGCGTAAGCGGGCCGCCGATCAGAATCACGCCGTCGACGAGGACGCGACCGGTTAGCGCTGCCGGGACGTATCGCATCCACAGTACCGTCAGGACGGCACCAACGAGCAGAGACTTCTGAACCCACGTGAGACGGTCTAGCTGATCCCGAATCCAGCGGGCGCTCGACCCCGCCTCGGTCGCCACGGGTAGTTACTCGGCCGTCCGGACGGGTCCTGTCCCGACGATGTCCTGGACGTGTGATTCGAACTCCTGGTGGCGCTCGAAGTAGGTCTCGTCTAGCTCCGCGAGAATCGAGGCCAACTCCCGTGGGCCATCGGGCGTTCGGACGACGCTATCGCCTTCCAGACGGTCGATTTCGCTTCTTTCGATCGGCCAGGAGAGACGGGAGGTCACCCGGGCGAGCGGTGCCCCTTCGACCGGCGTCTCCTCACCGAGTGTGACTGCCGGCTCCTCGTCCGCATCGTCGCTCATAGCGCACCGTTCGGCGTCCCGTCGATTCAAGGTTTCGCTCTCCTGCAGTTCACTGCTCGTGGCCGGTTCGCTAGAGACTCATCCGTCGCGGTCGTGATAACGTTTCGACACGTGTCTGACGTATTGTTTTGTGTGATGGGTTCCATTACCCCCGCATGACTAGCCTGTCGGAGGTCTACGAGGGGAATGCACGCGAGATATCGAGCCTCCGCCGGCTGTACGCCGGGACGGCGCTCGTCCTAGTTGGTGCCATACTCGCCGTCGTCGCGTTGCTGACCGCCACGACCGAGCCCGTCTCGGGACTGTTCGACGACCACTTCGCCGCGGTCAGAATGGCCGGCGTCCTCGCCGGGATCGGCGTTCCCGCTGCGCTGGTCGGCCTCTTCATCGTTCTGCCAGCCTCGAAGCGGGTCAAGGCCGCTGCCGCGATCGGGGCGAGCCTCTGTCTGCTTGGCGTCGCCCTCTTCTGGCACGCCTACCCACACCACTGGCGCGGATACGGTGACGATCTCACCCTACACGTCTCCGCTGTGTATCTGCTCGGACTGTTCACCGCGATCTGGTGTCTGTTCACCGCCGTCGTCAACTTCAAGACCCGAAACGATCCTGGGGGCGCCCTCGAGATGAACGTCACTCGTCAGGGGCGAACGAAGGTCGTCGAGGTCGAGGACAAGAGCAGTCTCGGCGGTATCGGCCTCCTCGGTGCGATGCCCGACGGTGATGTCGAGACGCAGACCAACGACGGTACTCCCGAGCCGACCAGCGACGGGGGCTCCGACGCCCAGGAACTCTCCTCGCCACTCGACGAGGAGACCCGGTCTCCGGACGCACCATCCGCACAGGCAGCCACGCCGGGCGACGGTACGGGATCGGCCGGTGGCACGCAAACTGCCGCCACCGCACACGACACCGCCCCAGAGTCGTCGGCTACCCAGGACGACGCTGCGTCCCGAACGCGCGATCGATACTGCGGTAGCTGCCAGCACTTCCAGTACGTTCGAACCAGTTCCGGGATGGTTCCCTACTGCGGAGACACAGACGAGGCGATGGAGGATATGGACGCCTGCGAGGAGTGGACGCCGAACGTGGAGTAGTCGACGACGGTGTTCGGTTGGTTCCCTTTACAGCCCCACGAACTGCTCCCCGAGTTCGAGACTCACGTCCGGGAACCAGTAGAGGACAACGGCGATGACCGCCAGCTCCAGGACAGTGATGATGACCGTCATGGCGTCAGCCATACGACTTTTGACGGCGACGCCGATCGGTAAGCCGAACTCCTTCTTCCAGATCGGATAGAAGAGCGCGATGCCCCGCTTACTTCCTGCGATGTCGAGGACGTAGTGAGTCAGAACGCCGATCCAGACGTACTCCAGGTTCCCGAAGACGTACGGGAAGGCCATGAACCCGATCAACACCGGCAGGTTGTGTAACGTCTTGCGGTGTTTGCCGAACTCGGTGTCGACGTCCGGAAACAGCGCACCGAGCGTGACCGGAATCCCGATCGCGATGATCGTCATGAACGTCTCTTCGGTCCCTGCTGGCTCCAGCAGGTAGCCCAGTCCGATGCTCAACAACACGGCGTTTAGCACGTGCCCCTTCTTGTTCATCGAGCCGACGTGCGAGCCGGAGCGAAATAGTAGTTCTGCGTGAGTGTCGCTGTTTTGTGACTGTCACGGCTGTCGCCGCTCGACCGCAGAGAGCAGATCCGAGAGTGCCTGGTCGACCGTCTGTGCTCGAACTGCAGCGCGATCGCCGTCGAAGACGTACCGGCTGACCCAGCTCGCAGAGGTTTCAGCCCCCCAGGGGCCGGCGTAGGCGACGCCGACGTAGACGGTCCCCACTGGGGTTTCCTTGTCCCCGCCGGTCGGTCCCGCGACGCCCGTCGTCGCGATTCCCCAGGTGACGTCGGTCACGTCGCGAACACCGCAGGCCATCTCGCGGGCCACGGGCTCTGAGACCGCGCCGTGTTCGTCTAGGGCCTCGCGGCTGACGCCCAGGTGGCGGCGCTTGGCGTCGTAGGCGTAGGTCGTCAGTCCGGCCTCGAAGTAGTCGCTGGCGCCTGGCACCGCCGTGATCGCGGCGCCGATCAGCCCGCCCGTACAGGACTCGGCGACCGAGACCGTCTCCCCGCGCGCCCGCAACACGTCCGCGACCTGCATCGGGAGTTCGCGGTCGATATCGTCGTTCATACGCCCGAAAAGGTCGCCGGGCTACTGAATGCTGGCCCTGCCCCACCGCACAGCCGACTCCGCCTCGAGTGACATTCGGGCCCGAAAGAGCCAGGGGCCCACGCGAACACCCTTCTCGCATGGAGTACGAGACGCCGCTTTTCTTCCACGTGATCCGGTACGCGGCTCGCACGGAGCGCGACGTCGTCGGCATGGTCAGCGGCAACCCCGACTGGGACCCACCAGAGGCGCTGCGGGAAGGGCTTCGCGAGTACGCCGACTTCGATCCCGACCGGTTTCAGTATCCGCCGACCGTCGGGCTGCGCCCGCTTCGCGAGGAGATCGCCGCCCGACGTGGCGTCGACGTCTCGCAGGTGCTCATCACCAACGGCGCCGGCGAGGCGAACTACCTCGCGATGGCCGCCGCGATAGAACGCGACGACGCCGACGAAGTGATCCTCACCGATCCAGTCTATCCCTACTACCCCGGCAAAACGAGCCTGCTCGGCGGCGGCCAGACGTTCGTTCCGGTCGGTGAGGACGGACATCTCGACCCCGAGGGGGTCCGTGAGGCGGCGAGCGAGGAGACCGCCGCGATCGTCGTCAACTCGCCGAACAACCCGACGGGTGCGGTCTACCCCGAGTCGACCGTCCGCGAGCTCGTCGCCGTCGCCGAGGAGTACGACGCGATCCTGATAAGCGACGAGGTCTACGACCACTACGATCTCTCGGGGACGTTTTCGAGCGCGCTCGCGGTCGACTCTGACCACCGGATCGTCACCAACTCGTTCTCGAAGTCACTCGCGATCACCGGCTTCCGGGTGGGCTACGCGATCGTTCCACCGAAACTCACAGATCGCGTCCGGAGCCGACACATGCTCGTCAACGTCGCCGGCAGCCGGCCCGCCCAGTACGCCGTTCTCAAAGCGTTGCGCGAGACCGGCCCCGACTACTACGAGCGCAACCGCCGCCGGCTTCGCGATCGCGTGGCGACCTTCACGGACGCCCTCGACGAGGCGGGTGCGGAATACAGGCGTCCAGCGGGCGGCTTCTACGTCCTCGCGCGGTTCGACGGCTACCCCGGCACGCTCGAAAACGCAGAGCGACTGATCGACGAGGCCGGCGTCGCGGGGATGCCCGGCGAGGCGTTCGGCACTGCCCGCGAGGACTGGTTCCGATTCGCGCTCGTGACGCCCCAGGTCGAGGAGGCCGCCGCGCGACTGGCGTCACACTTCGGCTGAGGGGCGCACCGTCTTCTGTCGAACCGGGACGTCGCTCCTGGCTGAGGGTATTAGTCGCGAACGTGTACACCCAGGAAGATAGGCATTGCTGGCGTCTCAGCTCTGGTATGTCGGACATTGGCGATCTAGCGGAGACGGGACTCGGCGTACTCGTACTCGCGTTTGGATTCGTAACGGCGGCTACCGTCTACGTGACCGGGAGCCTTGCCTCGCTTCCGGTCATCCTCGATCGGTTTGCTGGGGCGCTGGTACTCGCGATGGTCCCGTCGATGTCGCTTGCTGCCTGGCCAACCGCGATCGCCCTCTTCGCTGGTCTCTTCGCGGCGCTTCGAATCGACGACCGCGCTGCCATCCGCCTCTCGGCATTTCTAGCCGTCTATCTGTTTCTCGCCGTGCTCCTCTACTACGTCGTGCCTTCCTGAGCGAGGCCAGTCGGCTCTGAACGGTGTGTCTCGATCGGGACCGACGCATACAGGTGCCGGGGGAACGGTACCCCTCAGTATGAGTGGACTCGACGTCGATCCGATCGAAGACACGGGCGGCGACAGCGCCGACGACGGGGACCACACGATCGAGGTGACGCCGACGGGCTCCGCCACGGACGACGAGCGCGAGACGATCGACGTCGAGCCAGGCGAAGACTCGGATGACGGACCCGAGTACGTCCTCTACGGCGGCAAGGGTGGCGTCGGCAAGACGACGATGGCGGCGGCAACGGCGCTCGACAGCGCCCGGCGGGGCGTTCGGACGCTCGTGGTCTCGACGGACCCCGCCCACTCGCTGTCGGATACTCTTCTCGTCGACGTGCCGGCCCGACCGGCGCGGATCCGCGAGGATATTCCGTTGTATGCCGCCGAGATCGACCCCGAGGCGGCGCTCGAGGACGGCGCTGCGGTCTTCTCCGCGATGGGTGGGGCCGACGAGGCCGGCGACGACCCGTACGGGGGCGGCCGAGCCGGCGCGAACGTAGGGGCCGATCCAGCGGGCGGTGCTGGGGGTCCCGGCGCGGACGCCCTCGGCGCCGATGGTCCTCTCGGCGGGATGGAGGACCTGCTGGGCGGCGACTCGCCGATGGAGGCGCTATTCGGCGGGGCGATGCCCGGCGCCGACGAGGCTGCCGCGATGCAGCTCCTCCTCGAATATCTGGACGACGACCGGTTCGATCGCGTGATCGTCGACACCGCCCCTACGGGTCACACCCTCCGGCTGCTCCAGCTGCCGGAGATCATGGACTCGATGGTCGGACGGATGCTGACGCTGCGCCAGCGAATCGGCGGGATGATGGAGGGGTTGAAGGGCCTGTTTGGTGGCGGGCCGGCCGAGCAAGAAGCGGGGCTCGAGGATCTCGAGGAGCTTCGCGAGCGTATCGAGCGCCTCCGGGCTGCGCTCCGCGATCCCGAGCGCACCGACTTCCGGATCGTTATGGTGCCAGAGGAGATGAGCGTCTTCGAGTCCAAACGCCTCCGCCAGCAGCTCCGCGAGTTCGAAATTCCGGTCGGAACGATCGTCGTCAACCGGGTGATGGAGCCGCTTTCGGACGTCACCGACGACGTCGCGGACGACGCCTTCCTCGAGCCGAATCTCGACGACTGCGCGTTCTGTCAGCGCCGCTGGGACGTCCAGCAGCGGGCGCTGACCGAGGCCCAGGAGCTCTTTCGGGGAACCGACGTCAGGCGTGTCCCCCTGTTGGCCGAGGAGGTCCGCGGCGAGGAGTCGCTCGCGATCGTTGCAGCCTGCGTGCGGTGAACTCGATCGACCCCGTCTACAGTGGGCATCGCCAGAACGATGCGCTCAGTCCGAGTTAGGGGGTGCTTCTTAGTACAGAGGTGGTGTACCTCGCCTCATGACGTCGATCCCAGATGACTTCCAGGAGCTGTTCGAGAAACAAACGTTCGCCCACGTCGCGACGCTGTTGCCCGGCGGCGCACCCCACGTGACGCCGGTCTGGATCGACTACGATGCCGACACAGGTCGGGTGCTGGTAAACACCGAGCGCGAGCGTCGAAAGGCAAAAAACGCCGCGGGCGACGACCGGATCGCCGTCAGCATGACCGACCCGGACAACCCCTATCGGATGCTCTCGATCACCGGCACGGTCGACGAGATCACCACCGAAAACGCCCGCGAACACATCGACCAACTCGCCAGGCGCTATACGGGCGAAGACGAGTATACGATCCCGATCCAGAGCGAACGCGTCATCATCGCGATCCGTCCCGAGGAGGTCCGAACGTACGAAGAGTAGTCGGCGTTACTCCACTTGCGCTGGTACCACCAGCGCACGCAGATCGTTGACGTTCGTCCCCGTGTATCCCGGCTCGAGCAGCGCGTTCCACGCCTCGAGGACCCCTGTGACGTCGTTCGCGTCGAGCGCCTCCGTCGCAGCCCCCGCGTCGGCGACCGTCTCGCGATCGACTATCGCTCCCGCGGCCGTGCTCGGCCCGTCGATCCCGTCCGTATCGACGCTCGCGAGGACGGCGTCGGTCCCGCCCGCTGCGAACTCGATTCCGGCCGCGAGCGCGAGCTCTTGGTTCGGGCCGCCGGCGCCACCCTCGCCTGCGACGGTGACGGTCACCTCGCCGCCAGAGAGGACGACTGCGGGCGGCGAAATTGGGTCGCCTGTCGCACTCATCTCTTCGGCGATCGCCGCCTGCATCCGGCCGACCTCTCGCGCTTCGCCCCGGAGCCGACTCGAGAGCACCAGCGTCTCGTAGCCGCGTTCGGCCGCCACCTCGCGGGCGGCGTCGATCGCGGTTCGACTCCCCGCGAGCAGGTGGTAGGTTTCGGCACCGTTTCCCTCGCTTCCTGCTTCGATCGTCGTCGGCGTCTCCGCGCGCTCGCCGGCGGCTCCCGCTTCGAGGTGGGCAACGACCGCGTCCGGAAGCCGGTCTCGAAGGTCGTATCGGCCGACGACAGCGAGCGCGTCTGCGTAGGTGCTTCTGTCGGGGACGGTCGGCCCGCTGCCGATCACCGATCGGTCGTCGCCGACGACGTCCGAGAGCGCGAGCGTACAGACCGTCGCTGGTGCACAGCGCTGTGCGAGTTGCCCACCCTTGATCGCCGAGCAGTGCTTGCGGACCGCGTTGATCTCGTCGATCGACGCGCCCGACTCGAGGAGCGCGTCGGTGGTTTCTCGCAGATCAGCGAGCGAAAGGTCCGCCGCGGGCGCACAGAGCAGCGCGCTCGCGCCGCCCGTAATGACCGCCAGCACGAGCGTGTTCTCGTCGGCATCGTCTACGAGTTCGAGCAGCTCTGCTGTTGCCTCAACGTTTCGCGGCGTCGGCGTCGGGTGGTCTCCCTCGCGGATCCGCACCGCCCCCGGGTCGTCGACCGCAGCCGCCTCTTTGCCTCCATCTCCACTACCCTCGTCCCGGTCTCTCGGCGTCGAGATCACGACACCGTCGTCGATCTGATTCCCGAGCAGACCAGCGAGTCCGGTTGCGACGCCAGTGCCGGCTTTCCCGCCACCGACGACGACAACGCGATCGTACGCTCCCAGGGTGTACTCTCGCCCCTCGCCGTCGTCGATCCGAAGGAGGCCGTCCCGAACCGAACAGGTTTGTTCGACGACGCGTTCGGGGAGTGCGGCGTCGATCCCTGCCTCGAGACAGGCCAGGGCAGTCTCGTGGGCGTCCGTCGGTGTCCGTCCTATTCGGTCGAAGTATCCGAGTGATGTGTCCTGCGGTCCGTCGGCGCTCATGCCAGTTTCCGTAGGACGCCGTAGGCGGCGTCGCGGACGCTGTCGGGCAGGTATCGCGCGTAGGAGCCAAACGTTGCGAGCGGGCCAACGGGATACCGGGCGGGCGGCTCCGGACAGGTCGCCGCGTGGACGATTGCCGCTGCGATCTCGGAGGGAGGACTTGCGAGCGGTCCGCCGCCGCCGACCAGTTGGGCCTCCTCGTAGAGCTCGTAGAGGTTCTCATAGGCCGGCGTCCGATCGCCGTCGGGCATCTCCTCGTCGACGCGCTCGACGAATTCGGTCTCGACTGGCCCCGGTTCGATGAGGACGACCTCGACGCCGAACTGGTCGACCTCGGTTCGCAACGCGTCGCTCATCGCCTCCAGGGCGTGCTTCGAGCCCGCGTAGGCGCCGGCACCCGCAAAGGAGACCCGCCCGATGACGCTCGAGACGTTGACGATCCGTCCCTCGCCCTGGGCGCGCATATGCGGGATCGCGGCCCGAGAGAGCCGGTGTGGGCCGTAGACGTTCACGTCGAACTGCCGGTTGAGGTCGCGCGTGGAGACGTCCTCTAAGGGCCCCATCTGGGCGTAGCCCGCGTTATTTACCAGGCAGTCGATCGCACCGCCGATTTCGACGGTTCGCTCGACGACGTCTGCGACCTGGTCGGGCTCCGTGACGTCGAGTTCGAGCGTCGTACAGCCCGCCTCCGCGAGTTCGGCGATATCGTCGATGTTTCGGGCGGTCGCGATCACCTGCCAGTTCTCCTCGAGAAAGGCCAGTGCGGTTGCCCGGCCGATTCCGGACGAACAGCCGGTGATGAGGACGCAGCGCTTTCGGGTCAGTTGATCGTCCCGGTCACCGTGTGCTTGCCCGGTTTCTGGGCCGGTCGCTCGCGCCTCGGATCCGGCACGCTCGGTCCGACTCGAGCCGTCGGCGTCGGCGGGTTCCTCGAGGTCCTCAGCGATGGACATACCGGTTGGGTTCGTGAGACGTCACCTAAGTACCGACGGTTTCTCGCTCGTTTCGGGACTGCTCACCCACGTTTCTCACTCGCCGTCCCCGTTCGCGTTTATCACCGGTTCTCTCCGCTCGCTTTTTACTGGATCTCTACGTTCGCCTTCGCCTCCTCAGCGTAGGCGTCAGCAAGCCGGACCGGCTCTGGAAGCTTGTACCCGGCCGCCAGTTCGAGGGCGACGTCGGCCGCCGTTTCGGCGCTTACGCGGTGGCCTGGGCTGACGTACAGTGGGTTGATGTGCCGGTTCGGCGAGTCGTACTGCTTCGTCTGGACGGCGTAGCCGAGTACCGTTCCATCGGGGGCGTCGACGCGGGCGTTCGACTCGATGGGAACCCGCGTTCCCGTCGGGAGGGTCTCGAGGTCGCCGACAGGCGTCCCACACAGCAGGCTCTTGGCGATGCCGACGCTCGGGGCGTCGAAGAGCACCCCTACGTGGGTCGCGATTCCGGCCTGCCGGAAGTGGATCCGACCGCTGCCGTCGAAGCAGTAGAGGTCCGGCTCGACCGAGAGGTTCCCCACTGCTTCGAGAATCGGACGCCCCTCGCGAAACGCCAGCAGCCCCGGAATATAGGGGATCTCGAGCGGTGTGACGGCGTAGACGCGTTCGATAACGTCGCCCGCCTGCATCGCGACGACGGCGCTTAGTGCGCGGTCGTGCCCTTCTTCGGACGCTTGGAGAAACGATTGGTCGACGCCCGCGACGATCGGCGCCTCGCCGCCCGCGCTCGCGGCCAGCGGGTTCGCGAGGGCGGTCGGATCGAACCCGTGGTCGTCTGCGAACGTCGCGGCTCCGGTGATTTCGCGCTGGAGCGCTTCCATCTCAGCGCGACTCGCGCTCGCGTCGGGGACGAACTCGGGGCGGACGATCTCGGGCACGTTAGAACCGGCGGCGGCCGCCACCTGGTCCGCCGGGACCGCCTCCACCCATTCGTAGCTGGTTTGGTGTGCGGATGTTCCGCGTGCGTTCGAGGTACTTTCCGTAGGCGAGCCCCACGAGTAAGCCGACGAGGTGTGCACCGTGGGCGATCCCCCCGCCACCCGGGGAGCCGAGGATAATCGCTAGAGCGCTGATCGCGGCGGTTCCTGCGGCGATGACCCAGATCGGCATCGCGAGAACGAAAAACAGGTAGACCCGAAGGTCGGGGTTTAGAATCGTCACGACGCCCAGGATCGCCAGTGCGGCACCACTGGCACCGAGGACGCTCGAGGGAATAGCGGGGTCGCCAAAGAGTTGTACCGTGGCGAGTTGTCCGAGTCCTGCAAGCGCCCCGCTGACGAGAAACAGGATCACGAAGTCGCGTGATCCGATATATCGTTCTACCAGCGGGCCGAAGAAGAAAATCACGATACTGTTAAAGACGATGTGCAAGATGGAGCCGCCGCCGTCCTGGATCGGCATAAAGAACGGGCTGTGGGCGAAAATCGACGTTATCCACGTCCACACGTACTCCGGATTTTGCGACGAAAGGACGAACAGTGTGTCGTGAAGGCCCCTGCCCCCCACCGTATACGCGATGAACTGGCCAAGCATCGCCAGCCACATCAGTGCGAGAACGGTGTAGGTCATGTTCCCGCGGAAGTACGCGAGCGGACCGCCCGGTCCGGTGTCGAGTGGGATCTTCGACGCGACCTTCTCGCGCGTCGACGCCTCCGACCCCGGATTGACGCGCTCGTCGAAGCCGCTGTCGAAGACGCCCTGCGGATCGTTCCAGTTGTGTAGTCCCGAACAGTCGTGGTTTTCGGGCAACCGGTGCTCTGCGCAGTGCGTCCCGCCGCAGTGGCGGCAGTTGTACGGCATACTCTCCGGTGCCCCACACACGTCGCAGGTCGCCATTGTCCCCTCGTAAGGGACCCGCGGCTAAGGTGTTTGGGATTGTTCGAGTCGTCTGCGCCGAGACGTAGGTTTTTGGCTCCGGCTCTCCCAGAACCGTACGTGCAAGCGTACGAGCGAAAGCAGCTGCTCGAGCGCGTCGAACGCGAGAGCGCGACCGTCGGCGCAGACATCCCTGAGACCATCACCGTCCAGGGCGAGGAGATCGATCTCCGGGAGTTCGTCTTCGAGATCAAGCGCCGGGAGACGATCCCGTCAGGCGAGCGCGAGCGCGTCGAGCGCGCAAAGCGGAACCTGCGCCGCGAGCGCCGCGAACGTCTCGACCGGATCGAGGAGGCCGACATCGACTTCGAGACGGGCGAAGAACTTGCCCGGACCATCGTAGGCATCGATCGAGCATTAAACGCCCTCCAGCAGCTCGGTCCGACCGATCTCGAACGCGAACAGCAGGCCAAACAGGCCGCAGACACCAAGCGCTGGATGTCCTTTTTAAAACAGGCGCTTGGTCGAGACGAGAGTGCCTCTTCGCGGGGAGGGCGCTGAGATGGCGACGAACGCCGAGCTCGCGGCCCGATTCGAGGAGTTCGCCGACTTACTCGAGGCCGACGACGTCGCGTACAAGCCCCGCGCCTACCGCCGGGCAGCCGAGAACGTCCGCGCCCACCCCATCCCGATCGCCAACCGAATCGACGCCGGTGACGAAGATGCCGTCTCCGATATCGAGGGTGTCGGCGACGCCATCTCTGCGAAGATCGTCGAGTACGTCGAAACCGGCGGGATCGAGGAACTCGAAGAACTGCGCGCGGAGCTGCCCGTCGACATGGCCGCGCTCACTCGCGTCGAGGGTGTCGGCCCCAAGACCGTCGGCACGCTCTATCGCGAGCTCGGGATCGAGACGATAGACGAGCTCGAAGCTGCCGCCGAGGCCGGCGACATTCAAGAGGTGAAGGGCTTCGGCGCGAAGACCGAGCAGAACATCCTAGAGAACGTCGAGTTCGCCCGGACGGTCGGCGAACGCCAGCTGCTGGGCGAGGCCCGGCCACTCGCTGACGACGTCCTCGACTACCTCGAGTCGCGCGAGCCGGTCGAGCGCGCCGAGGTCGCCGGCTCGATCCGGCGGTGGCGCGAGACGATCGGCGACGTCGACGTTTTAGCCGCCACCGCCGACGGTGAGGCCGCCGTCGACGCCTTTCTGGAGTGGGAATCGATCGACGACGAGATCGAGTCCGGGCCCGCCAAAGCGAGCGTCCGCGTCGGCGAGGTCCGGGTCGATCTGCGGGTTGTCGACCCCACGGAGTTCGGCTCGGCGCTACAGTACTTTACGGGGAGCAAAGACCACAACGTCCGGCTGCGCAACTACGCGATTGACCGCAGGATGAAGTTAAACGAGTACGGTGCCTTCGACGTCAGCGAGGTACGACGCGCCTCGGAGAGCCGGATGGAGTCCCGCGGTGAGACCGAGGCCGCCGCCGACCCCGGCGACGGCCCTGTCGGCGGCGACCAGCGCGCCGGCAAACGTGTCGCCGGCGAGACTGAGGAGGGAATGTACGAGGCGCTCGACCTCCCCTGGATCCCACCGGAGCTACGCGAAGATCGCGGTGAGATCGACGCTGCAGCTGCAGGCGAGCTTCCCGACCTGCTCACCCGCGAGGCCGTACGGGGCGATCTGCACACCCATACCGAGTGGTCGGACGGCAACAACACGATCGACGAGATGGTCGCAGCCGCCGACGACCTCGGCTACGACTACTACTGCGTCGCAGACCACGCCGAGGGTCCCGGCGTCGTCGGCGGAATGGGACTCACCCCCGCCGAGATCATAGAACAGGTCGAAGCGATCCGCGAGGTCGACGCTGCCGCCGACCCCGCCGTACTCGCGGGAATCGAGGCCAACGTCGACGCCGACGGCGAGATCGGGCTCCCCGAGGCGGTGATCGAGGCGCTCGACCTGATCGTCGCCTCGCCCCACAGCGCGCTCGACCAGGACGCCTCGACCGCGACCGAGCGCCTCGTTCGCGCCGTCGAGAACCCGGCCGTCGACGTGCTCGGCCACCCGAGCGGGCGGCTGTTGAACCAGCGTTCCGGGCTCGACTTCGACGTCCACGAGGTCGCGCGGGCGGCCGCCGACGCCGGGACCGCACTGGAGGTAAACGGTAACCCCCACCGGCTCGACCTCTGGGGCGGTGCCGTCCAGGCGGCGATCGAAGAGGGGGCGACGATTGCGGTCAACACCGACGCTCATCGCCCCGCTACGCTCGAGTACATGCGGTGGGGCGTCCACACGGCCCGTCGCGGTTGGGCCGAGTCCGCGGACGTGATCAACGCCTGGGAGGAAGACGAGTTGCGCGCGTTCTTGCACTGATTCGACTACCGAATCCTCACTCACCATGCGCCTGCTCGTCGATCTGATGTGTGGCGGTATCGTCTCCTACCTGCGGATGTGTGGTCACGATACGGTCTACGCCGGCGACCGCGGAGTCGAGGCCGATGACGCCGTTCTCGAACTTGCACGCCACGCGAATCGAACGATCGTCACCCGAGACGTCGCGCTCGCGAACCGAGCCGAGCGCACGGACGGAGCGATCTGCCTCGAATCACGGGACGTTGAGGCCCAACTTCGAGAGCTCGCGGCGGCTGGCGTCGACCTCGAACTCGACGCCGAGCCCACCTATTGTGGGTCGTGTAACGGGCGTCTCGAGCGCGTGGAGGGAACCGATCCACTACCAGAGTACGTTCCCGATTCCCTCGAATCGGCCATCTGGCGGTGTCAAGACTGCGGGCAGTACTTCTGGAGGGGGAGTCACTGGGATCGCGTCCGGGAGACGCTCTCGCGGGTTCGAACAGGCGTGGATCGATCGCGGGACGGTCCCACCCGGTGAGAGCTGTCCGGAACTCTGATCGTGTGGTGTGGTGTCATACACCTTTATCGGTTTTGGACGCGTCATTTGGCTTGGTGACCCATATGGAGAGAAACGTCTGTGGAGTCGAACGCGGTCTACGTATCGTCGTCGGAATCGCCCTTCTCGGCCTTGGAGGCGCCGCACTCGGTGGGCTGCTCACCTTAGCAGGTGGCACGACCGGTCTCGTTCTCGCCGGTGGCGCAGCCCTCGTCGGTGCGATCTTGCTCACGACGGGTGCCGTCCGGATCTGTCCCATCAACGCCGCACTGGGAATCGACACCTGTGCGGAGCGGGCCGAAGAACGGGAGGTCGGCATCGAGGGCTAACTCAGTACAGTGCGACGTCGTCGAACCGGCCGTCGTAGGCGATGTGTCTGGGGTGTGTCGGCTCCTGCCCGGAGAGAAACAGCCGATCGATCTTCTCCCAGGAGTTTTCGTAGCAGAGGTGTGCGAGCTCCGCCGTGGTCGTCCGCCATCGACCGAGGCCGTTCTCGTGGACGACTCGGCGCGGCGTCCGCTCGTTGAGCGCCGCGAGCAGATCTTCTTCCGAGTCGATCTCGCTCTCGAAGACGGTGTGAGCGACGCCGATCGAACTCGATAGATGGGCGTACGAGGACGTAAACGGCGGCAGATCGAGCCGGTCGGCGAGCTCGCGGGCGCGGCGGTTGTCCGACGGGAGGTGCTTCGGGTTGAAGATCTCGATCGCGTCGATCGCGTCGGTGTATCGTTCGAGATCCGACGCGGTCAGGCTTACTGTGGCGAACTCGGGGTGGGGCGCGAGGACGGTCGCGTCCTGGCGTTCGAACTCGTCCATTGCGGCCTCCAGCGGGATGAAGTCCGGGACCGGCTCCGAGAGGCCCAGCGCGAGCACGTGCTTTCGCTCGCGCCACGTCCCGGTAAACACCTCGCGAGCCGGAACAATCAGCAACTCCTCGGTCGAATAGGCGGCGGCCTGTCTGCGGATTTCCGGCAAGCGAGTGAAGTGGGGGGCATAGACAACCACGTCGAGCCCGGCCGCCTGGGCGCGCTCGACGACACGGTCGTCGAGCACCTTGGTGTGGAGATCGATCCGAACCTCGCGTCCCGCGTTCACGACGCTCTCTTTCGACACCGGGGTGTTATGGGTTCTGATTCCCTAGCTGTTCCTTGCACGCTCACGTTGTTGCCGTGATCGGGCCGCTGTCACAGACGCTGTCTCTCCGGGACGGCGAAAAGACCTTTAGGGAGGCCCGTCGACTGAGAGCAAATGGCCTGGGAATGCGGTATCGAGAGCTGCGAGGCGGCGTTCGACGACGTCGAGGACGCCATCGTCCATCAGGCCACCGAGCACGAGCGCCGTGAGTGTAAGGTCTGTGGCTCGATCGTTCCGGACGGCTACGTCGCTATCCGCCACGTCTTCTCCGAACACAGTCGTGCCGAGTACGTCCGTGCCTACGGCGCCAACTCCGAGGACGTCAGACAGCGTGAGGAACTGCTCGAGGACGTCCGCGAGATCGCGGACATGGAGCGAATCGCAGACGAACTCAAGCGCTGAGTCCGCCTCTGCCGATCACTACCGCTGCTCTCCCGAGTCGACGCCACCGAACGCCTCCTCAGACCACTCGACAACAGTGGTGAGTGTCTCTCCGTCCAGTTCGACCGAGATTCGATCGAAGGCCGGCTGAAACTCCCGGTAGTGCTGTCCGTTCTCGAGATCGATCGCTTGTCGACTCTTGACCAGCCCGACCTCCTCGAGCCGGTTAAGTCGGCGAAATGCCGTCGGTTTCGAGACGGAGGTTTCGGCGGCGACGTCGCTGCCGCTCCGGGGTTCGGCGAGAAGCGCCTCGAGCACCTCGCGTGCGTACTCGTCGCCGAGGAGTTCGAGTAGTTCGGCCGGTCGAGCGCTCTGTTGCTGTCCCATCCATGGTCGATCAATTGCCATAGTTCGATGATCTCTCCTACTAATATTCAATTCTATGACAATACTGTCGATACAATAGATACAATTATAGTATCACTACTATCTATACTATTAAAAATGACACGAGAAACCGAGTTACAACGCATCGGTGAGATCCACGTCGCGCCGCTTGGCTACGAGTACGATCGCATCCTCGAACCCGTCCGCCGGTACGACGCCGATGTGGTCTACCTGCTCCGTGATGAATCCATGCCGCAGGTGTCCTACCACGAGGCGCTGGTGGCTGAACTTACCGATGGCGGCGTCGACGTCATCACGCGTGCAGTTGATCTGGGCGATATGTACGACGTCCTGGGCGAGATCACGACCATCGTCGATCACTCCGAGGGAGACATCGTCCGCGTGAACGTCTCGAGTGGGCCGAAGCTGGCGACGATTGGGGCAGCACTGGCCTGTATGGCGACTGAAGCCAGCGGCTACCACGTCCATCCCGAGTCACGGCCCCACCCGATCGAGGAGACTCCTCGAACGGAAGGACTGTCCGTCGCCGAAAAACTGCCCTCTTACCCGCTCGAAACGCCGACCGCAGATCAGGTTCGGATCCTCGATTATATCGAGACGGCCGACGACCAGACGCATACGCCGAAAAAGAGTGACCTCATCTCCTTCGCCGAGGAGCAGGACCTCGCGTTCATGACACGATCAGAGCCTGCCAACGAGAAAGCGAAGTTCGCGCTGTTGAACAACCGGATTGTCGATCCACTCGTCGAAAACGGCTATCTCCACATCGAGTCGGTCGGTCGAACGAAGCAGGTTTCACTCACCGAAACCGGCAAAAACGCCCTTCGTGCCTTTCGGCATAAACTTCCGTAAGCCACGGCTGGTGTCTCTCCGGACCAGTACTCGAACACGTATTTCCGGGCTGGAAATAGGACACGTACGTTTATGCTTTGACACTGGGTACGGTCGGTTATGCGAGTCATCGAACGGTTCAAGATGGGGATTACCCTGACAGTGGACAGCCTTCGACTGATGCGTCACAACCCGACGCTGTTGCTGTTTCCGCTGATCAGCGGTGCGGCTGCGCTTGCCTTCCTCGGACTCTTCCTCGGCGTCACGTTCGGCCTGATGGCAATCACACCTGAGGGTGGCGCCCTCGTCGGCCTGTTCCTGGCGTATCTCGTGCTTACGTTCGTCTCGACGTTCTTTACCGCCGGGCTCGTCCATCAGACTCACGACGCGATCATGACCGGATCGACTCCTTCCGTTCGCGACGGCCTCGCGGCCGCCTGGGGTGTGAAAGGGAAGCTCCTGATCTGGGCGCTCGTTAGCGCGACGGTCGGGGTCTTGATCAACGGGCTCGAGAACTCCGACTCGCGGGGTGCACAGCTGTTCGGGACGATCTTCGGCTTCGCCTGGACGGTCCTGACGTTCTTCGTCATCCCGGTTGCCATCTTCGAGAAGACCGGTGCGAAAGGAATGTTCACCGAGAGTGGCCGAACCTTCAAGAAGACCTGGGGCGAGACACCGATCAGCCTCTTTGGCGTCCAGCTCATCGGATTCGTGGTTGCCTTGCCGTTCATCCTCGTCGGCGTTGCGCTCTCGAGCATCCAGTCGGTCCTCGCTATCGGAACGATCCTGCTCGGCCTGGCGCTTGCGTTCCTCGTCGGCCAGACACTTCAGGGCATCATCAAGACGACGCTGTACCTGTACGCGACTGAGGGCTTACAGCCCGGCGAGTTCGACAACGTCGACTTCGACGGCCTCGCGAAAGAAGACGACAGCACTACCAAGCAGTCGACCGCGACGCCCGGTCGAATCTGAGAGGCTGCCATCGGATATCGGTTTGATACCGGCCTGACGCAGTGATTGTCCCTATATTTCCCAACTGTACAACACTCTTCGGCCCGAACGTACTCGTCGCGCGACCAACACCGCACGTCCCTGTGTGACTGCTGTGTCGCTACTTCTCGTCGGTGTCGCTCACCGTTCCTCGCAAAATGTATTATAAAACGACGACTCGCTAGCGCTCGTCGCTATCGAGCACGCGAATCTGGTCGCCCCGAACAGTCACCGGAATGGGCACCGTTGCCTCGTATAGCTCGACGGTCACCTGGTCTTTGCCCTCGTCGATGCGCTGGACCTGGGCTTTCTCGCCCTTGAAGGGGCCGGCGATGAGCTCCACGATGTCGCCCTCGGCGATCCCCTCGACGTCTGGCTTTGGCGAGAGGAAGTGCTCGACTTCGGTGATATCTGACTCGCCGGGGACGATGGTGCGTGCGTGCGGGATGTCCTCGAGCACGCGCTCTAACACCGCGTTGTTGTCGGCTTCGACCATCACGTAGGAGGTCAACGAATCGGGTGCGAGCGCGGCGTGGACCTCCGGCTCCTCACGGTTGATGATCATGTCGGCGACGGTCTGCTCCTGACTCGCGGTGGTTTTGACTGCGAAGATGCCCATCAGACGCCACCCGAACCGGTCAGTAGCAGCATGATCGCGCCGATGATGAAGCCGATGAATCCTACGAAGAGGATTCCGGCGCCGGCGATTTTCGAGACCTGCAGGAACTCGTTCGTCGTGGGCGTCGTCGCCATCTTCAACACCCTGACGTACGAGGTGAGATCGTACGGAACGTCCATACCTGTCCCTTCTCACTCCGCGCCCTTTTATCTGTCTTTCGTCACCGGCGCCGGAATCGCGAGGGCGTACGCTCGATTGGACTCCCCTCGCCACCCCCCAGTTCGTCCGCTTGCAGTCGACGGCCGGGACGACAACGGGCAGTCCGACCATTGTTCGACGATGGCCGAAGACGACACTGACCGAGAGGACGAACTGGATGCCGAGCGCGACGCCGAGATCGAAGACGAACTCAAGCGGATCGATCGCAACCCTGACGAGGTCGACGACGGCGATCTCGGCACCCAGAACGCTCCTCGTTCGGACACGGACGACGACGAGATCGACGAACGCTCGAGCGAGGCGACCGACGAGCCGAACTGACTCCGTCAGTACCCTTGACGCTCGTTCGTTCGTCACGACTCACTCCCGGTTGGAGACGGGAGGCTCACGCACCGTCACCGTCGCGACGGAAGTTCCTCTCCCCGCTCACAGAGCCGAGCCAACTCTTCCGGTACGTCCTCGAGAGCGACGTCCAGTGCGTTCGTGGCACCGAACACCGCGCGTTTCTCGGCTGCTCGGCGCTCGATCGCGCGTGGACCGACCGCGAGCTCAACCCGCACGATGCCCCGCTCGGGCTGTGACCGACCGAGAACGGTCACGGGGCCGATTTCGCGTGTGTTTCGGACGTGCGTGCCGCCGCAGGCGGCGACGTCCCACGGATCTGCCGACTCCCCGTGCCCGTTCTCGTCGGCACCGCCGACGGTTACGAGCCGCACTCGTCCGTCCGAGATGGCCGATCGGTCTTCGGTCTCGTCGAACGCGACGTCCGTTCGCTCGCGCGCCTCCGCGAGGGAGACGTCGTCCCACTGCACCGGCCGCGACTCCCAGATCGTTTGATTGACCTGTTCGTTCAGTTCGACCAGCGTCTCGTCGCCGACATCGTTCGTCGTCTCCAGGTCGACGCCAACGGCCCGCTCGTCGATCTCGATGCCGCCGTAGCCGAGATCGTCAATCAGGCCTCGTCCGGCGCCGTAGAGGACGTGGCCCGCGGTGTGGGCCCGCATGCAGTACATGCGAAACGACCAGTCGACTGCACAGAGGACGCGGTGGCCGGCGTTGAACCGGGGTTCTTCGGCGAGCGTGTGGACCGGAGTCCCGTCGACGAGTTGAACGTCTTCGACGGCCACGTCGCCGATCGTTCCCTGGTCCGGTGGCTGACCACCGTCGGCCGCATAGAAGTAACTGGTATCGAGCCAGACGTCTCGCCCGTCGACCGCCGTCACTTCGCTCTCGAACCGCGTCGTATACGGCTCGGCTGCTGCCCGTTGTCCGCTCATCGCTTCCAGTCTCGGCGCAGGCATTAAAAGTGTGCCCGACGTCACCCGACAGATGAGTTACAATCCCATCAGGTTCTGTTGTGTGTCTCACCCTCTACAGGGCGACCCATTGTCCCGTCAGCTCACTCTGCGAGTGTCACGTTCAGTCGCTCCTCGAGTGCCTCGATCAGACCACCGCCGACGCCAGCCCGTGTCGCCCGGCCCTGCTCGACGGCCAGCACGTCCGATTCGGGAACGCCGAGTTCGTCGGCGAGTTCGTCGCGCTGGAGTCCCGCTTCTTGGCGCGCCTCGATGAGCACGTCGCCGTAGCCCGAGACGAGGTACGGGAGTGGATCGTCGTCGTAGTTCGTCCCCTCGCGCTCCCAGTGCTCGGAGTCGCCGTCCCAGATCGGATTCGCCTTCGCCACGTTCTGGGCCGCCTTTCGCTTTCGCTCTCCGGGATCTCGGCCGCTACTGGCACCGCCCGAACTCCCGCCGCTCGACCCCGACGACCGCGTCGCGTCGTCGTGGGGCGCACAGTCCGGGCAGACCTCCAGATCTGCGCCCGCGACGTTCGCGCGCCGAAGCGAGTCGCTCTTGGCGCCACAGAGTTCGCAGGTGGTTCCGCCCCCGCCCGAGCTGGAACCGGTTGAGTACTTGGCCATGTGGGGCTTTCGCCGCTGGCACATTTGAAATCACCGCTCTCAGGAACCAACTACGCTCGCACGTCGACTCGAACCACCCTCTCTGTGTGAGGATACCTCACACGCAATACCGCCATTCCGTCCCGGAGTCGGAGCCAAAGGAAAGGGCTTTAATAGTCACACTGGATACGATCGAGTGCAGAACTGAATGGCGAGCGTGGGTAGCCAAGCCAGGCCAACGGCGCAGCGTTGAGGGCGCTGTCCCGTAGGGGTCCGCCGGTTCAAATCCGGTCCCACGCATCGCACGGGTGGACGATGTCCACCAATTGCGAGGCGGCGACGCCGCCGAGCACGACGATGCAGGTGATTTCCCTTCGCGGACATCACCCACGCATAATCCTACCGAAGCAACACCCTATAGCGACGGTGCCGCCCGCCCTCGGCGGGTAGCGGCGCCGAGAGCAACAGCTTTCCCGACCCGACCGAACAACTTCCGCATGGAACTCGTCCCCAGAGCACGCGTTCGTTCGCTCACGATCGCGCTGTCCGTCGTCTCGCTCGCGCTGGTGTTCGCCGCCGCCGGCGGACGGATCCCGGCCTCGACGGTCCCGGACGCGCCCGCGTGGCTACTCGAGGCGATCCCGCACATCAACGTCGCGATCAGCGTGACGGCGATCGTCACGATCCTCTTTGGCTGGCGCGCGATCCGACGTGGTCGGATCGACCGTCACCGAATCGCCATGCTTGCTGCATTCGGCCTCTTTGTGGCCTTTCTGACGCTCTACCTCTACCGGCTGATCGCGCTCGGTGGTCCGGAGCCGTTCCCTGGTCCCGACGCCGTCTACCGGTTCGTCTACTTGCCGACGCTCGCGGTACACATCGCCCTCGCAGTCGTCTGCATCCCGCTTCTGTACTACGCGCTGTTGCTCGCTGCCTCGCGTCCGGTGGCCGAACTCCCCCGAACGCCCCACGCTCGCGTCGGCCGGCTCGCGGCGAGCCTGTGGCTGGTCTCGTTCTCGCTCGGAATCGTCGTCTACCTGCTGCTTCACGTCGGTTACTGAGTGCGGAATTGGGGTCGTGGCCGGCTCTGAGCGATACGGACTACAGGGCTCCGAGCAGTTCCAACACGACGTCTTTTGCCTTACTCAAGCGGCCGCGATCCTCATCACCGCTGTCGCCATCGTCTTCTTCGGCGGGTCGACCGTTGCCCGATCCTATCATCCAATTTTGATGACGGACCGATCACTCTAAAACGTTGGCTCGATCTGAAATTTCGTTCGACGTCAGATCGACGGCAGCCGCCAGTCGAATCGCAGCGCCACCATTCGCAGCGCAAAGACGATGCCCGCGACGCTGAACGCCGCGACGTCGATCGACACACCCAATGCCAGCGCCAGGGGGAACAGCCCACCGCCGATGACCGCGGGCGTCGCGTAGAAATCCTCCCGGAGGACGACCGGAACCCGTGAGAGCAGTAGATCACAGATGCTTCCACCGCCGACGCCGGTGAGCGTCGCGAGGACGATCATCCCGAAGACGGAGACGCCCGCCTCGTAGCCCACGAGTGCGCCAGTCGTCGCGAACGCTGCCAGCCCGACGGCGTCGGCAGTCTGTAGTGCGGGGTGGCTGAGCGCTGACTGATACCGTCCCCGGGCGACCGCCACCGCGACCGCGACGCCGACGAGGACGACGACGATATCCGTCGTCGACGTCAGCGCGACCGGCACTTCCATCACCAGCGCGTCCCGGACCATGCCGCCACCAAGTGCCGTGATGACGCCCAGAACGGCGATTCCGAACAGGTCCAGATCGGCGTTCGATCCTTTCAGTGCGCCCACCATCGCGAACGCGATCAGGCCGATGCCGTTCAACAGCTCAAACCCGAGGTTCATCGAGGATTCCCTCCGAGCGAAATTGGCTCTCTCTCGGTTCCGCGAGATCCGAGACGTGCCATCGGACTCCTCGCCACCGTCAGTCGTCGGCGTGAACTGTCGTCCCGCCGAGTTCGGGGCGACGTACGTCGCGGTCGGTTTCCTCGCCCTCGATGTCGTAGGGGTACTCGCCGGTAACACAGCCCATACAGAGGTCGATCCGTTCATTGTCGAGCACCTCGGCGACGGCGTCGGTCGAGAGGTACGCGAGACTGTTGGCCTCGATCGTCTCGCGGATCTCCTCGACTGTCTTCCCGGCCGCGATCAGCTCCTCGCGGGTGGCCATGTCGATCCCCATGTAACAGGGTGCGACGATCGCCGGCGCGCCGATACGCATGTGAACTTCCTCTGCGCCGCAGTCTTTCAGTAACTGGACGAGCTGGGTGGAGGTCGTGCCTCGGACGATCGAGTCATCGATGAGCGTGACGGTCTTGCCCTCGACGGTCGACTTGATCGGGTTCAGCTTCAGGCGCACCGCACGCTCGCGCTCGTCTTGGGTCGGCATGATGAACGTCCGGCCGACGTACCGGTTTTTCATCAGTCCCTCCGCGAACTCGACGCCTTCGTCGGCCTCGTCTCGCGGCTCGCCGTCGGCGGTCGTCTCGGTTGCCGCGTCGGCGTAGCCCGAGGCGAACGCGCGTCCGGAGTCCGGAACCGGCATCACGACGTCGGTCTCGACGCCGCTTTCCTCCCAGAGTTTGCGGCCGAGCTCTCGGCGGGCCTCGTAGACGAGCGTCCCGTCGATCTTCGAGTCTGGGCGGGCGAAGTAGACGTGTTCGAAAAAGCAGTGGGCCGTGTTCTCGCGCTCGAAGAGCTGATACGAGTCGAAGCCGTCGCCGTCTTCCTGCAGGACGACGAGCTCACCGGGACGGACGTCCCGGACGAATTCGCCGTCTAAGGTGTCGATCGCCGCCGACTCCGAGGCGAGGATGTAGCCCCCCTCGAGTTTCCCGATACAGAGCGGGCGGTTGCCGACCGGGTCCCGAACGCCCAGAATCGTCTCGTCGTGAGAGATCGTCAGCGCGTAGGAGCCGTGAATGCGCTGCATCGTCCGCTTTACCGCTCTGACGAGGTCCTCTTCCAGTAAGTTCCGTGCGAGGTCGTGAGCGATCACTTCGGTGTCGCCGTCGGAGGTAAAGGCGTGTCCCAGTCCCGCGAGCTCGTCGCGGATCTCGTCGGCGTTGACGAGGTTGCCGTTGTGTGACAGGCCCAGCGAGCCACTCTTGAACGACACCGAAAACGGCTGTGCACACGAAGAGTCGACCGACCCTGCCGTCGGGTAGCGGACGTGCCCGATCCCGGCACCGCCTTTCAGTCCGTCCAGATCGTCCTCGTCGAAGGCATCTCCGACGAGTCCCATCGAGACGTGGCTGTGCTGCTGGAAGCCGTCGTGGGTGACGATCCCTGCCGACTCCTGACCCCGGTGTTGGAGTGCGTACAGCGCGTAGTACAGTGGCCGGGCTGCATTGCGACCGGCAAGTGAGACGCCGACGACGCCACACTTTTCGGTCATCCCTGTTCGCCGGGGAGTCTCGCCCCGCGCTTCAGTCATGGTAGGTCCTACGGGGATGGGCCGATAAAAATCCCCGTGTTTGTGCTCGAATCTCTCTCTCGAACCGATATCTTATACACGAATTTGAACATCTGTGGTCCCTACTGACCGTCACTGATTGCTCTGGGACCAAGCGTTCAAGAGCGTCCGCTCGAACCGTTGGCTATGCGACTGGAGGAGTACTGGGGTGTCGGACCGAAGACGCGGGAGACGCTCGTCGACGAACTCGGCCACGAGCGCGCCGTCGAGGCGATCGAAAGCGGCGACGTTCGGACGCTCGCTGACGCCGGACTGGCCCGTGGACGTGCGACTCGCATCCTCCGCAGGGCAACTGGCGGCGCCGGCGTGGAGATCCTCGCAACCAGCGACGCGCGCGCCGCCTACAAGGAACTGCTCGATCTGGCCGTCGAGCATGCCGTCACCGGGCGTGCGGCCGACCGGATCAGGATTCTGACTCCACTCGACAACCGAACGGAGATGGAGCGTCGGCTCGACGACATCCTCGCGGTTCGAGACGCTTGGGCGGACCTGGCAGCGGACGATCGCGAGCGCGTTCTCGCGGCGTACGAACGCTACGACGAGCGCGATGGCAGCGATCAGGCTGCGGTCGAGGCGGCGATTGCACTGCTCGACGCTGGCGTCGAAACCGGCCCGTTCGCCGCGATCGCCGCCCTCGAGCGCGATCGGCTCGCAGCCGCTGCCGAGGCGCTCGGTTCGCTCGACGACGGCCGCGTTCGCGAGGGAGGCGACGAGGAACTCGATCGCTTGCGGGCGGCGCTGGGCGCCGTCGAAGACATGGACGCGAACGCACTCTCCCTCGTCGAGAACCTCCGTGACGACGGCGTCCGTGACGTCGCCGGCTTCCGAGACGCCTTCGAGGATCGGCTTCTCCGCGAGACTGGCGTCACAGTCGACCGCGCCCGCGAGGCGATGCCGACGGACGCCACGGACGCGACCGATTTCGTCGGCGGAACGCTGCGCGCCCTCCGTACTGATCTCACGAGTGCGGTCGACGAGCGGGAGGCCGCCGTCGCCGACGATCTCTCCGAAACGCTCGCCGACACGTCCGCGGCGATCGAGCAGGCGGTGACGACCGTCGACGAGATCGCCTTCCATCTCTCGCTTGCCCGATTCGCCGACGCCTACGACTGTACCCGCCCGACCTACGTCGACGGCGAGGCGGCGACCGTCGCAGTCGTCAGCGCGCGCAACCTCTCGCTTTCGGCCGGCGAGCCCGAGTCCGTCCAGCCGATTACCTACGCGCTCGGTGATCACGGCTTCGAACCCGACCCTGACGATCCCGACGACGCTACATCGCTTCCGGGCAACGAACGGGTGGCGGTCCTGACGGGCGCCAACAGCGGCGGGAAGACGACGCTGCTCGAGACGCTCTGTCAGGTCGTCTTGCTCGCATCGATGGGACTTCCGGTCCCCGCCGACCGTGCCGCGATATCGCCGGTCGACTCGCTCGTCTTTCACCGCCGACACGCCAGCTTCAACGCGGGCGTCCTGGAGTCGACGCTGCGATCGATCGTGCCGCCGCTGTCCGCCGAGGGGCGGACGCTCATGTTGGTCGACGAGTTCGAGGCGATCACCGAACCGGGGAGTGCGGCCGATCTTCTCCACGGCCTGGTGACGCTCTCCGTCCAGCGCGATGCACTCGGCGTGTTCGTCACGCACCTCGCCGACGATCTGGAGCCCCTCCCCAGCGAGGCGCGCGTCGACGGAATTTTCGCCGAGGGGCTCTCGCCGGAACTCGAACTCGTCGTCGACTACCAACCCCGCTTTGGTACCGTTGGACGCTCGACGCCGGAGTTCATCGTCTCGCGGCTCGTCGCGAACGCGGGCGATCGTACCGAGCGAGCGGGCTTCGAGACGCTCGCCGAGGCCGTCGGCAACGACGTGGTCCAGCGCACCCTTGTGGACGCACGCTGGTGCCCGTGAGTGGCCCAGTCACGTGCCCATCCGGACACCTCGGTACGTGTAACACCGGCCGCTGTGAGTCGAACGCACGCGTGCTTGCAAATACTGCTGGGCCGTCTCCGTCGATAGCGCACCGACCGCCACGAGATCGGTGAGGGCGGCTTTGGTCGCTCGCAGCCACGTTCGAAGCCGAACTACCTCTGTGGATCGTTCGACGGGGACGATAGCACCGCGTGCCTCGCTTCGCAGTGGTCCGTCGTCTGGCTCTCTCCCTGTTCGGTCGGCATCCCACCCGAGCCAGCAGACCCATTCTGCCTCGACCGAAAACGCCGTCGAGACGAGATACAGCGTCTCGTACGTCCGTGGGTCGAGAACACGTTCGAGTAGTTCCGCAACCGAGACCCTCGGTTCGAGGACCGTCGGGTCGACGAGCCCACCGGCCAGCGGCGTCTCCACATCGATGCGCTCGAGCAGCGAGAGCTCGTCGCCGCCCCAGTGGCTGTACCGGAGATCGTACCGGCCATCAGGGCGCCGGTAGGCGACGATCGCTCTATGTCCCATCGTCTTGCGTCCGAACGCTGTTTCTCTCGACGCCGTTTCCCGTCGCGTCCATCATCACGCGTCGCTCTGGCCGCGTGTTCGTATTTAAATTCGACCGCTCGATCCCTCTTGCCGTGTCCCTGAAATCGACCGGCACTCGCCAACCCGGCGTATTTCCCCTCGGCTCCTGTCGCCTCGCACATGACGAACATCGCCGTCACCGGCGCGTCGGGACGCGTCGGCAGGGTCGTCGCCGACGCCTTCCCGGATGCTACCCTGACGCTGTACTCCCACAGCGAGAGCGAGGAGATGGACACGGAGACGCTCGAAATCGAGGACCGGGGGGCGTTCGTCGACGCACTCTCCGGACAGGACGTGTTGATCCATCTCGCAGCGATCTCCTCGCCGCGAGCCGACTGGGAGACGGTGTCTGGACCGAACGTCGCGGGCGTCTACAACGCGTACGAGGCCGCGATCGAGAACGACCTCGAGCGAGTCGTCTTCGCCAGCTCGAACCACGCGGTCAACGCCGAGAACACCGTCTCGCCGACTCGACCCGAGTCGACCGTTGGTACCCCCTCGGTCGTCCGTCCGGACGATCCCCCCGCACCCGACACCTACTACGGCGTCTCGAAGGTGTTCGGCGAGGCCTTAGGTGAGTACTACGCGCGCCGCCACGGTATCGATGTCGTCAGCCTCCGCATCGGTTGGCTGCTCACTCGTGACGAGTTACGTACTGAGTGTCACGAGCGCGACGGACCCGGGGAGCGCTTTGCCCGCGCGATGTGGCTCAGTCCCGAGGACTGCCGGCGCGTGGTCTCTGCGGCCGCAACGACGACGCTCGAATCCTCTCCGCTAGTTGCCCACGGCATTTCGCGCAACGCCGAGCGGTTCCTCTCGCTCTCGGAGACGATACTGGCGCTCGACTACCGACCACAGGACGACGCCGCGGCCGTCCTCGCCGACGGCGAGGGTGACAGAACCGGTCTCGAGACCGGGTAGTCTCCAGGTTCGAAAGGACGAAGGTCACGCCCGCCAAACGGACGACTATGTGCGTCAAGGTGTCTGACTCGACGGGGTACGGTCCGAACCGCGGGATGTCTACGATCGGGTACGTCATTGCTGCGATCATCTTCATCGGACTCCTCCCCCTGCTCCCGTTTGCCGCCGTCGGCTACGTGCTCTATCGGCTACTCACCGACGACGACGCCGAACCGCGCCGGCGGTCCTGGCGGCGAAACGTCGGCGGACCGACTCACAAGCGGTAACTCCACCGGTCGACTGGTCGCTGTACGGCTCTGCGTCCGGTTCGTCTCCGTTTACCTTTCAATTCCCAAAAGTAATTATCTGTGGCACTCAAACCAGTTCCTACATGGGGAATGCGTCGGAACGGTCGATCACCGCGCCGTCGGTCGAGCCGCCGCCGGTACGGGTGTTGTGCGTCGACGACGATACGAGCCTCGGCCAGCTCGTCGGCGAGTTTCTCGAACGCGAGTCCGACTCGCTCTCGACCATCGTCGCACCCGGCGCCCACGAGGGCCTCGAACTGCTCGCCGAGCATCAGATCGATTGTATCGTCAGCGACTACGAGATGCCCGGGATGGACGGGCTCGAGTTTCTAGACGAGGTACGGGAATCGTACCCGTCGTTGCCCTTTATTCTCTTTACCGGAAAGGGCTCTGAGGAGGTCGCCAGCGAGGCAATCTCTCGGGGCGTCACCGACTACCTACAGAAGGAAACCGGCACCGATCAGTACACCGTCCTCGCGAATCGAATCCACAACGTCGTCGAACGCTACCGTGCAGAAAAGCGCGGGAAGGCCCGCGAGCGCCAACTCACCGCTCTCCACCAGACGACGCGGACTGCCCTCGCCGCCGAGAGCGTCGAACGCGTCTGTGAAATCGGTGTCGAGGCTGCCTGTGACATCCTCGGGGTGGAACTCACCGCAATCTACCGCTACCAGGAGACGACCGACTCCCTCGAACCCGTCGCCGTCAGCGACTCCCTCTCGGTTCTCTGTGACGGTGCCCCGTCGTTCGAGCCCGGTTCGAGCATCGCCTGGCGCGTCTACGACAACGGCGCTTCGGCGTTCGTTCAGGACGTGTCGAGTGATCCCGACGTCTACAATCCGGAGACGGCGATCCGCAACGAGATGTTCATCCCGCTCGGTGATCACGGTGTCCTGATCGCCGGCTCCCAGGAGGACACGCCCTTCGATCTCACCGACCGGACGCTCGTCGAGGTGCTCGCCTCGAACCTCACCGTCACCCTGGATCGCAGCGAGCGCGAGGCCATGCTTCGCGAGCGCGAACGAAACTTAGAGACCGAGGTCGATCGCCTCTCCCAGATCGCCAACATCGTTTCCCACGACCTGCGTAGCCCCCTGAACGTTGCCAACGGCCACCTCGAACTCATCCGCGCCGAACACGGTGACTCGCGCCACGTGGAGAAAATCGACACGGCCCACTCGCGGGCGTTCGAGATCATCGAGAACGTCATGGCCTTCGCCGAGCAGGGCCACGGCCTCGGCAGCGCCGAGCAGGTCGATCTCGCCACCGTCGCCCAGGAGTGTTGGGACAACGTCCAGACCGCCACCGCCACACTCGAGGTCAGACGAAGCGTCGAACTCGAGGCCGACCGAGGCCGACTCAAGCACCTCTTCGAGAACCTGTTTCGCAACGCCGTCGAACACGGTGGCTCCGACGTAACCGTTTGCGTTACCCGTCTCTCTGAGCGCTCCGGCTTCGCCGTTGCCGACGATGGCGACGGAATCCCACCCGAGAAGCGAGACGAAATCTTCGACATCGGCTACTCCGGCACCGACGAAGAGGGTGGCTTCGGGCTCAACATCGTCGAACACGTCTGTGAGGCCCACGAGTGGGACGTCGACCTCTGTGAAAGCCGCGACGGCGGCGCCAGATTCGAGATCAGCGGCGTCGAGATCCCCTCGGAACGTCGTTTCTAACCCGACTGCCGCCCTGGAGACTTCGATTCGGGATCCGCTGATATTGCCTGAATGGTATTCCTACACACACATTTACAATTACTTGTTTATTATTCTACTACGAAGTATTAAAATAATATAATATAATCCCCGGCCCTCGGTTGTCGTATGTCCACTCAGGACAACTCCGACGGTCGAATCGTCTCGTACCTCAAAAACAACCCGCGCATGATTGGCGCCGTGTTCGCTGTGATGCTGGCGCTGTCACAGGTTGGTTCTGTGGCGGCGACTTCCTCCTCGTATCCTGGTCCCTAACGGCTATATCTGTGTGATTAGTTCATTACTCCACACTAGATCGCCGCAATGTTCCACTGGGAATGAGGTCGGTTCTAAAAACGCACGCAATTCCTCTCTTTTAACATGTAGTGTATCAATAGTTCCTGATGTTAGATATCTTTCATTAACTCCGGGGATATGTGGTGTTATCAATGTCCCCATGTCCATGTCTGATGCAGGGTAGGTCTTCATCGTTAGATCCCAGGATCCGTCCTCACGATCCTCGAGCTGGCACATTGTCGGCGTCCCGTTCTCCCGCTCGGCAACCCGAAAGCTACCCTCGCCGATGACGAGGTACTGGTTGCCGACCAGCCGCTGGCGGCTGGCGACGTCGGTTGCAGCCGCCATCGTGAAGCCGTCGGTGAGCAGGCGGGCGAAGGTGGCGCCGATTTCGACGGCGGGCTCGTTGAGCACCTTCGAGGTGGTGACGACGCCGGCGACGCAGCCACCCCGGACCAGTCCCTCACCTTGCGCGTAGGACTGGCAGCCGTTCAGGATGAAGGCATCGACGCCGTAGGGGCCGTTTTCCGTGGTGTCGAAGTGGCCGTCGGGGCACTCCAGCCCCTCCCGGTCGACGTGGCCGATGTAGTGGATGAAGTCGTCGTCTCCGCCGAGGATGTCGGCGATGCGGTCGACGCTGGCGTCCGTCGCGACGGTCACCGTCGCACCCTGCTCTTCGAGCGCGCGGTAGCGCTCTCGGACCGCCTCGCGCTCTTTTCCCATGCGGTCGTCGTTAACGATCACGGTTACCGTGACGTCGTCAGACCGCGTGGCGGTTCGGTCGAACTTGCTGCGGAACGATTCCAGCGTAGCCTTCGACGCAGCGATCGGGTTCGCGTCGCCGACGAACGTCTGCTCGACCGACCAGGCCTTCGGGAGGTCGACGAACGAGATGTCTGTCTCCTCGAGCGTCCCGTCGCGGAAGAAGTCCCGAACGGGTTCTGGCGTCTCCGGCAGGTCGTCGACCGGGGTCGGATCGCGACAGCGGACGATCGCGAGATCTGCGGCGAGGTAGGGCAGTGATTCGAGGTACTCGGGGTCGGGCTGGACGTCCGCAGTGAGACGCCACTCGGGGAGGTCGTCGACGACGGCCTCGAAGGGAATCTCGAGGTAGCGCGCGACGCGCTCGTCGATCGGCGCCTCGTACAGCGCTGCGAAGTCGACCGCGTCCGGGCCGAGATCGGTCTCTGCCAACCGGCGTTCGAACGTCGAGCGCTCGTGTAACGGCGCCTTGACCATCCCCTCGGTTCGGGTCAGACAGTCCAAGAAGAAGACGTGCTGGAGGATTCGCGACACCGCACGGTCGTACGAAATCTCGTCGCTGCCCAGATCGTGGCTCTGCCGGTCGGCGACCAGCCGCGGCTCTCGCCCCGGAACGATCTCGGCGCCGAGGTAGTACGCGAGCGTCGTCGCCGGATAGAGGTAGCGCCGCGACGGCGGGAGCTGCAGCTGGATCCCGGTGTCGGGCTTCGAGAGCCCGTCGGGAATCTCGAGGGAGTCCCCGCGCTCGAATCGCGGGGGGTGGCCCCGGAGCGTCGGAAACGAGCGATCTGGTGAGAGCGTCTGTAGCGAGTCGCCCAGATACGAGAGTGCCTCCAGCAACGAGTAGGGACTCTCGCTGACCGTAATCGCTCCTCGCGGGCGCTCGTGAAGCGATCGGATTCCAAGCTCGACGGTCGTCTCCCGCTCAAAGCCGATCGAGGTTCGCTCCCCGTCAGAGAGCACCTGCAGTGGGGCCGTCACCCGAAAGTTGCATTTGATCGATCCTGCGACGTCGATGAGGTACTCCTCGGCTGGAAGCATGAGCGCCTCGCCGTTGGTCGACTCGGCGACGAACTCGCCGTCTCCCGTCCAGACGTGGACGTCTCTGATCGTCTCACACTCGATCGCTGATGCTGCGAACCGGACGGCCGTCTCGACGGGGAAATGGAAGTCGTCCGTCTCGATGGGTTCGATCGCGACCGGTTCCGGGAACGAAAACCCCAACGAGGAGCGTTCGACCGGATCTCGGACTTCGATCTGGCAATCTCCCGTGTCGTCGATCTCGGGACGGCGGATCTCGGAGGCCATCTTACAGGGGCCACCAGTCGGTCGGTTGGTTCGTCTCCGGGAGGTACCAGCGGTGCTCCGGGAGCGCGCCCTCACGATTTCGGAGTTCGATCCGTGCGTCGAAGAGGTCGTCGTAGGTTTCGACCAGCGCATCGTCGTCGGCAACCGGCAGGTGATAGTGGCCGATTCCGCTCGCGCCGTCTACCAGCGTGGTGAGAACGCGTAGAAACCTCCGGCCCTCGTCTCGCTCGAATCGCTCCACGATCGGTCGCAGTGTCAATACGCCGAGGCGCAATTGACCAGCACCGACAGACTCCCGCGCCTCGACCGCGTCGGCGACCCTTCCACACACTCGCGCTCGAAACGGTCGGAGGGCTCGGTCGGGGGGCGTTCCGGGCTGTGTGGGATCGGTCACGGTCACGCTTCGGTGGAGGCTATTGGCAGAGACGACGGACGGATCTGCGTCGAATCCAGTTCGGAGATAGTGATTTGCTCCGGGTTCGAGATCCGTGCAGGCGAGAATGCGGTCCCGTCCCTCTTGGCTCGCACCGAACAGCGTTCGGGTCGCGTGGTAGGTCACGTCCTGTGTGACGTTACCGGTTACCAGCAGATTACAACCGTCACCCTTCAGATCGGCCAACTGGTCGCCGATCGGTCCACGATCTCGATCCCCCTGCTCCATTACATCGACCTGTGAGTGGTAGGATATTAATTCCACCGCTGCTGGTAATCACTACTACCATCAATCGGCGCTCCCAACCGGTGTGAGCGCGGCCGGTGGGTCTCCCGGAAGCTCGTCGCGATCGTGGGACGCCTCGAAGTCCAGATCCGGTCCACGTGCCACGATTCCGTGCGGCGTGACGTCCGGGTGGGTGGTGTAGTAGTGTTCTTTGATGTGGTCCATGTTCACGGTCTCGGCGACGCTCCCGTGGCTCGGATCCGCCGACCCACTCCCAGCGCCTGTCTGGTAGAGATCACGGAGGTACGGCCAGAGGTGTTCGTACTCTCGGATGAACTGGACGTTGCACATGAAGTGGGTGTGGTACACCTGATCGAATCGGACCAGCGTGGTGAACATCGCGATGTCCGCCTCGGTCAGTTTCTCTCCCGCGAGGTAGCGCTGGTCGGTGAGCACCTCGTCCCAGTGAGCTAACGCTTCGAAGAGTTCGTCGACCGCCTCGTCGTAGGGTTCCTGTTTCGTCGCGAACCCGGCGCGATAGACGCCGTTGTTGATCGGCTCGTAGATCTCGTCCATCACCCGATCGATCTCCTCGCGGTATCCCTCCGGGTAGAGGTCGACGTCGCGAGCCGCCACGTCGTCGAACTCGGTATCGAGCATCCGCATGATCTCCTTGGACTCGTTGTTGACGATCGTCTCCTCTTTGGTGTCCCAGAGGACTGGCACCGTCACCCGACAGGTTGCGTCCGGGTCGGCGCGCACGTACAACTCGCGGAGGTAGTCGGCGTCCTGGACGTGATCACGGGTACAGCCCTCCTTCTCAGGCGTGAACTGCCAGCCGTCCTCGCCACGATATGGGTCGACGACCGAGACCGAAATCGCGTCCTCGAGGCCCTTTAACGCGCGGACGATCAGCGTCCGGTGGGCCCACGGGCACGCGTACGAGACGTAGAGGTGGTACCGATCGGCCTCGGGCTGGAATCGTGCATCCGGCTCGTCGCGGATCTCGTCTCGGAACGGTGTCGTCTGGCGCTCGAAGGAGCCGTCTTCGCCGGTCGTCTCGAACGCGTCGGTTCGCCACTCGCCGTCGACGAGCATGTTCATACCTCGGCTACGCACCAGAGGTACAAAACGACAGTTGACACCGGTGTTACCGCCCCGGGCGACTGAATGGGGTACCTCCACCGCGGCACACTGCCGTCCACGACCTTTATAGTGCGGCGACCGAACGCGACGGTATGGCCGACGAGGAGCCGCGACACCGCCAGAGCCGTCTCGTGACCGACGACGACGGTGGGTTCGACGCGGAGCGCGCCCGCGAGGACTCCCTCCCGGTTGAGGACGGCGAGGTGGTCGACACCGACGAGCTGGCCGATTACCAGACCTACCGCGAGGGTCGCGGGATCTACGACGAACGCAACCGAGTGAACGACCTCACCGGCCGGGAGTGGAAGTACGCTACCAAGTCCGTGATCGCCGAACGCTACCCGCCGGATCTCCAACACGAGCTGCGAAGCGAACACGGCGGCCAGAAGCCACCGCGACTCTGTGCCGATCTCATCGAGCGCTTCTCGAAGGCGGGCGATACCGTCCTCGATCCCTTCGCCGGCGTCGGCGGCACGCTTCTGGGTGCGAGCCTCTGTGAACACGAGGGGACCGGCCTGCGCGAGGCGATCGGCTTCGAGCAAACCGAACGATGGATCGACCGCTACCGGGACGTCCTCGAGCGCGAAAACGCCGCGCGCCGAGACCGCGGTCAGTCCCCGCTTGCCGCACAGGACATTCGTCACGGAGACTGTGCAGCTCTCGTCGCGGACGTGCCCGACGAGTCGGTCGACCTGCTCCTGACGGACGTGCCCTACTGGCACATGGACGAACTCGAGCAGACCCGAAACGAGCGCGCGACGCGGGCGAGCAAACTCGGCTCGTTCGAGGCGGTGCCCGACGACGAATCGTCGGCTGCCGACTCGACCGACTCTCGGTCGGGGTTACAGACGAAAGCCGAGTGGCTCGCCGATATGGGCGAGAAGTTCGCTCGCTTCACCCGAGCGTTGACCGACGACGCTCACCTGGTCGTCTTCATCGGGGACATGTACCGCGAGCAGTCCTACGAGTTCCTCTCGGCTGATCTCGCCCGGGAAATCGAGGCTGGGGCACCGGTGACCCTTGCCGCGAATCTTGTCTGGTACGATCCGACCAAGGACCTCCACGTCTACGGCTACCCCTTCTCGTTCGTTCCGTCGATGGTTCACCAGAACGTACTCGTCTTCCGGGTCGATCGCTGACCACTCCGCATCGGTTGTGTTCCCCGTCAGACTTCCGTCGTGCGATTGTCTGACGTACCTTTATACGATTCCGCCGGCTTGGTAGAACCAGGCGCGTTCACCGACGGTTTCATTCCCCCATCCTTTCCGTTGGCGCGCCTAGCAGTTTGCTCCCCATCCCCCTCTTTCCCCGATTCCACGCGACGAGCCGACAAGCCGTGCCCTCGAGAGGTTTCATACGCTCGTCGAGACGAACTGTGAGCGAACCGCGTCGGCGTGGTCGGTTTCGGTGATGACGGCAACCTCGTCTCCGCTTTCGAGCTGGGTTCCCGGAAGCGGAATCGTCAGTGCCTCTTTCGCCCGCCCGTGGGCGTAGATTCGAGCGCCAGCGGGAAGCTCAACCTCGCTGATTCGCTTCCCGATCGCCGGCGATCCATCCCCAATCTCGACGACCGTGAGCTGGAGATTCGCCGCGAGGTCGGCGACCACGTTGAAGTCGCCCCCGAGCAAGGCTGTTTTGGCGCCTGCTGCACCCAGGCGTTCTGGGTAGACGATCTCGTCGACGTCTGCGGCGTACTTTTCGTAGATTTCCTGCCGGTAGTCCTCGTCGATCCGAAGAACGGTCCGACAGCCGTGGTGGCTGCCGACCATACAGGCCGCGAAGTTGACGTTCAGATCCGGCGTGAACGCTCCGATCGCGTCGGCAGTTTCGATGCCGGCCTCGAGCAGCGCGTCCTCGTCGGCTCCATCGCCGGTCACCGTCTCGAAGCCGTCCGCGTCGGCGCGTTCGACCCGGTCCGGTTCAACGTCGAGGACGACCACCTCGTGGCCCTCTTCGGCCAGAACCTGCGCCGCTCGCGAACCGACCCGACCGTACCCAACGATAACAAATTGCATGGATGGCGATACGCCCTCGTTCGTGAAATACTTGATCCCGTTTGGCGGTGGAGCCAACGTGATCTCGCCTGACGGCGGCGTCACGGTGTGCGTTCGCTCCCAGCACTCTCAGTTCGTGTCGGGGTACACGGTATCGAGTGACGAGCTATCACGTCACTCCATATCCACGAACGTGAACGTCTTTTCGTCGAGATGGACGGGAACACTTAAGCAGCCGGTGTCTCAATGCTCGACCGTCCAATATGGGGGTTACTGACCGCGTCGCGACCTACTTCGGGTTCGACGAACACGACACCGACATTCGGACCGAATCGCTCGCCGGCCTCACGACGTTCCTGGCGATGGCATACATCATCGTCGTCAATCCGGCTATTTTGAGCGAAGCAATCCAGATCGAGGGATACGAGCAACCGGAGGTGTTCCAGATGCTCGCTGTCACGACGATCCTCGCGTCGATCGTCGCAATCCTCGTCATGGCGTTCTACGCGAATCGGCCGTTCGGACTCGCACCCGGGATGGGACTCAACGCCTTCTTCGCTTTCACCGTCGTTCTCGGGCTCGGCGTCCCCTGGGAGGTCGCGCTCGTCGCGGTCTTCGTTGAGGGGATTATTTTCATCCTGTTGACCGCCGTTGGCGCCCGGAAGTACATCATCGAACTCTTCCCCGAACCGGTCAAGTTCGCCGTCGGGGCCGGTATCGGTGTCTTCTTGCTCTTCTTGGGACTGCAAGAGATGGAGATCGTCGTCGCCGATCCCGAGACGCTGGTCTACCTCGGTAACGTCGCGACGAGTCCGGTTGCCGGGCTCTCGCTGGTTGGGCTGGCGCTCACGTTTATCCTCTGGGCGCGTGGCATCAAGGGGTCGATCGTCATCGGTATCGTTACCACGGCGGTCGCGGGCTGGTTGTTGACTCTTGCCGGGTTCTTTTCGGCTGGTGAACTGGTTCCCGAGGACGCGTATCAGGACGCCACCAACGACGGCCTCGTCTCGATGCTAGCCTCCGCACAGTACGATATCACACCGCTGATCTCCGGCTTCATCGACGGATTCGGGATGGTTGCGGACGATCCGCTCGTCTTCGCACTGGTCGTCTTCACGTTCTTCTTCGTCGACTTCTTCGACACGGCGGGAACGCTCATCGGCGTCTCCCAGGTCGGCGGCTTCTTAGACGATCAGGGTGACCTGCCCGAG